>JBMTVT010000005.1:0-51824 GCA_049451635.1 Tamlana sp. | reverse complement strand
TAGATTTTCAAAATTGGCAATTGATTAGACCAGGCAGTTGGACTTCTATTGAAACACAAGACGATAAATTATATGCCACCAATACAAACAGAAGAATCTACAGAATCTACCAAGTTAACGATGATATAAAAGAAATGTTTTTTTATGCAAGCACGCCATTAGATTTAAGAGCTGTTAATAATAATTTAATTGTAACCACACAAGATAAAATTTTTGTCTATGATTCAAATTTTAATGTAGTTTCTCAAATTGGCATTGATACAGCTTTTAATACATTGTACACATGTGCCACTATTGATAACGATAATATTTATATTGGCACTAGAGATTTTGGGATTTTAAAAACACAACAAATAAATCCAACAATTTTTGAAGAAATACATCCTGATGGGCCATTGATGAACACACCATTTTCAATTGAAGTAGAGCCAAACGGCTTATGGGTTACCTTTGGTGAGTATGATTTATTTTACAATCCATACCCTTTAAATAGAAGGGGTTTTAGTCATTTAAGTAATAATTCCTGGATAAATAATCGATATAGCGAAGTTCTCGAAGCAAAATGCTTAAATGAAATAGCTGTTAACCCATTAAACACTAAGCAAGTATTTATTAGTTCTTTTTTTAGTGGTTTGCTAGAAGTTAATGATGATGTGCCAACTGTTTTATATAATGAAACAAATAGTGGTTTAGAATCGTTGATTCTGCCTAATACCCCAGCTTATAAAGACCTTAGGGTTGGGGCTTCTATGTTTGATAATAATGGTTTGTTATGGACAATTACGAGTAGAATAAATAGTCCTTTAAAATCATTCAACCCAGCTTCAAATCAGTGGAAATCATATAGTTTTACTGATATCATTTCAGATGGTTTATTAGGAGGTAATCTCGGGTTTGCCGATTTGGATATAGGAATTGATGGGACTAAATGGATTGCAAGTTATAAATATGGGCTAATTGGATTTAATGAATCAGGGTCTAATATTAAGAGCATTTACAAAGAAGATGAAAACATGCCAACTGAATATGCTACTGCTTTGGCTGTAGATAAGCGTAATCAAGTTTGGATTGGAACTTATAGAGGTTTAAGGGTTTTGTACAATACAACAAATTTTTTTACAGATGATAATGTGCAAGTTGAAGAAATCATTATTGAAGAAGATGGAATAGCCAAAGAGTTGTTATTTCAGCAAAATATAACAGATATTGAAGTTGATGGCTCCAATAACAAGTGGATAGGTACCGATGATTCAGGATTGTTCTACTTTTCATCAGATGGGCAAAACACCATTTTTCATTTTACAGAAGATAATTCCCCATTGCCATCAAATAGTGTCAGAGATGTTTCTATTGATGATACAAACGGCATCGTTTATATTGCCACTAGTAGGGGGTTGGTGTCTTTTAAGTCTGGTGGTTCCAGTCCATTTGAAGATTTATCAAGTGCTTACGCGTATCCCAATCCGGTGCGTCCAGGGTTCAATATTGTGGATGAAAAAGTAAAAATCAAGGATATTTCTGAAAACGTTAATATTAAAATCACCGATATTGAAGGCAATTTACTGGCAGAAGCACAATCTAGAACCAATCAACGGTACAGCGGTTATAACTTGGAAATAGATGGTGGTACCGCTTACTGGAATGGCAAAAACCTAGCCAATAACTTAGTGGCCTCTGGGGTTTATTTAATAATGCTTTCAGATTTAGATACTTTCGAAACAAAAGTTATTAAATTAATGGTAGTTAGATAATGCTCATTAATACAAACGCTATTGTACTTTCCAAACTAAAATATAAAGACAACGATTTAATTGTAAAATGTTATACAGAACAATTAGGCGTTGTTAGTTTCTTATTGCGCGGAGTTTTAAAAAGTAAAAAATCGAATACCAAAGCAGCTTATTTTCAACTGCTTTCACAATTACAATTAAGTATAAATCATAAAGAGAATAGGTCCTTACAAAGCGTTAGCGATACTAAAATGAATCATGTTTATAGCAGCTTACACACCCATGTTTTAAAAAGCGCTATTGTAATGTTTTTGTCCGAAGTATTATCAAGCACGTTAAAAGAAGAAGAACCAAACGAAACGCTTTTTAGCTATATAGAAACCACGTTGTTGTGGTTGGATGAACAATCCGAATTCTCAAATTTCCATTTACTATTTCTTCTGAATTTATCGAAATACTTAGGGTTTTACCCAGATATAACTAATACCGAATCGCCCTATTTCAATTTAAGAGAAGGTAAGTTTGAAAGCAAACAATACGACGATTATACCATTTCAGGCGAAAATTTAATACTTCTAAAACAACTGTTAGGCACAACATTTGATGCGTTATATCTTGTAAAAATTAATGCAAAACAAAGGCAATCCTTTTTAAGTATGATGTTGCTTTATTTTGAATTACATTTGGGGAGTTTTAAAACCCCAAAATCGTTACAAGTATTTAATCAAGTTTTTAGTTAAAACATGAAGGGTTTTTTTACAGTACTTCTTTCCTTAATTATACATTCAGGTATTAACGCCCAAAACATTAAAGTTTTAAATGCTACAACTAAAGAACCCATTTTTGGCGTTGCTATTTACAATATAGATAAGACTAAAAGTGTAATCACAAACTTCAGGGGGGAAGCCGATTTAGATGAATTTTCAGAAACAGAAACCATTTATTTTAAACACATATCTCATGTTTTAAAAAAAATCACCAAACAACAAATGGGAACATTAAACCGAGTGTATCTATTTTCAAATACGCAAGGGTTGAACGAGATAGTAATTTCTGCTTCAAAGTTTGAGCAAAGCAAAAAAGACATTCCCCAGAAAATAGTTAGGATGAATGCTTCAAGCATTGAACTTGCAAATCCTCAAACAAGTGCAGATTTATTGGAAAACACTGGAAATATTTACATTCAAAAAAGTCAATTAGGTGGTGGTAGCCCCATGATTAGAGGATTTTCAACCAATAGATTGTTAATAACAGTTGATGGCGTACGAATGAACAATGCTATTTTTAGAGGGGGCAATCTACAAAACGTTATATCTATAGACCCATTTTCCATTCAGCATACCGAAGTTACTTTAGGCTCCGGATCAGTAATTTATGGTAGTGATGCCATTGGAGGCGTAATGAGTTTTTATACCCAAAAGCCAAAACTATCATATAACGATTCGTTGTTGTTTAACGCTAATATGGTTTTACGATATGCTACAACAAGCGATGAAAAAACAGGACATTTCGATTTTAATTTAGGGTATAAAAAATGGGCTTTTGTAACCAATGCGAGTTACTCCGATTTTGGAGATTTACGCATGGGCAGCCATGGGCCAAATGCGTATTTAAGACCAGAATTCGCACTTGCAACCAGCAATGGCGATGTGATAATTGAGAATAAAAATCCTTTGGTTCAAAAACCTACCGCATATAGTCAAATAAATTTAATGCAAAAAGCACATTACAAACCTTATAACAATTTAAGTTTCGATTTGGGGCTGTATTATTCAGCTACGTCTAACTATTCTAGATACGACCGTTTAATACGATACAGAAGAGGCACATTGCGATCTGCGCAGTGGCATTACGGGCCACAAAAATGGTTTATGTCTAACCTACAAATTACCAAATTGAGCAGCAGTTCAAATTTATACGACAAAATAAAGGCGACAATGGCATATCAGAACTTTCAAGAAAGCAGAATGGATAGAGACTTTCAATCGCCTATAAGAAACATTCGTAAAGAAGCCGTTGATGCCTATTCCTTTAATTTGGATTTTGAAAAAACATTGAGTGCTAAAACCGAGTTTTTTTATGGAGTAGAATATATTTACAACAAAGTTAAATCTACTGGAAATGAGGAAAATATTGATGCTAGCACGTCAACACCAACAGTTTCAAGATATCCAAATGGCGCAAGTTGGCAATCTACGGCTGCTTATTCTAGTATTAAGTATAAACCCAACCCAAAGTTTATATTTCAATCGGGTTTACGGTTTAACCATGTAGTTTCAAAAGCAAGCTTTATTGAAAATAACTCCTATTTAAATTTACCTTTTGAGGTTTCAACAAATAAAGCCGGAGCACTTACTGGAACTGCAGGTGTTAGTTGGTTACCAAGTAAAACCATACAATGGAAATTAAACGTATCATCGGCTTTTAGGGCACCAAATATTGATGATATTGGAAAAGTGTTTGACTCCGAACCGGGTTCTGTGGTTGTGCCTAATGAAACCTTAAGACCAGAATATGCTTATGGCGGTGAATTAGGTTTAAAACTAAATTTTGATGATGCTGTTATTTTAGACATGAATACCTATTACACCTATTTAGATAATGCTTTGGTACGAAGAGATTTTACTTTAAATGGTGAAACAGAGATTATTTATGATGGCGAATTAAGCAATGTACAAGCCATACAAAATGCCTCAAAAGCATGGATTTATGGGTTTGAAGTAGGTGTGAAAATTAATTTCAGTAATCAACTATCTCTTAATTCACAATACAATATCATTGGAGGTACAGAAGTAGAAGGGAATGTTGAGGTACCTGTTAGACATGTAGCTCCAAACTTTGGAAACACACATTTAGTCTGGAATTCAGATAATTTAAAGTTAGATTTTTTCGCTAATTATAACAGTGAATTATCTTTTTACCAATTGGCTCCATCTGAAACTGAAAAAGATTATATCTATGCTTTAGATGCTAATGGCAACCCATACAGTCCATCTTGGTACACCTTAAACTTAAGAACACAATATCAAGTAACCAACTCTACATCTGTTACTGCAAGTTTAGAAAATATAACGGACCAACGTTATAAAACTTATTCTTCTGGAATTGCAGCCGCTGGAAGAAACTTTGTGGTATCGTTAAAATATAGTTTGTAACACAATTATTGTAACTAAAATTAAGTAGAATTCAAATAGAAAACTCACCAATTGTGTTTATAATTCAAACGGGTTATCTATTTATGGCATAAGAAGCAGCAACAGCATGCTCTTTTAATGCTTTCATAAATACTTTGATTTTTTGGGCAAATTTTTTCATAGCTATAGGGGTTTTTAAACATGCACTTTACATATGCAAGTACAATGGATTTGGGTTTTTATATTTTTTTAATAATATTCTTATTTCTATTCTTATTTTTGGTAAACACATGCAAACCAAAAAAACATATACACTACAAGAGGCTACCAAAAAACTGGAGCATTATTGTGCGTACCAAGATCGTTGCCATCAAGAAGTAAGGCGAAAGCTAGAAACCATGCACATGATACCCGAAGCTATCGATACGATTATAGTCCATTTGCTAAAGCACAACTTTCTAAATGAAGAACGTTTTGCAAAAACATTTGTAAGCGGTAAGTTTAAAATCAAGAATTGGGGGCGCAGCCGTTTAACTTATGAACTTAAGAAAAAAGAAATAGGAAAAGTTAATATAAATCAAGCACTTGCAGAAATAGAAAATGAGAAGTATATCGAGGTTTTCAATAATTTAGCCGAAAAAAGGCTAAATAACATAAAAGAAACCAACAAGTTTAAGAAAAAGAAAAAATTAATCGATTATCTGCTCTATCGAGGCTGGGAAATGCATTTGGTATACGAAAAAGCCAACGAGCTTATACCATAACACCATTTTTTTTGTTGGTTCTTAAAATAGCCTGTTCGTTTTTCCAGTCTATCCATTTTTGCCCCTTAATACGGCGCATCACATTATCAAGCGTGCGCATAACAAACACATTATAAACCGCTTTTCCCAAGTTTTTTGGGTTTCTGGCAATGGCACGTAAACTCATGGAAAACCCGGGGGTTACATAACGCATATAATGCCAATAGCCTTCGGGCATGTAAAGCACTTCGCCATGGTTAAGTTCGCAAACCCATCCTTTGGCCTTTTTTAGCGCAGGCCATTTTTCAAAATCAGGATTATTAAAATCGATATCCTCTCTAGTAATTAACGAGTGGGGTATTTTGTATAAAAAGTTATTCTGGTTTTGATCAAACAAAATAATTTTTTTGGTGCCCTCAAAATGAAAATGGAAAATATTAGCTAAATCAATATCGTAATGCATAAAGGTGTACGAATCGCGCCCCCCAAAAAACAGCATAGGAATGCCTTTTAAAAGTCGCAATCCAAAATCTGGGAAAGTAAAATCTTGTTGAAGCTGAGGTATTTCCTTAAGGGCATTCCATAAAAAAATGCGGTATTTGGTAGGCTCACGCTTAAGCAAATCAATATAATCGCTCAATTTCATTTTAGCATGGGGCTCGTTAAAACCATCTTTATAATCAACAGGTCTGTCGTCGTATAACGGAATGGTAATATCGCCGCCAATGGTTTTCATATAGTCTAAATTCCATTTGCTATATGCCGGCCAATCTTCAATAAAACGCTCTATAACCACAGGTTTTTGTGGCTTAAAATAGTGCCTTAAAAAAGCCGCTTTGGTAATGCTTTTTACACGCGGAATATCTTGTAAGTTTAACGACAATTTTAAAAAAAAAATTTAGTGCCAAAAGTTAAGAAAACGTTACCAAATTTAAAATAGTATTTGGGCGTTGCCCCCAAATAAACTTCGGGGTCGGGCTTTCTGTTGCAATCTTTTGCCAAAGCAAAAGGATTTGCACTACAATCCCTAACGCAAGTAAACGTTAGTTAAAGTTATATCGTAGCCCAAACAGCACGTTACTTGGTGGCATAGGTATAATATTACTTTCTATGTAGTCGGCATCAAAAATATTACCAACAATGGCGGTGAACTCAAATTGTTTAGAGGTTACTACCATGGAAGCGTCCCATACATTGTAACTTAAACCTTGGGTACGTTCCGCATGTTTGTAAATAACATTAAAGTTGAAATTTTTAAAGAATTGTGTGCTTAAACGAGAGGTAAAATGCTGCTTTAAGGAGTTTATGCTGTACCTAGAAAAGTTGAGGTTTAAATCACCTACTTCATCTTCAATAAATGTATACCCTAATGTGAGGTTCTGGTTTAAAT
The DNA here is from genome assembly GCA_049451635.1 of Tamlana sp. Taxonomy (GTDB): domain Bacteria; phylum Bacteroidota; class Bacteroidia; order Flavobacteriales; family Flavobacteriaceae; genus JBMTVT01. The sequence continues at coordinate 44,827 of JBMTVT010000005.1, read as the reverse complement.
TACGGATTTTAAAATTATAGCTTGTGTTTACCTCAAATCCTTTTGTATACAAATCCCTTAAGTTGGTTGCCATAAATGGGTCTGCTTCAATATCCTTCACATAATCAATTAACTTACTCGCATCTCTGTAAAAAAACACTACCGAACCTGTAAATTTGGGCGATAGATATTTGGCTCCCAATTCACCGGAAAGTGCTTCTTCGGGTTTTAGATCTGGGTTGCCCTCAGTGGCAGGGTCTCTGTAAAATAAATCTGTATATGTTGGAATTCTATAAGTGTAACCAGCGTTTCCGTAAAGTTTAAAATGGTCGGTTAGCTTATAGCCAACATCTACCCCGGGAAACACATGAAATTTAAAATCAGAGAAATACGTAACGGCCACTCCAGGGATTATATCTAGCTTGTTATTTAATAACTTAAAACGATGTTCTAAAAACATATTGGTCATAAATCGGTTTCTATTTCCCAAATTATTACTGCGTATATAAATTTTTGAGATATCTATTCCAAACCCTGTTATACCAGCATTTGAGGTGTAGGACGTATTAACTTCTGCACCCATTTTATCGGTAATGTGCAAGTTTCTGTAAAAACTTGGGTCGTTACGTCTTAGTAAAAAGAGGTCTTGGTTACGTTTCCAATATACGCGTGGTTTAATTTTTAGTTTGTCGTTATTGAACTCTGTAGTGAAAGCGATTAAACTATTTTGGGTTTCTTCGTATTCATTAAAGGTTGGGTTGGTGGTGTAAAAGTTTTCGGCGCCAAAATTTCTATCTAAAAACGTAGTTATCATTTCAATAGGCTGCTCCTTTTTATTGAAAACACTTTTTATAAAATAGTTGGAATTCTCGTAGTCGGAATTATTTCTATAGCCATTAGAATTTAATTTGCCTACATGAATAATATGGGATGAGTTTTCCAAATTAGCACCAACTGTTACCGAACCATTTAGTTGCCCAAAAGAACCCGCTTCTACATTAGCAGAAACGGTATTTTTTAAGTCTTTTTTAGTTACGATATTAATAGCGCCCGTAAAGGCATTTTGCCCAAAAACCCTCGCTGCTGGCCCTTTAATAATTTCAATGCGCTCAATAACCTCAATGGGTAAAGCGGCATTCATAGTGTGGTGCCCTGTTTGTGCATCGTCCATTTTAATGCCATCAATAAGTAAAAGCGTTTGGTCAAAACTCCCTCCACGAATGTATAAATCGGCTTGACTGCCAGCAGTTCCACGGCGCCTAATATCAATACCTGCAACTTGTTGCAATAAATCGGCTAAATTATTGGTGACGCTATTTTTTATATCTTCGGAAGTAATAATATCAATGGTTCTTGAATTTTCTTTAAAAGGGAGATCTATTCGTGTTGAGGTGATAACCACCTCTTTTAAAGAATCAATTTTTATAGTGTTTTCTTGGGCTTTTCCTGTAAAGGCAAATAAAAGTAAAATACTAGTTAAGAATAATTGGGCTCTCATAAAAATATGGTGTTTAAAAACGAAGCAAAAATCGTAACTTTCCGGACGAGTAAGATAGTCCAGTTTTAAAACAATGAATAGTCCGGTTAACCATCTTCTAAAACAGTTAATTTACTTTGAAAAGTCAAATGCAACAGCTGTTTATATTCAAATAGCACAACAGCTTATTAACGCCATACAACGGGGATATTTATCAAAAGGTTCGGTTTTACCCGGAACTAGGACTTTAGGTGAGCTTTTGCACATCCATAGAAATACAGCAGTAGCGGTTTATGACGAATTGGCATCCCAAGGTTGGGTAGAAATTATTCCAAACAAAGGCACTTTTGTTTTGGTGCCAGAACAAACAACGGCCCCAATAAAGGCCACAACACAGCAAATAGATCAGGTTTATGAGTATTCAAAAACTACAGGTTTTCCCTTTCAACCCTCATTTCATTTAGCATCAACGTCTCAAATATCAAATGCAAAATATAGTATCAATGATGGTAAGCCCGATTTACGCTTGCATCCAGTACATCAATTTTCAAGATGGTATAGTGCCGCCATGAAACGGAAATCACTAATTTCAAAATGGAACCAAACCATAGAATCTACCTATTCGGTATTCGAAATACAGCTTTGTAATTATTTGAATGCCACTAGGGGGTTTCATATAAAACCTCAAAATTTAATAAGTACGCGAAGTACTGAAATGAGCTTATATATTGTGTCGCAGCTTTTAATTAAACAAAATGATAGGGTTTTGGTGGGGCAATTAAGCAACTATGCGTCAAACATGATTTTTCAAGAAGCGGGTGCCAGTATTAAAACAATTCCGGTAGATCATGAAGGTTTGGATGTAGATTATATTAAAACACACTTTACAAAAGGAAGTATTCGCTGTGTTTATGTCTGCGCCAATAGGCATTACCCAACAGCGCAAACATTAAGTACAGAGCGTCGTTTGAAGTTGTTGGAACTGGCAAAAGACTACCAATTTGCTATTATTGAAGATGATTATGATTATGATTTTCAGTTTGAAGGTTCTGCGATGTTGCCCATGGCTAGTGCCGATGCCAATGGTATGGTTATTTACCTAGGGAAATTGGGACAATCGTTATTCCCAAGTTTTCAAACTGGGTTTGTGGTGGCGCCCGAAAATTTAGTTTTGGAAGCAAAAAACTATTTGCAATTGCTAGATAAACAGGGTGATTTAATACAAGAGCAAATGCTCTCTGAATTGATTTCTGAAGGTGAAATACATCGCTTGATGAAGAAAAATGTGATTATTTATAAGCAAAGGCGCGATTGTTTATGCCGGTGTCTAGAAAAATATTTCATGGCAGGCATCACATATGAAATTCCTAGTGGTGGACTTGCTATTTGGCTACAATTTGAACCTAAAATAGCATTGGTTAAATTAGCTGAACAAGCTGAAAAACTGGATTTGTTTCTTCCAAAAACTATCCTTTATCAAGACAGAAATACCTGTGCTATCCATTTTGGATTTGGGCATTTAAATGAAGATGAGATAGAAATTGCCGTTAAAAAGTTAAAAGAAGCTTATCATTTGGTGGCTTTAAAGTATATTGAAGATTAGTTTTGTATTTTTGGTATTCTATAAAAACAGTTCATAAACATGAAAACGTCTTTCTTTATCATCCTTTTTGCTATTTCAACTATAGCTTTTTCTCAAAACAATTATATCGTTAAAACAGATGATGGCAGGCGAGTATTGCTTAAAGCAGATTTTACTTGGGAATATATTGATGCAGAAACTTCTACAGAAATGGCAAAGGCAAAAAACAATGATATATGTAATTTAACGGATGATTTTGTTGAGCCTGAAGTAAATCAAAAAATACAGGCACAATTAAAAAAAGGACGAGCTACCATAGCACATGTAAAGGAAAAAGTAGCAAAGGATAATAATTGTACCGTAGATGAGGTATTGTTGTTATCAGTATCAGAGCAAAAATCCAAGGCTACGTACACGTTTTGTGCCAACGGGAAAGAAGTTCGGTACAAACGTGTTGGCAATAGTATTATAAAACATCAAAAGCTTTTTTAACATTTTAGCCTTGTTTAAAATTTAAATTTTTGAGGTCTTTCATGTATCTTTACTACTATGTATGCCCTAGTAGATTGTAACAATTTTTATGCGTCTTGCGAACGCGTTTTTAATCCTAACCTTTGCCACAAACCTGTTGCTATTTTAAGCAATAACGATGGGTGTGTTATCTCGCGTAGTGACGAGGCTAAAGCCATTGGGTTGCCTATGGGTGCGCCTATTTTTAAGTGGGAAGGTTTTTGTAAAGCTAACAAAATTCAGGTGTTTTCTTCAAATTACCCTTTATATGGCGATATGAGTAGTAGGGTAATGCAAATTTTGGAACAGTTTACACCCGATGTAGAAGTGTATAGCATCGATGAGGCTTTTTTGGAATTTAAAGGGTTTAATAATTATAATTTTAATGACTACGGAAACCAAATACGACAACGTATTTTAAAATGGACAGGCATTCCAACCTGTGTAGGCATCGCGCCAACAAAAGCGTTGAGTAAAGTAGCTAATAAAATAGCACGAAAATTTCCAGAGCAAACAAAAGGAGTTTATGTTATTGATTCTGATGAAAAACGTATTAAAGCCTTAAAATGGACAAAAATTGAAGATGTTTGGGGTATTGGATGGCGGTTACAAAAACGGTTAAAAGCCAAAGGTTGCAAAACGGCATTCGATTTTACTCAGCTCCATGATGATTGGGTTAGAAAAACGTTCTCTATTACAGAATGGAAGTTAAAGAAAGATTTGGAGGGAAACCCTAAAATATTGCTTGATGAACCTAAAAATAAGCGGGCCATAGCCACTACCCGAAGCTTTGATTATACCTATAGCGACCTTAATTATATTAAAGAACGTGTTTCTACCTTTGCAACAAGTTGTGCCGAAAAGCTACGTAAGCAACAGTCAAGCTGTAATATGATTTATGTAATGCTAAGTAGTGATAGGCATAAAAAGGATGCACAACAGCACCGTGGTAGTACCATTGTAAGTTTGCCCTATCCAACAGATTCTAGTTTAATTATTAGTAAAGAAGCGGTTCGTGCAGTGACCACCATTTTTAAAGAAGGCATAAAATACAAGCGTGCGGGTATTATTGTAATGGGTTTGGTGCCCAATAATAATTACCAATTGGATATGTTTCAACATGAAAACCCAAAACATAAATCGCTTATGTCTGCTATTGACGGGTTGAATAAAAAGTATAAGGACAACAAGATAAAATTGGGGAATCAAGATTTAGAACGTACCTGGAAAATGCGCCAAGAGCGATTATCGCCAAGATACACCACAAATATTAACGATATAATTAAAATAACATGTTAGCAAGCAATAGTAAAAGCTTAACCTTTTTCATGCCAGAATTTATAGAAAACTCTGGGGGATTTTTTTTCGACACAGGAATTTCTGCAGGATTTCCTTCGCCAGCAGACGATTTTAAACAAGAGCGTCTCTCTTTAGATGACATGCTAGTTAAGAACAAACTGGCAACATTTTATGCCCGCGTAAGTGGACAAAGTATGATTGGAGCAGGTTTAGATGATAATGATTTATTGGTTATTGATAGGAGTTTAGAGCCCGAAAACAATAAAATTGCCGTTTGCTTTTTAGATGGCGAGTTTACCGTAAAGCGCTTAAAAGTGAATAAGGAAGGTGTTTGGTTGCAACCCGAAAACCCCAATTATCCTATTATAAAAATAACAGACGAAAACAATTTTGTAATATGGGGTATTGTTACCAATGTGATTAAAAAATTAGCATAAAAAAACGCAAAACATATGTTTTGCGTTTTTTAGTCTTATTAAGAAATAAAGCTTAATCTGCTAAAACAATAACCTTATTGTCTTTCATTTCAACTGTACCAGAATTAATTTTAACAGTCAAAACTTTTTTGTCATTAAAATGTGGTATAACTTCAGCGTGAAGTTGGTCAAATTCTATATGACTTTGCGTGTGTGTTTTTATTTTAACAGTTCCTTCTTTTAAAAGCGACACGATAGGAGCGTGGTCTTTTAACATTTCAAATTCACCATTTACCCCAGGAACAACCACAGAATCTACTTCTGAACTAAAAAGTGTTGCTTCTGGTGATACAATTTCTAAATACATATTTTATAATTGAATTAAGCTTCAGCAAGCATTTTTTCTCCGGCTTCAATAGCTTCTTCAATAGTACCTTTAAGGTTAAAAGCTGCTTCTGGTAAGTGATCTAACTCGCCATCCATAATCATGTTAAATCCTTTGATGGTTTCTTTAATATCAACTAATACACCAGGTATACCAGTAAATTGCTCAGCTACGTGGAAAGGTTGAGATAAGAAACGTTGAACACGTCTTGCACGTGATACAGCCAGTTTATCTTCTTCTGATAATTCTTCCATACCAAGGATGGCAATAATATCTTGTAATTCTTTATAACGTTGCAATAACTCTTTTACACGTTGCGCACAATCGTAATGTTCTTTTCCTAAAATATCAGCAGTTAAAATTCTTGAAGTAGAATCTAAAGGATCTACCGCAGGATAAATACCTAGCTCTGCAATTTTACGAGATAATACGGTTGTTGCATCTAAGTGGGCAAATGTTGTAGCAGGCGCAGGATCTGTTAAGTCATCCGCAGGTACATAAACCGCTTGTACAGATGTAATCGATCCTTTTTTAGTTGAAGTGATACGCTCTTGCATGGCACCCATCTCTGTTGCCAATGTTGGTTGGTAACCTACCGCAGAAGGCATACGACCAAGTAATGCAGAAACCTCAGAACCAGCTTGGGTAAAACGGAAGATGTTATCTACGAAGAAAAGTACATCTTTTCCTTGTCCATCACCAGCACCATCACGGAAATATTCAGCAATCGTCAATCCAGATAATGCTACACGAGCACGAGCTCCAGGAGGTTCGTTCATTTGTCCGAATACGAATGTAGCTTTTGATTCTTTCATTTTAGATTTATCAACTTTAGATAAATCCCATCCGCCTTCTTCCATAGAATGCATAAAATCTTCACCATAACGGATAATTCCAGACTCTAACATCTCTCTTAAAAGGTCATTCCCTTCACGAGTTCTTTCCCCAACACCAGCAAAAACCGATAAACCACCATGACCTTTTGCAATATTGTTAATCAACTCTTGAATTAATACGGTTTTACCAACACCAGCACCACCAAATAAACCAATTTTACCACCTTTTGCATAAGGCTCAATAAGGTCAATTACTTTAATACCAGTAAATAACACTTCAGTAGAGGTTGATAAGTCTTCAAATTTAGGAGCTTGGCGGTGAATTGGTAAACCAGATTTCCCAGCTTTAGGCAAATCTCCAAGACCATCAATAGCATCGCCAATTACATTAAATAAACGTCCGTAAACATCATCCCCAATAGGCATTTGTATTGGAGCGCCAGTAGCAACAACTTCTGTTCCTCTGCTTAAACCGTCAGATGAGTCCATAGCGATAGTACGTACAGAATCCTCACCAATATGAGATTGTACTTCTAATACTAAAAGGGAACCATCAGGTCTTTTAATTTCTAATGAATCATAAATTTTTGGAAGCTCTGAACCAGCAGCGAATTCAACATCGATAACCGGGCCTACTATTTGTGCAACTTTACCTGTAACTTTAGACATTACTTATGTATTTAATATTATGCGTTTTAATTTGATAAAACAATCTTAGTTTTCGCGTGCAAAGATAATTTTTTTAATTTAAAAATAAAGTTGTTTTTATAGGTTTTTTGGAATAAAAAAACACCTTCAAACGGAAGGTGTTTTAAAATTTTATAATAAGCTTATTTTATTGTAGTAAAGGAGAATAATTAGTTCCAAAATTTTCAGCTTTTGCAGTATTTACTGAAGCATTAAAGTTTGAACCAAATTCACTATCGATAGCTTTTAAAAATTCATTGGCCATTAAGGCATAGCCTCTGGCAGTTAAATGAATGCCATCTAAACTAACAGCACCACCAGTAACTAAATCAGCAGTTAGTATATAATCATCAAAAGGAACACCGGTTGATGCTAATTGCGTTAAAACACTATTTAAATCTACTAAAACGACATTTGCATTGCTACTGGCAACACTTGAAATGGTGGCATTGTATGAATCGGTTGCAGTTTTTATTTCCATTTGCTCTTCAGGAGTTAATACCCACTTATCGGCAAGCGGTATGGCAACACCGTTTACAGTTTGAGGATTTCCTGGTACAGCTTCAGTACCAATAAATGAAGCTGCTGGCAAAACCAATAAGTCTTCAGCTGTTGCTTGTCTCATACTAACCAATGCAGGATTGATACCTGTTAAGTCTGTTAAATCCTCATCCATTATCACCACTGCATTTCCTTCACCTGGAGAAAAGCTAATGGTTCTTTTGGCAATTTCAGCATCAGCAGCGTCTTGACTAATTGCACTAACGCTAACTAAATATGCAAAAGCTTGAACAATTCCAGCGTTATAAGCTCCATAAGCACTTACACTATTTAAAAATCCTGCGGTTGCAGCATCCAAAGGAATTGGATTATGGGGAACCGTTGTAAAATGTGGCAAATCTGTAATATAGGGTACATTTGTAACAGCGCCTTTAGCACCACCAGAGGTTAATGCAGTAACAATATTGCTAAATACTTGAGCAAAAACATTCGGATCGGTTATGTCGTTCCCTCCATAAGTTGATGGGTCTAAATTACCTAATTGATTAACACCAGTTCCGCCAGAAGTTGCATAGCTTAAAACATCATTACCACCTATTTCAGATAAAGTGAAAAATGTTGGGCTTTGTGCTATGGCATCAGTAAGCATTGTAGTTGATGGACTTGAAGCCATTCTTACAAAATAAGGGTTTGCTAATCCAGCTAGAACGCCTGCTATATTTCCATAGTCAGGTGCAACCAAGTGAAAGCTTTTTGCTCCTGGTACACCTAAGTTGTTAAATGGACCAGTTGGATTATTTACTGCTAAATCTGTTGTAACAGTTACAGGGCCAATAATACTTTCTAAAGGTACGGGGCCAGCACCACCAAAAACCAACCTAGGATTTTGTATTCTGGTTCCACCTACGGCAAGCCCTCCAAAATTATCATTCATTAAAGGTTGCGTAAAAGTACCGCCTCCAACTTTGGCAAATTGTTGTGATAAAATATTTGGAAAAGAATTTTCTTGTGAAGCCTTAAATACCGCACCATCTGTATATCCAGCGGTAAATGAGGCCCCTAAAGCTACATAGTTTGAAAAATCTAAAGAACCTGCTGATAATTGGGGTAGTTCTTCAACGACTTCGGGTAGGATGTTAAAATCTGCAAGAACATCTTCTGGTTCGTTGCATGCCGAAAATCCTATTAGGATTCCAAGCAGCCATAAATATTTTGTATTCATAATTGTCTTTTTCATAATAATTATAAGTTATTGATGGTCCATGATACGTAGTACATCGATCCTATAAAACCAGTACCAAAAGCGGTAAAGTATTCATCGCCTAAAAGGTTTGTTGCACCAGCTTTAAATGTTGATTTAAAACTTGGAACTTTCAAATTTATTTGGGCGTCTACCACATGGAATTCTGGCACTAAACCATTACCAAAAGTGGCTTCCCAATAGTAATCGTCACTAAATCTGTAAGCTATATTGAATCCAAAATTCTTAAATAATTCATCATTACCAAAAGACGCTTTAAACTTGTGCTCAGGCGTATTAAAGTTGGTTGTGAAATCTGGGTACGTATTACGATCAAAATCTAGTTTTGCATAGGTATAACTTCCGCTTAAATCAAAATTACCTAATAACTTAGTTGATAATCCAATGGATGCGCCATACGAATTAACATCAACAGGAGAATTGGTATAAGTGCTATAGGCTTGATAATCGCCGTTTGCAATGGCTGCAACTGATAGACCTCCATCTCCAACAGTTCCATAAAACGGAGAAATAACAACTTCTTGAGAAATAAAGTCTTTGTATTTGTTGTAGTAAGCACTAAAGTCTACGGTTAAATTATTGAATTTACCTCTATAACCAACTTCAGCTGAAGATACTTGCTCTGGTTTTATTAAGTCAGGATTAGAAACTTCTAATACAGCAGGATTTCCAGTACTGGCTAGTGCAAGAACCGAGCTTGCAGTGTATGAATTCTCGTAGGCTACACGACCAGTTTGAGTGATTTTAGAAGGCTGCCCAAGGCCTTGTCCCTCTGTGCTTACAGCAAATGTTCTTACATATCTGTCTAAGTTGTCAGTAGCTGCACCAACCAAAATAGCTCTACCAGCGTCCAGTCCAATAAATAAATCTTGAGTTGTTGGGTTTCTAAAACCTGTTTGAACAGAAGCTCTGATATTATGATTTTGATTAACTGTTAAACCAGCTGATATTCTTGGAGAGAAGAATCCATCAAAATATTGATTTTGATCGTATCTAATAGACCCTGTAAGTTTTAAATCCAAATTGCTATTTAGCTCAATATTTTTTTGAATTTGCGTGTACATACCATATTCGTAATAATCGATTGGACCATCTGAATCTGTATAAATGGTTCCTGAAGAATTTAAACTATAACCCCTGTAAGATCCACCTACCTGAATTTCAGCCCAATCTATTAAATGGCTAAAGTTGTAATTGGCATCAGCATGGTAATACTTTGATGCATCTTGGAATTTTGAACCAGTAGATAAGTTAGGATCATTAATACTTCTATTAAAAGCTGATACATATCCAGGAGAACCTGGTAAATATCTTTCACTATCTGCTACTGCTCTTGCTGCATCATGTTTCTGTTGTTCGGTTAAGCCTTGAGGGTTTCCGCTAAGTTCTATACCGGCATATGTTCCAATATAATCACCAAACCAATCTTGATCACTTTTCCAAGCTCTGTTGATGTTGATTCCAGTGAATACCATATCATAAGAGTCGCCAGCTTTATCTGCAACTACATAGCCTCTTAAAAAGAAATTATCATTTTTTATTTCAAGTTTATGTTGTTGTTGGAAGAAATTATCAATGTTATATCGGTTTGTACCTTGGAATATGGTTGAGCCGGTACCAACTTTTCCAACATATTGGATTTCAAAATCATTTTCCCAAGGTCTGTAATACAAGCCCCAGTCCGATTTTATACTTTCAGCATTATAATCTGTTAAATCACGTTCATTATATCCTGTTCTACTTACTACAACATCAGGAATAATTCCAAGACCTGATGCAGATCTTATATTTGTGGATACCTCATCACCATAAACATTTATACCATCGTAATTATAGTTGGCTCTGGTTCTGGTTGGATCAATTTTATCTACTTCACTTGTAGCAGCCCAATCAGTTCCTTTTAAATATCCAAAATTGATTTTTGCAGCAAATTTGTTACTGAACTTATGGGCAGCACGAATACTAAAGTCTGTAAAATCGTTATCTCCAGCAGATTCTTGTGAGGTAATCCCTCTTTTAATTGAAGCACTAATGCCTGGGTAATCAAAAGGGTTTTTACTGCGCATGAATAAAATACCATTAAAGGCGTTAGCGCCATATAATGCAGATGACGCTCCTGGTAATAACTCTACGCTTAAAACATCGGTTTCTGTCATCCCAACCAAATTTCCTATTGGGAAGTTTAAGGCAGGAGTTGAATTGTCCATCCCGTCAACCAATTGCATAAAACGATTGTTTGCAAATGTTGCGAAACCTCTTGTGTTTACAGATTTGAATGTTAAACTGTTGGTGTTTACATCAACACCTTTTAAGTTTTCCAAGCCATCGTAAAAGTCTGCCGAAGCGGTATTCTTAATTTCTTTGAGGCCAAAACGTTCAACTGTTACGGGCGATTCAAATATACGCTCTGGGGTTCTAGATGCAGAAATAACCACTTCATCTAATGAGGTACCTTCTTTTAAAACAAAATTAATTTTTTGGTTATTAGTAGTTACTTCTACTGTAGCGGTTTCAAACCCGACGCTACTAGCTTGAATAGAAAACGGTGGATTTTGATTATAGGTTAATGTGAAATTACCATCAAAATCTGTAACTGTTCCTGTGGAAGTTCCTAAAATAATAATGTTTGCTCCAGGTATGGGTTGACTGTTGTCATCAACTACCGAACCAGTAATTGTTGTTTGGGAAAAGGATAATCCGCAAAAAAGCAACAAAAATAATTGTAGAATTGTTTTCATTTAATTGAATTAGTTTAATTTTAGTGTAGCAATATATGTATATTAATATATACTTGTACATAAAAATATAAAAAAATTATGCACGCATATTAGTTTTTAACAAAAAATCGGTTTCAAAAATTACAATATGTTAAAAAAAACTCTTTAAAATAAGAATTGGCCTGATTTTAATAAATCAGGCCAATTCATTAAAAAGTTTAAGGTTTTTATTATTCTACCGTTACAGATTTTGCTAAATTTCGTGGTTGATCAACATTTTTACCAAGCAGTACTGCTATATGATAGGATAAAAGTTGAAGCGGAATTGTGGTTAGTAAAGGTGAAAGCGCTTCAGGTGCTTCAGGAACTTCAATAACATGGTCGGCGAGCTCTTTAACCTGTTTATCACCTTCAGTTACTATACCAATAATCTTTCCTTTTCTAGATTTTATTTCTTGGATATTGCTCACAACTTTCTCATAGTGGCCTTTCTTAGTAGCAATAACGATAATTGGCATATTTTCATCAATTAGTGCTATGGGTCCATGTTTCATTTCTGCTGCAGGATATCCTTCAGCATGAATGTATGAGATTTCTTTTAATTTTAAAGCTCCTTCAAGAGCAACAGGGAAGTTATAGCCCCTTCCTAAATACAGACAGTTGCGAGAGTCTTTATAAATATCAGCAATCTTTTTTATATGAGCATCAGATTCTAAAACTTTTTCAACTTTGCTTGGAATCATTTCCAATTCTAATAAATACTGACGAAAATCAGAACTGCTTATAGTTCCTTTAGCTCTAGCTAAACGCAGTGCCATCAATGTTAAAACGGTTATTTGTGTTGTGAATGCTTTAGTTGAGGCTACTCCTATTTCTGGACCTGCGTGTGTATAGGCACCTGCATGGGTTTCCCTTGCAATTGATGATCCAACCACATTACAAACACCAAATACAAATGCTCCTTTAGATTTTGCAAGTTTAATCGCAGCTAAAGTATCGGCTGTTTCACCAGACTGTGATATGGCTATTAATAAATCATTTTCAGTGATTACAGGGTTTCTATATCTAAATTCTGAGGCATACTCAACCTCAACAGGAATTCTGGCTAAATCTTCAAAAATATATTCGGCAACCAATCCTGCGTGCCACGATGTACCACACGCTACAATGATAATACGGTTTGCATTAAGAAACTTTTTCATGTTATCCTCAACACCAGCCATTTTAATGATGGCTTCATTTCTTAGTAAACGACCGCGATAAGTGTCTGTTATAGCTTTTGGTTGTTCGTGAATTTCTTTAAGCATAAAATGCTCATAACCGCCTTTTTCAATTTGCTCTAAATTTATTTGAAGCTTTTGAACATAAGTGTCTACTAAAGAGTCATCTTTAATTTTTCTAATTTTAACATCTTTATGGAATCTGATAATTGCCATTTCCTCATCTTCCAAATAAACGGCATCTTTAGTATATTCTAGAAAAGGAGAAGCGTCACTGGCAATAAAAAATTCGTCTTGACTCTCGCCAATACCAATAGCTAAAGGGCTCCCTAAACGGGCTACTACAATTTCTTCAGGTTTGTTTTTATCAAAAACAGCAATGGCATAAGCGCCTATTACTTGGTTTAAAGCAATTTGTACTGCTTTACCAAGTTTAACATTTTCTTGTTTTTTTACATCTTCAATAAGGTTAATTAAAACCTCGGTATCGGTATCTGATTCAAAGGCGTATCCTCTGGAAATTAATTCTTGTTTAAGAGCTTCATAATTTTCAATGATACCATTATGTATAATCACCAAGTCTCCAGAGTTGGAAACATGAGGGTGAGAGTTAATATCGTTAGGAACACCATGGGTAGCCCATCTTGTGTGGCCAATACCAACGTTACCATGCTTTGTGATTTCAGTGTCAACTCGATTTTCTAAATCGGCAACTTTTCCTTTTGTTTTTGAAACTTTAAGGTCGGTACCATCAAATAATGCAATTCCTGCACTATCATAACCTCTATATTCAAGTCTTTTTAGGCCTTCAACAATAATTGGGTAAGCTTCTCTGGGGCCAATATATCCTACAATTCCACACATAATTTATTAAATTTGATTTAGGGTTAATAAATTCACAAGCAAATATGAAAAATAAATACTAACTACTGATAATTATTATACAAACCCCACATTTTATTCGATGAAATTCATTTTTTAATTGTGTTATTATGAATTTCAGTGAATGAAATGTATAGTTAACCAATTAATTAAGTTCCGTATAGTACAATTTTAATGATAATCGTTTGTTTTCAGGAACACTGCTATTACTACCATATAAAATGGTCCCTCTTGGGGTTATTAATGCTGATGCAGGGATTCCCGTAACATCATCATTACTATTTAAAATTTCAGCAGTATTGAATGAGCCGTTACTTGTATTATAGTCTATATTCACATTGGTAGACAGCACTAATCCTATTTTAGTGTTTAAAGAGTCTCTTAACAAGATATTATTTATGTGCTCTGTAAGTCTTATTTTGAATTTACCTGTAATAGTATCACGTTGACTTAGACTAATAATTTTAGAACTTAAAGGATTTAATGAATTTTCAGTTTGGTCTAATAGATAGTCTAGAGTTGGTCTATTATTATTTATGTCGTATGCATAAATACGGTCATACTTATGGTATGCATTTCCGTTTTCATCAAGGTCATTATATATGGTTTCATCCTCATAAACTACTAATTGGGCTTCATTAATAAGCCTGTTTAAAATATACTCCCCAGAGCTATTTTTTAAATAGCTTCCGTTACCATCAGGTATCCTATAAGTATTCAGAAAATTTTCAAGCTCATTACTAGGAAACAAATCTATAACCGCCATAGATCCAGATGTGCCTTTAATGTAAAGTTTGTTGTCTCCTGTATTTTTATCGCCATTTTGTAATACTACAGAACTGTGATCGTTGATAAAAGTATTTAACCTGTTTCCAGTGAAGTTTAGCGTGTAACTGGATTGCGTTCTTTCACCTGCCTCTGTTGAATCTTTTGAGTAATGAATAGTAATGTTAGCGTTGTTAGATGCAAGGTTAAGCAATATCATATTGCCATTACTCCCCAACGATTCTGCCTTAAAATAGATTCCTCTAAAATAGTCGTTAAAATTATTACTGTTACTTAACTCGGGAGTATCTTGTTTGTTAATAATTGTTTCTTTCCAAAAAGTAATTTCATCTTCATCTTCAAATACATCTTTGTCGAAAACAACTCTATAAGATGGGGCAGAAAATGTTTTCGTTGTATCTGTATCAGTTATTACCCATGTTTCAACAAGGTCACTCGATGGAAGAAAATTATCATTAACATGTATGGTGGCCACAACATGGCCGTCAAAATTAACAGTATTTGTAGTTGTTAGGGCTGAATTTAAAGAACTATTGGAGTTAGAATAATACCTTTGGCTACTATCGGTATCTCCGTAAGGGTCAAAACTTCTTAAAAAATAATTGTTTTGATAAATAGAAAGTTTAATGGGCGCTGTGGCATCTCCATATAAAGAATCCAGTTGGTATATTGCATTACCACTAACAGCATCAGTTGCTATTTGGGTGCTGTAATATGGAATATTTATTACAACAGAGTCAATAACAGGATTGGTACCAAAATCTGGATTGAACGATGTGGGTGTTATTTGTGTAACAATACTAGCTGTAGTTTTACCATAAGTAGGATCATTAAAGATACCAAGTAAGCTAGATGGTAAGTTGTTAATTTGTAAAGAATCTAATTTTTTATTGTAAGCAACAATAGGTAAAATGTCATTATCAGTTGTAAAATTCGAGTTCTCTTTTCCTAAAACATCACTTTCAATAACATTAAAATCTTTATCGCAAGCAATAAAAGAGGATAAAATCAGTAAAAAGGCAACAGGAAATTTAAGGGCTTTAATCGTCTTTTTCATATATAATTTGATGAACGTACTAGTTTAGCTTAAAACGGAATTATTAAAGAATGTCGTGTAAGCTTCACCAAATTCATCTTTGCTTTTATATTCTAAAATAGGTTTGTTTGATGCTTGTAAATACTTGGTTAAATCGTCTGGAATGTTCTCAGACCCTACAATTAATGCATCAGAATAATCAATAGCGACTTTCATTAAATTGATATATGATGGTTCTTCAAGTACACTAACAGTATCTTCATTAATGCTGTCAAATTTAATCTTATTAACCATATCTTTATTTAACGTATTGTTAAAACTTTGATTATATATTGAAGTTACTATTTTACTTTCGTTAAAAAGAGGTTCGTCTTTGTAATATTCTTTTAGGTACAAAGGCAATAAAGAAGCCAGCCAACCATGAACATGAATGATATCTGGTGACCAATTTAATTTTTTAACAGTTTCAATAACTCCTTTTGCAAAGAAAATGGCACGTTCGTCGTTATCTGGAAACAAATTACCATCTTCGTCTGTCAATGTTGCTTTTCGCTTAAAATACTCATCATTGTCAATAAAATAAACCTGAATACGTTCTTTCGGGATAGAGGCAACTTTAATTATAAGTGGCATGTCTAAATCATTAATCACTAAATTAATTCCAGAAAGTCTTATTACTTCATGCAGTTGGTGTCTGCGTTCATTAATATTGCCATATCTAGGCATAAAAATTCGTATTTGACCCCCTTGCTGGTTCACTAGTCTTGGGGCTTCAAATGACATTGAAGAAATTTCGGTTTCAGGTAAATAAGGCACTACTTCAGATGATACATATAATATCCTCTTATCTTTCATATGATTGTTTTTGTTGACTTTAAATGATGTTTAAACCATCAGCAATTATTGAATTTTTTTAAATAGAAATTTTATAAAGCCAGTTTTAAAAAGGGAAGACTTTGTAAAATTCAAAATAAAAAACATGCAAAACTACAAAAATTTATGCTAATTGACTGTAAAATCTTAAGTTTGCACGCGTTAATTTTTTATTAAATCGTGGAAGTTTACTCAGAAAAACAACAAATTACAACGGCAATTCATGCTTTAAAAGCTAAAAACCAAACCATAGGACTAGTTCCTACCATGGGAGCTTTGCACTTTGGGCATTTACAGCTGGTTAAAAAAGCTTTGGAAAACAACGATTGTGTTGTGGTAAGTATTTTTGTAAACCCAACCCAATTTGACAATAAAGAAGACCTTGTGAAGTATCCAAGAACGCTTCAAAAAGATGTTGAATTATTAAAAACAGTTAGTGAAACTCATATTTTGGTTTATGCGCCAACAGTCGATGATATTTATGAAGGCAATACGGTTTCGCAAGTTTTTGATTTTGATGGCTTGGAACATGAAATGGAAGGTAAATTTAGAAAAGGGCATTTTAATGGGGTAGGCACGATAGTAAAAAGGTTTTTTGAAATTATAGAACCTAATAACGCTTATTTTGGTGAAAAAGATTTTCAGCAATTGGCAATTATTAAAAAACTAGTTGAAAAACATCACATTCCAATAAATATAGTAGGCTGTAAAATACACCGTGAACCTAATGGCTTAGCTATGAGTTCGCGTAATACACGCTTAAAACCCGAATATAAAAAGACCGCTCCATTTATCTATAAAACACTAAAAACTGCCAAAACACTTTTTGGCACAAAAAGTGCTAATAAAGTAACCGAATGGGTTGAAAAGCAGTTTGCTGAACATGAGTTATTGGAACTAGAGTACTTTATAATTGCTGATGCCAAAACCTTAAAACCGATTGAACGAAAATCAAACAAAAAAACTTACAGAGCTTTTGTAGCAGTATATGCAGATGATATTAGGCTAATTGATAATATCGCTTTAAATTAATTATCTTTGCCACATGCAAATTCAAGTAGTAAAATCTAAAATACACAGAGTTAAATGCACGGGTGCAGAACTCAACTACATAGGGAGTATAACTATTGATGAAGATTTGATGGATGCTGCCAATATTATACAAGGTGAAAAAGTTCAAATTGTCAACAACGACAATGGAGAGCGTTTAGAAACCTATTGTATACCAGGGGCACGAGGCAGTGGGGAAATCACATTAAATGGAGCAGCCGCCAGAAAAGTGTCAGTGGGCGACACCTTAATTTTAATCACTTACGCTTTTATGGATATAGAAGACGCTAAAGTGTTTAAACCCTCATTGGTGTTTCCAGATGAAGCCACTAACCTTTTAAAATAAAATTTGAAACTTAATATAAAAAGCATATTAAAAATATCACTCCCATTATTACTGGGAGTTTTTTTGGTCTGGTACTCACTGTCTCAAATATCAATCGAAGAGTTGGTAGGGTACTTTAAAAAAGCCAATTATACTTGGGTTTTATTAGGTGTGTTTTTAGGGCTATTAAGTCATTTGTCGCGTGCTTATCGTTGGCGTTTCCAACTGGAACCAATGGGCTATAGTATTAAATTGGGCAATAGTATCATGGCTGTATTTGCCACCTATTTAATTAATTATACCATACCTAGAGCTGGCGAAGTGGCCAGGGCCTCCATACTTACTAACTATGAGGGGGTCCCTTTTGAAAAAGGTTTTGGTACCATAGTAGCAGAGCGTATAGCAGATATGCTTGTTATGTTGGGCATCATACTTATTACACTTCTATTGGAGTTTGATTTTATTTATGGGTTTTTTATTGAAAGGTTTGAGCCTAAAAAGCTTTTAATGGCATCAGTTGTTGTAGCCGTAATAATTATTTTCTTTTTAAGGTTTATAAAAAAAAGTAAATCAGCATTAGCTTTAAATCTCAAAAAATTTGTGAACGGTTTAATAGAAGGCGCGTTGAGTATTTTTAAAATGAAAAAGAAATGGCCATTTATTTTCCATACACTTTTTATTTGGTTTATGTATGTACTCATGTTTTATGCAACATCATTCTCTTTGGAACAAACCACTAATATTCCCCTTGCTACAATTTTAATTGGGTTTATAGCAGCTAGTTTTAGTATTGCCGCCACAAATGGGGGTATTGGATCTTATCCTTTGGCGGTTTATGCTGCTTTTTCATTATTTGGAATTGAAAAAGAACCGAGTATAGCTTTTGGCTATATAATGTGGGCATCCCAAACCCTTATGGTAATCATTTTTGGGGGCTTATCCCTTGTTTACTTACCTATTTTCAACCGAAAGAAATCAGTTTAAAACTTCTTTATAGGTTGCTAAAACATTCCTTTTAATCTCTCTGTTAATTTATTACCTTGGCAGTATAAAACTCAAATCATTTTTAAAATGAAAAAAACTATCATTTTACTATTATTCTTGTTTTGTTCTTTTAATCTTATCAAAGCACAGGTGAAATATGAAACCTTTCAATCTTCTACACTGGGAGAGGAAAGAGAACTAAAAATTCAACTACCTAGAGGTTATAGTGCCAATAGCGATAAAACCTATCCATTGTTTGTTGTTCTTGATGGTGATTATATGTTTGAAGCTGTAGCAGGAAATGTAGATTATTTTTCATATTGGGAGGATATGCCAGAAGCCATTGTAGTTGGGGTCAATCAATATAACAAACGATATGATGATTGCATGTATTCTGCCCAAAACTCATTGCCAATAGAAACGGGTGCTGCTTTTTTTGAGTTTATAGGCATTGAGCTTATTCCATATATTGAAAAAAATTATAGAGCAGGAAGCTTTAGGGTTGCAGTAGGGCATGGCGAAACAGCCAATTACATTAACTATTATTTGTTAAAACCAAACCCTCTATTTAAAGGCTATATTTCAGTAAGTCCAGAACTAGCACCTAATATGATAGACTATCTTCCTGAAGTGTTAACAAAAACAGAGTCTAAAATATTCTATTATTTAGCAAACACCGATAATGATAGTTCCTCTATAAAACAAATGTCCTATGCTTTAAATACTGATTTAGCAGCGATTGATAACGATAATTTATTTTTTGATTTTGACGGCTTCAATGGCCCAACCCATTATTCGTTACCTACACATGCCATACCAAGTGCCATAGAGTGGATGTTTAAAGTTTTTCAGCCCATTTCAAAAAAAGAATACAAAGATGTTATTTTAGAGTTAGAAACATCTCCTGTAATATATCTTGAAGAAAAATATCAAACCATTAAAAACTTGTTCGACATTGACAAACAAGTATTAATCAACGATTTTAAAGCTATTGCTGCTGTTATTGAAAAAAGTGAAACTTTCGAGTATTATGAAGATTTGGGCAAAATAGCAAGAAAGGAATACCCAGATACCTTACTTGGTTTGTATTACCTAGGGCGCTTTTATGAAGAAACGGGTGAACTGAAAAAAGCTATGCGAACTTATCAATCGGCCTACACACTAGAGGAAATAGCTGGTATTACAAAAGATGAGGTATTGGAAAGAGCAGATTCTATTAAAGCAGATTTTGGATATTGATGACAAAAGTAAAAACTACTTTTTTTTGCCAAAACTGCGGGACGCAATATGCCAAATGGCAGGGGCAATGTAATGCTTGTAAAGAATGGAATACCCTAGTTGAAGAAGTTATCCAAAAGCCAGAAAAGAGCGATTGGAAAACATCAAGTTCAATTACAAAAAGGGTGTCAGCTCCATTGCGAATCAATGAGATTGATACTTCAAAAGAAATACGATTAAACACTTTGGATGCAGAGTTTAACCGTGTTTTAGGAGGTGGCATTGTACCAGGGTCGTTAATACTTTTAGGAGGTGAGCCAGGAATTGGGAAAAGTACCTTATTACTTCAAATTTCACTGAAATTACCATACAAAACACTTTACGTTTCGGGTGAAGAAAGCCAAAAACAAATAAAAATGCGTGCAGAACGTATTAATCCCGAAAACAATAATTGCTATATTTTAACTGAAACTAAAACTCAAAATATTTTTAAACAAATAGAGCAATTAGATCCTGATATAGTTGTTATAGATTCTATCCAAACATTACATAGTGATTATATAGAGTCTTCATCAGGTAGCATCTCTCAAATTAAAGAATGTACTACTGAGCTCATAAAGTTTGCCAAGGAAACAGCTACGCCAGTTATTTTAATTGGTCATATCACAAAAGATGGAAATATTGCAGGACCAAAAATTTTAGAGCATATGGTAGATACGGTTTTGCAGTTTGAAGGCGATCGAAACCATGTATTTAGAATTTTGAGAGCCCATAAAAACAGATTTGGTTCAACCAACGAATTGGGTATTTACGAAATGCAAGGTTCTGGTTTAAGGGAAGTATCAAATCCATCGGAGATTTTAATATCTAAAAAAGATGAGGAACTTTCAGGTAATGCTATCGCAGCAACTTTAGAAGGCATGCGTCCACTCATGATTGAGGTGCAAGCTTTAGTAAGTACAGCGGTTTATGGCACGCCACAACGAAGTGCTACCGGTTTTAATGCCAAACGGTTAAATATGTTATTGGCTGT
Organism: Tamlana sp.; assembly: GCA_049451635.1. Taxonomy (GTDB): domain Bacteria; phylum Bacteroidota; class Bacteroidia; order Flavobacteriales; family Flavobacteriaceae; genus JBMTVT01. The sequence continues at coordinate 23,770 of JBMTVT010000005.1, read as the reverse complement.
ATTGGAAAAACGCGCAGGTTTTAGGTTGGGCGCCAAAGATGTGTTTTTAAATATTACTGGAGGGATAACCGTTGATGATCCTGCAATAGATTTAGCTGTGGTAGCTTCTATTTTATCTTCAAATGAAGACATAGCGTTAAATAATGATGTTTGCTTTGCAGCTGAGGTTGGTTTGTCAGGCGAAATTCGCCCAGTACAACGTGTAGAGCAGCGCATTCTCGAGGCTGAAAAACTTGGGTTTTCAACCATTTATGTTTCTAAATACAATAAAATTTCATTAAAAAATCTTAAAATTAAAATTCAATTAATCTCAAAAATTGAAGATTTGGTATTAAAATTAACTTGAAAAATTTATAAGAAAATATTTAAAATTCCCTGAAATAAACCTTTTGTCGGATAAAATAAACATTTTATCTGATTTTTGTTAGGTTCTGTTTATTTTTTAAATCAATATTGTTTCCAATTTAGGTAAATGATAACCTATAAAACATGAATTTTTATTTAGAATAACAACGCATTTCATCCATTTTTTATGTATTTCATGTTTTTTAGGATGCGTTTAATTGGTTTTTTTGATTGTTTCAATGAAAAAAAATCATAATCAATTAGTTTAATGAATAATTGAGTTAGTCAAAAAAAGCCAAAATATTTGTTTTGGCTTTTTTTGTGATAATAATTAATCATTTCGTGATAAATTCTTATTTTCGCGCATCGAAAAGAAACATGATATAATGATCACGAAATTTCCTGAATATAAAGGACTTGACTTACCAAAAGTAGCCGAAGACATTCTAAACTATTGGCAAGAAAGCAACATATTTGAAAAAAGTGTATCTACTCGCGAAGGCAATGAACCATTTGTATTTTTTGAAGGGCCACCTTCTGCCAATGGACTTCCAGGAGTACATCACGTTTTAGCTCGTGCTATTAAAGATATTTTTCCTCGTTACAAAACCATGAAAGGCTACCAAGTGAAGCGTAAAGCGGGGTGGGATACTCATGGCTTGCCAATTGAACTTGGAGTTGAAAAAGAACTGGGAATTACCAAAGAAGATATTGGTAAAACCATTTCTGTTGAAGATTATAATGCCGCTTGCCGTAAAGCCGTGATGCGTTATACCGATGTTTGGAACGACCTCACACAAAAAATGGGTTATTGGGTTGATATGGATGACCCATACATTACTTATGAGCCAAAATATATGGAATCTGTTTGGTGGTTGTTAAAACAGATTTACAATAAAAACTTGTTGTATAAAGGTTATGCCATTCAGCCGTATTCACCAAAAGCAGGAACTGGTTTAAGTTCTCACGAGTTAAACCAACCAGGAACGTATCAAGATGTAACTGATACTACGGTGGTTGCTCAATTTAAAGCCAAAGCAGAATCATTACCTGACTTTTTACAAAATGAAGGAACTATTTACTTTTTGGCTTGGACCACCACACCTTGGACATTGCCAAGTAATACCGCATTAACGGTTGGACCAAAAATTGAGTATGTATTGGTTGAAACCTTTAATCAATATACCCTTGAACCTGTTAAAGTGATTCTTGCTAAAAAGTTGGTGAGTTATCAATTTGCTGGCAAGTTTAATCGTGTTGAGGATAAAACAGAATTATTAGCTTATAAATCAGATGATAAAAAAATTCCTTACTATGTTGTAAAAGAGTTTGTGGGGAAAGATTTAGCAGGCATTACCTACGAACAATTATTACCATACACTTTGCCAAACGATAATCCCGAAAACGCCTTTAGAGTTATTGCTGGTGATTTCGTAACTACTGAAGATGGTACAGGAATAGTGCATACAGCTCCAACTTTTGGTGCTGATGATGCCTTGGTAGCCAAACAAGCAACTCCAGAAGTGCCGCCCATGTTGGTAAAAGATGAAAACGGAAATTTGGTACCACTTGTTGATTTACAAGGAAAATTTCGTCCAGAAATGGCTGAATATGCTGGTAAATATGTAAAGAATGAATATTATAATGATGGCGAAGCTCCTGAACGCTCGGTGGATGTTGAGATTGCCATCCAATTAAAAGAAGAAAACAAAGCCTTTAAGGTTGAAAAATATAAACATAGTTATCCTAACTGTTGGAGGACCGATAAACCAATACTTTACTATCCATTAGATTCTTGGTTTATTAAAGTGACTGATGTTAAGGAACGCATGTTCGAGCTTAACGAAACCATTAACTGGAAACCAAAAGCTACAGGAACTGGTCGTTTTGGTAACTGGTTAGCGAATGCCAACGATTGGAATTTATCACGTTCACGTTATTGGGGTATTCCATTACCTATTTGGAGAACCGAAGATGGTAAAGAAGAAATCTGTATTGGTTCAGTTGAAGAATTAAAGAACGAAATGTCCAAGGCAGTTTCAGCTGGCGTACTTTCAAAAGATGTTTTTGAAGATTTTGAAATTGGAAACAATTCCGAAGAAAACTATGCGAAAATCGATTTGCATAAAAATATAGTCGATGAAATTATTTTAGTTTCAGCTTCAGGAAAACCAATGAAGCGCGAAAGTGATTTAATTGATGTCTGGTTCGATTCTGGCTCTATGCCTTATGCCCAATGGCATTACCCTTTTGAAAACAAGGAGAAAATAGATAAACACAAATCATTTCCAGCCGATTTTATTGCTGAAGGTGTCGATCAAACTCGTGGTTGGTTTTATACACTTCATGCTATAGGAACGATGGTTTTCGATTCGGTTGCCTATAAAAATGTTGTGTCAAACGGATTGGTGTTGGATAAGAACGGACAAAAAATGTCCAAACGTTTAGGCAATGCTGTCGATCCGTTTGAAACTTTATCAACTTATGGGGCCGATGCCACACGTTGGTATATGATTAGCAATGCCAATCCTTGGGATAATTTAAAATTTGATATTGAAGGTGTTGAAGAAGTAAAACGTAAATTCTTCGGAACGCTTTATAACACGTATTCGTTCTTTAGTTTATACACTAATTTAGATAGTTTTAGTTACGCTGAAGCGGATATTCCTCTGTCTGAACGACCAGAATTGGATCGTTGGATTTTATCGGAATTACATACGCTTATCAAAAAAGTGGATGGGTTTTATGCCGATTATGAGCCTACTAAAGCAGCAAGAGCCATTTCAGATTTTACACAAGATTATTTAAGCAACTGGTTTGTGCGTTTAAGTAGAAGACGTTTCTGGAAGGGTGATTACCAACAAGATAAGATTTCTGCTTACCAAACGTTGTATACAAGTATGATTACCATAGCAAAATTAGGCGCTCCAATAGCTCCATTTTTTATGGATAAATTGTATTTAGATTTAAATTCAGTAACTAAAAAAGAAGCTTTTGAAAGTGTTCACTTAGCAGATTTCCCAGCATTTGACGAAGCTTATGTAGACAAAAGTTTAGAACGTAAAATGGAAAGCGCCCAAACAATATCATCATTGGTATTGTCGTTAAGAGCTAAAGAGAAGATTAAGGTGCGCCAACCGCTTCAAAAAATAATGATTCCAATAGACAGTAGTCAACAAAAAGAAGAGATTTTAGCGGTTTCAAACTTAATAAAACATGAGGTAAATATTAAAGAAATTGAACTTTTAGAAGATGCCTCAGGTATATTGGTTAAACAAATAAAACCAAATTTTAAAGCTTTGGGTCCGCGCTTCGGAAAAGATATGAAAGCTATTGCCAGTGCAGTAGTTAACTTTTCATCGGAAGATATCAACAAAATTGAACAAAATGGCAGTTTAGAGGTTGCTATTAATGGAAAAAACATTACTTTAGAACGCACAGATGTAGAAATAACATCGCAAGATATTGAAGGCTGGTTGGTGGCAAATGAAGGGGCTTTAACAGTAGCTCTGGATGTAACCATAACTGATGAATTACGAAAAGAAGGTATTGCCAGAGAGTTGATTAATCGCATTCAAAATTTACGTAAAGATTCAGGATTTGAAGTTACCGATAGAATAGATGTAACCCTTCAGAAAGACGAACAAGTTATAAATGCTGTTAAAACAAATTTAGATTATATAAAAACCGAAACCTTAACCGAAGAGTTGGAAATTAAAGATGAAATTAAAGATGGTATAGAAATTGCTTTTGATAATGTAAATACCAAGTTGTTTATCCAAAAACATTAAACTATGAGCTTAGATACAAACGTAAGATATTCAGACAAGGACTTAGCAGAGTTTAAAGAGCTAATTCAAGAAAAAATTAGAAAAGCACAACACGATTTAGAACTTATAAAAAGTGCTTACATGAACGACCATAACAATGGTACTGATGATACCTCGCCAACATTTAAGGCGTTTGATGAAGGAAGTGAAGTAATGAGTAAAGAATCTAATTCGCAATTAGCTATTCGTCAAGAAAAATTTATACGTGATTTAAAAAACGCCTTGATTAGAATTGAAAATAAGACCTATGGCATTTGCAGAGTTACCGGTAAATTAATAAACAAGGAACGTTTAAAATTGGTACCACATGCAACTTTAAGTATTGAAGCAAAAAATATGCAGCAATAGGTTGGTTTAAATTATATATCTAAACGTCTCTCCCGAAGTTAAAGGGACTGAGACGTTTTTATTTTATACACATGTCAATAAAAAAATCCATAGTATTAATTATCATCATTTTACTTATCGACCAGATTAGTAAAATATATATAAAAACCCATTTTACACTTTACGAAAGTATGGATGTTTTTAGGTGGTTTAAAATATATTTCATTGAAAATGATGGGATGGCTTGGGGTACAAAAATTAGTGATTTTGTTTCGTTTATTTCAGATAGAACTGCTAAAGTTGCATTAACATTATTTCGGGTAGTTGCTATTTTTGGAATTGGATATTGGTTACATCAAGCCACAAAAAAACAAAGTTCAAAAATATTAATAATTGCTATTGCATTAATATTTTCTGGAGCTTTGGGAAATATCATCGATTCGGTATTTTATGGTATTTTGTTTGAAGATAGCCATAATCAAGTTGCTACATTTCTACCTGTGTCCGGGGGTTACGATTCTCTATTGCACGGTCGTGTTGTAGATATGTTGTATTTCCCTTTATTTGAAATAGACTTGCCACAATGGTTTCCTTTTTATGGTGGCAAACGTTTTAATTTTTTCGAACCTGTTTTTAATATAGCTGATGTTGCTATAAGTACGGGGTTTATGATGCTAATCGTTTTTAATAAAAAGGCTTTTGGGAGGAAAGATATAACAAATCAAAACGCATAAACCCTCTCAGGAGTAACACAATAATCCAATTTTACATCACTTTCAAAAACATCAGTAATTTCACTTTCAGCTTCATAAAACGACAGACCTATTTTAATGGTTTCAGGTCTGCATTCAGATAAAAATTTATCATAAAACCCTTTACCGTAGCCAATACGGTTTCCTTGTTTATCAAAAGTTAAAAGCGGAACAAAAACGACGTCTATTTTATCATTGGCTATTTCAATGCCATCAATAGGTTCGGGGATATTGTAAGCGTTTTTTTTAATTATGGTGTTATCGGTAAGCAAAAAATTTGTCATTTTACAGGTTTCAAAATTACTTTTTGAGATGATAATGTTTTTGTCCTTACCCGATAGGATATTCAAAATATAATCGGTTTCCACCTCTTTTTTTTCTTCAATAGTTAAAAAAATATGATAAAAGGAATAGTCCCAAATAGGCAATTTTAAGAGCTGGTTGGCAATAGATAAACTATGCTCTTCAATTTGTTGTCCTGATAAGGTATTGCGTAGGGCTTTGTATGTTTTTCGCAATTCGGACTTTGTCATTTTAAATTACCGTTTAAGTTTTGTGGTGATGTGAAAAAGCGCATCGCCTTGATACACAATAGGCGATTCATTAACATTAATAATATACCCTGAATTAGCTGCTCTTACAAAATAGTTAAACTTACCATAGGGATCGGTAATATTACCAATAATATCATCTTTTTTAACCAATGAACCTATGGTAATAGAGGCTTTAAACATTCCCGAGTATTTGGCTCGTTGCCATCTACTATCGTTTATAAAAATGCATTCTTTTTTTGGCTTGGTAGATTTAAATACGGTTTTTAGCATACCCAAATGTTTTAAAACGCGCTTAGAGCCATTAACAGCGTAGTTAGTAATTACTCCATCAATATGAAATGACTTACCGCCTTCAAAAAGCAACATAGGTTTTCCTAGTTTATTACAGGTCTTTCTAAAAGATTTTGATAAATTTTTTGAATATAGTACAAAAGGCGCTCCAAAAACCAAGGCTAAAACATCAAGGTCTTTTTTATCTTTGGAATATCGTAACTGTGGGGCATTAAAACGCCCCGAACCACCAGTATGAAAGTCGATAATTAAATCGGCATGGGGTAAAACCTCACTAACAAGCTTATGTGCCACTCTACTTGCCAACGACCCACTAGGGCTACCAGGGAAAACACGATTTAAATCCCTCCCATCGGGGAACTCACGCTTTAAGTTTATAAAGCCAAAAATATTAATAACAGGCATACAAATTATAGTTCCTATCTTGGGTTTATTAATGCCTTTTGCGATAAGTTGCCTTACAATTTCAACACCATTAACTTCATCACCATGTATTCCAGCAGTGAATAAAACTGTAGGCCCAGGTTTTTTTGAACGCTCAATAACAATGGGGACATTTACAGGCGATGAGGTGTGCAGATTAGCGACATCAAAATTAACTTCTTTACTTTCTCCAGGTTTAATAGTTACGCCAAAGATGGTTAATATGTTGTTATCTGCTTGATTCATTTACTTTCTGTTTCGTTCTATAAATGTCATGATAGCTTTAGCAATATTTTTTCCTGTAGCGGCTTCGATACCCTCAAGTCCTGGGGTAGAGTTTACTTCTAAAAGTAAGGGGCCACGGGCAGATTGTAACATATCAACACCACAAACAGGAAGTTTGAGGGCACGGGAGGCATTCATTGCCAACTTTAGTTCATCGTGATTAAGTTTAATCACATTTGCTGAACCTCCACGATGTAAATTTGAGCGAAACTCTCCATCTTTTCCTTGGCGCTTCATAGCGCCAATAACTTGTCCGTCTACTACCAATGCCCTTAAATCGGCACCGCCAGCTTCTTTAATAAACTCTTGAACAATTACCCTTGCTTGTAATCCATTAAAGGCTTCCAAAACGGATTCTGCAGCATTTTTTGTTTCGGCTAAAACAACCCCTAAGCCTTGTGTACCTTCCAATAATTTAATAATTACCGGTGTACCGCCTACGTGTTCTATAACTTCTTCAACATCACGTGAATAATTGGTAAAAACAGTTTTGGGCATGCCAATACCAGCTTTACTTAAACGCTGTAAACTTCGCAGTTTATCTCTGGAACGTTGAATAGCATCAGAAGTACAAATGGTAAAAACACCCATCATTTCAAACTGTCTCACTACAGCACATCCATAAAATGTAACCGAAGCACCAATGCGTGGTATAATGGCATCTACATAATCTAAATACCGGTCTTTGTAGTATATGGTAGGTTTTTCTTTTTCAATAATAATATCGCACTTTAGAGGGTCGATAACCTCAACTAGATGCCCACGTTTTATGCCTTCTTCAACCAGTCGGTCTGTTGAATATAAATTAGGGTTTCTAGATAGAATGACTATGTTCATCTTGTTTTTTATAAAAAGAAACGTTTTCTAAATCTACATCAACCATAAATTTATGTTTTAAAAATTGTCTGCCTATGAGTACAGGAAATTTCATGTCGTCTCTGGTGCTTAAAGTTAAGTTAATCTTGTACGTTTTTCCAAAAAATATAACTTCAGATTTTACTTTATACCTGTTTTCTTTGTATCCATTGCTACTTTTAACGTTGGTATGGGTGAAGGCATCAAAAATAATTTCGGTTTTACCAAAGTTTTGATGTACCTCACTGTTAAAGATGCAACGTAGTGTGTTTTGCTCTTCGATAATTTCTGAGCAGTGAATGGCGGATGTATAGGCACCGGTATCAATCTTAACATCAATGTTGTATAATCCTAGTTTTGGGAAGTCAACTTTATCAACTCGTCCAATAATTTTTTTGCTCATTATATGATATAAAAAAGTGGCGCAAGGTAGGAAAATAGTTGCTTGAAAAAGCAAATATTTTTTTAAAATATTTATCCAATGAAAAGGATTTGGAAATTACTGGTTTTATTCCATTTTTTTTGCACTATTTACCTCAATCCAATAGCCGTCGGGGTCTTGAATATAGACTTGTTTTACACCGTCTGCGCGGATGGTGATTTTTTGGGTTTCGCCTGCCCAACTAGAGTAATTAATATGCCTTTTGGTCAATTGGTCAATAAACACATCAAAACTAGAAGTGGTCATGGCAAAATGCACTGCTTTGTTAAGCTTTATTTCACCTTGAACAGTTGATATTAAATGCAATTCTTTTCCATCTCCCAATGAAAACCACCAAATACCTTTCTTCTTGGTTTTGTTTGTAATTTCATCAAGACTTAAAATAGTTTTATAAAACTCAGCAGATTTATCAACATCCTTAACCGAAAGCGCTAAATGGTCTAAAGTCATAATAAAATCAGCTTTTTATTGAGCAATAATGTGTTTTGAAAGAAAGACAATTATTATAAAAAGAATTATTTTTTTCATCTTAGAAAGCATGTTTGGTTTAATTAGTTTTATTTAAGATACTAAAAAACGAAAGTGAATTTTCACATTATCTAGAATTTAATATACCTTTGGTTTAATGGATACGCTTACTCTAGAAATACAACTACAAACCTTACCAAACCAACCTGGAGTATATCAATATTTTGATAAAGATGGCATAATTATATACGTTGGAAAAGCCAAAAATTTAAAAAAACGTGTTAGTTCATATTTCACCAAAACCCACGATAATGGTAAAACCCGCGTACTTGTTAAAAAAATAGCAAGCATAAAACATATTGTGGTGGAAACCGAAACCGATGCATTGCTGCTTGAAAACAACTTAATTAAAAAGCACAAACCACGTTACAATGTGATGCTGAAAGACGACAAATCCTATCCATGGATTTGCATAAAAAATGAACGTTTCCCAAGAGTGTTTTCTACACGTCGAGTTTTTAAAAATAGCGGCGATTATTATGGGCCATATACTAGCATGAAAACGGTTTCTACCTTGTTGAGTTTGATAAAAGGCTTGTATTCATTACGAACCTGCAATTATGATTTAGCTGAAGAAAAAATACAGGCAGGAAAATACAAAGTGTGTTTAGAATACCATTTAGGAAATTGCAAAGGTGCCTGCGAAGGTCTTGAAAATCAAGCAGAGTACAACGAAAACATTAAAGCCATTAAGCAAATTTTAAAAGGAAATTTTAAGGATTCGTTATCTCAATTTAAAAAGCAAATGCATGATTTGGCTGAAAACATGCACTTTGAAGAAGCTCAAAAAATAAAAGAAAAAGTTGAGGTTTTAGAAAATTACCAAGCAAAATCTACTATTGTGAATCCTAAAATTAGTAATGTAGATGTGTTCTCTATTATGAGTGACGAAAGTTATGGCTATATCAATTTTTTACAACTGTCCTATGGTTCTATCATTCGTTCGCATACGCTTGAAATTAAGAAGAAATTAGACGAAACCGACCAAGAGCTTTTAGAACTCGCTATCACTGAAATCAGGCAACGCTTCCATTCAAAAAGCAAAGAAATTTATGTGCCTTTTGAAGTAGATTTAGGTGAACATATAAAAGTAACAGTGCCACAATTAGGCGATAAAAAGCATATTCTGGATTTATCACTTAGAAACGCCAAATATTTTAGAATGGAGCGTTTTAAGCAAATGAAAATTGTAGACCCCGATAGGCATATCAATAGAATTATGGCACAAATGAAAGCCGATTTAAGGCTCTCGGAAGAACCTCGGCATATTGAGTGTTTTGACAACTCCAATATACAAGGTACCAACCCTGTGGCTGCTTGTGTGGTGTTTAAAAATGGGAACCCCAGTAAAAAAGATTACCGGCATTTTAACATAAAAACCGTTGAAGGACCAGATGATTTTGCATCGATGAAAGAAGTGGTTTATAGACGTTACAAACGCATGTTAGATGAAGCGCAACCCTTACCACAACTTATTATTATTGATGGCGGTAAAGGGCAATTGTCATCGGCATTAAAAAGCTTGGATGCTTTAAATTTAAGAGGAAAAATAGCCATTATTGGCATTGCAAAAAGATTGGAAGAATTATTCTATCCAAACGACCCAATTCCCTTATATTTAGATAAAAAAAGTGAGACCTTAAAAATTATTCAGCAATTGCGTAATGAAGCGCATCGTTTTGGTGTCGAGCACCATAGAAACAAGCGAAGTAAAAGTGCTTTAAATACTGAATTGGAAACCATAAATGGTGTTGGTGAAAAAACCATGGTAGAGCTGCTAAAACATTTTAAATCGGCAAAACGCGTGGCCAATGCCAAATTAGATGAATTGGAAGATGTGGTTGGCGCCTCAAGAGCTGAAAAGATTTATACTCATTATCATGGAAATACTTAACTTTTTGAGAATTAGCGAAAAAATTGATTTTTCAGATGAGAATGTTTCAGAATTAACCAAAAAATCAGATTTATAAGGGCAAACCCTAATAAAAAATGGGTTAGGTTTTTATGTTGATTATCTCTCAAAGATTAAGTTGGCAGCTGAAAATAAAAATGAAGAAGAATTCAAGAGGTTAGTAAAAAGTAATGAATTAATAGGTGGGGCAGGTTCATTTCGAGATATTTCAATTAAAAAACATAGTGAAAACATAAAATTTAAGAGATTGTTCTCAGAATATTCCAAATTACTGGTAAAAATGGGAATAAGAAATAAACGAATCAAGCAAATTTGAACCTAAAACGCATTATATTAACCCTTTTTCTACTCGTTTTTATTTCTGCAAAAGCACAAAATGATACGCTTGTAAAACAACAGCCTAAAATAGGCTTGGTGCTTAGTGGTGGTGGTGCTAAAGGGTTGGCACATATTGGGGTTTTAAAGGTTATTGATAGTTTAGGTGTAAAAATTGATTATGTTGCAGGAACCAGTATGGGTGCCATTGTTGGGGCATTGTATGCTTCGGGATACTCAGGCAAGCAACTTGATTCTATCTTTCAAAAAGTAGATTTTGATAATATCATAACCGATGATTTGCCTAGGGCATACAAAGCATTTTTTGAGCGCGATAATGCCGAGAAATATGTTGTAAAATTACCTTTTGAAGATTTTAAATTAAAATTGCCAACGGCCCTTTCAAGAGGATATAATACTTATAGCTTGCTTTCTAGATTAACGCTTCATGTTAATGGGGTTAATAATTTTAGTGAATTACCTATTCCATTTTTTTGCATTGCTACTAATGTGGAAACTGGCAAGCAAGTTATCTTGGACCAAGGGAATTTATCCCAATCCATCATGGCAAGTAGTGCGTTGCCATCTTTATTCCAACCTGTATTTATTAATAACGAGATGTTAATTGATGGAGGTGTGGTAAACAATTATCCTGTTGATGAACTTCGAGCAAAAGATATGGATATTATTATTGGAGTTGATGTACAAGATAGTTTAGCAAATAGAAATGAGCTAAAATCGGCTCCAGATGTACTGCTTCAAATTAATAATTTTAGAACCATAAATGATATGAAAACGAAGGTTAAAAAAACCGATGTTTACATAAAACCAAACATTAAACCCTACAGTGTGGTATCCTTTAGTGAAGTCAATAAAATTATTAATGCAGGAGAGCTTGCAGTATTATCAAAATTGAATATTTTACGAGAATTGAAACCCCAAATCCCTTACCATAAAATAAACTTTATACCTAAACCTATTGATAGTTTAATTATTAATGAAATTGCCATTAAAGGCAATGATAAATATACAAGAGCTTATATTTTAGGTAAGCTTAAACTAAAAAACAACGAAAAAATAAGTTACAAAAATTTCAATGATGGTATTACAAATTTAGTCGCCACTGATAATTTTGACTCTTTTGAATATGAACTCGAGGAAACTAAAGACAAGGAAGGGTTTAGTTTGGTTGCTACGGTAAAAGAATCAGAAACAAATACTTTTTTAAAGTTAGGCTTACATTACGACGATTTATATAAAAGCGCTGCTTTGTTGAACCTAACAAAAAAACGGTTGTTGTTTAAAAACGATTTTGCTTCATTAGATATCATCCTGGGAGATAATGTGCGTTATAATTTTGATTATTTAATTGATAAAGGATTTTACTGGAGCATAGGCGTAAAATCTAGGTACAACCAATTCAATAAAAACATAAGCGCCCAATTACTGTTGGATGATAATCAAATTACCAATACCGGAATAAATAAAATTGATGCAAAACTAACAGACCTCACCAACCAATTTTATGTGCAAACATTATTTAGAAGAGATTTTGCCCTTGGTATCGGGTTAGAGCACAAACGTTTAAAAGTTACCTCAGAAACAATCTCGCAAACCAACTCAAATGGGAATTTTTTATTTGAAAATACAGATTATTTGAGCCTTTTTGGAAATTTGAAGTTAGATACATACAACAACAAATATTTTCCAAAAAGAGGAGTATATTTTAATGGTGACTTACATCTTTATTTTTATGCATCCGGATTTAATCAAACATTTCAAAATTTTTCAATAGCAAAAGCAGACATGGGTTATGCTTTTAGTATTTCAAAAAAATTGGCTTTTAATTTACAAACCCATGGCGGTTTTAAAATAGGTGATGGTTCTACAAGAACACTGGATTTTGCTTTAGGTGGTTATGGCAACGATTTAATAAACAACTTTGTGCCGTTTGTTGGGTATGATTTTATTTCACTAACCGGGAATAGCTGCGTAAAAGCATCTTTTACTGCAGATTATGAAATATATAAAAATCATCATATTACAGTAGAAGGAAATTGGGCCAATATTGATGATAATATTTTTGATTCGGGCGAATGGTTTACATTACCAGATTATAGAGGGTATGCACTAGGGTACGCCATAAATACATTTTTAGGGCCTATTCAAGCAAAATATAGCTATTCTCCAGAGCAAAAACAAAGCATTTGGTTTTTTAATATTGGGTTCTGGTTTTAATGGTTTTTTATTATTAATAGCAGGCACATTTACCTTGTTCTCTATATGAATGCCATTTTATTAATTCTAAATTAATTACGATATTTGTATTGTTATGAACCCATTCTGGAAAGATTTACTTCAGCATCTTCATTTTCTTATCAAGAGAAATCCTGAATAACGGGGCATTTTCGTATCTTTATATACCTAGCTAAAGGTTTACACTTTTAATTTTTAACTTTTAATTTAAAGAAAATGCCTTTTTATCATAAATTAGGAAACATTCCACATAAGCGTCATACCCAATTTAGAAAATCAGACGGCAGTTTATACTACGAGCAGTTATTTGGTACTATTGGTTTTGATGGCATGTCTACAAATAGTTATCATGAGCAACGGCCAACACAAGTAAAAGCCATAAAAAAGCAGTACAGTGTTGCGCCCAAAATAGCTAAGGCAAATAATATACAATCTTACCGTTTAAAAGGTTTTCAAGTAACACCAGAAAACGATTATTTGGAAAGCCGAAAAACTGTTTTGGTAAACAGCGATTGTGCTATTATTTTAGCGGCCCCAAAACAGTCTACTAAAGATTATTTTTATAAAAATACCGATGCAGATGAGTTGATATTTATCCATAAAGGAAGCGGTAAACTCAGAACAATGCTAGGCAATTTAGATTTTAAATATGGCGATTATCTTTTAGTTCCAAGAGGGATTATTTACAAATTAGATTTTGAAACTGAGGATAATCGTCTATTTATTGTAGAATCCCGTCGTCCAATTTACATACCAAAGCGCTATCGCAATTGGTTTGGGCAGTTACTCGAACATGCGCCTTTTTGCGAGCGTGATATTCGCAGGCCTTATGAATTGGAAACCAATAACGAAAGTGGCGACTTTTTAATAAAAGTAAAAAAGCAAGACGATATTATCGAAATGGTTTATGCTTCACATCCCTTCGATGTGGTTGGGTACGATGGGTACAACTATCCTTATGCATTTTCTATTCATGATTTTGAACCCATTACGGGGCGCATCCATCAGCCACCACCGGTTCATCAAACGTTCGAAACCGATGCTTTTGTGGTATGCAGTTTTGTACCACGCCTTTACGATTACCATCCACAATCTATACCTGCACCTTATAACCATAGCAATATAGATTCCGATGAGGTTCTCTATTATGTAGATGGCGATTTTATGAGCCGAAACGATATTGAAGCAGGCCATATTTCATTACATCCAGCGGGTATTCCACATGGCCCGCATCCAGGAGCCACCGAGCGCAGTATAGGTAAAGTAAAAACCGATGAGTTGGCGGTAATGGTAGACACGTTCAAACCATTAAAAGTAACCGAAGAGGCATTAAAAATTGCAGACGATAGTTATTTTAAATCTTGGTTGGAGTAAATTAATTATTAAAAGCTATTTCCTGCTTTCGGCAGTCGCTTTTTTTAAATTGTCATTCCGTACTTCGATCTGCCATTTAAAAAAGAGCTCCAACAAACTGCCTCAATCAGGGCTAAAATAAAATAGTTGGTATCAACTAAACGACTTAACGAATAGACAAATCAACAATTAATCATGAGTAAAGACATAAAATCAGTAAACTACGGTTTAGAAAAAATATTTGAAGGTGCACAAGATTTCTTGCCCCTTCTAGGAACAGACTATGTAGAATTCTATGTAGGCAATGCAAAACAAGCAGCCCACTTTTATAAAACAGCTTTTGGGTTTCAATCATACGCATACAAAGGTTTAGAAACAGGCTCAAAAGACGAGGTGAGTTATGTGCTTAAACAGGATAAAATTAAATTGGTTTTAACGACACCTTTAACAAGTAAATCACCAATCAATGAACATATTGTTAAGCATGGAGACGGTGTAAAAGTGATTGCTTTATGGGTAGAAGATGCCAAAAAAGCTTACCAAGAAACCACAAGTCGTGGCGCTAAATCTTATATGGAGCCTATTGTAGAAAAAGATGACCAAGGTGAAGTAGTTAGAGCCGGGATTTACACATACGGCGAAACAGTACACATGTTTGTTGAGCGTAAGAACTATAATGGTTCATTTTTACCAGGGTTTCGTGAATGGAAAAGCGATTACAACCCAGCGCCAGTTGGTTTAAAATACATCGATCACATGGTCGGTAATGTAGGCTGGAACCAAATGAACACGTGGGTAAAATGGTACGAAGACGTTATGGGTTTTGAAAACTTTTTATCGTTTGATGATAAACAAATCCATACAGAATATTCTGCACTGATGAGTAAAGTGATGAGCAATGGAAACGGACGTATAAAATTCCCAATAAACGAACCAGCAAAAGGAAAGAAAAAGTCTCAAATTGAAGAATATCTCGATTTTTATGAAGGTGCTGGCGTACAGCACATAGCAGTTGCTACAGATGATATCATTAGTACAGTATCACAATTAAGGGCAAGAGGCGTAGAGTTTTTGTCAAAACCACCAGAAGCCTATTACCAAGCTGTTCCTGGGCGATTGGAAGAATACAGTCATCAGCTTCAAGAAAACATTGAAACCCTTAAAAGTTTGGGTATTATGATTGATGCCGATGAAGAAGGCTATTTATTGCAAATTTTCACAAAACCAGTGGAGGATAGACCAACATTGTTCTTTGAAATCATTCAGCGCATGGGGGCACGTGGTTTTGGGGCAGGCAACTTTAAAGCCCTTTTCGAATCTATTGAACGTGAACAGGTCAGCAGAGGGACACTATAGTGTTTTAAATTCAAAAGCTCCATCAATCATCGATGGAGCTTTTTTTGTTTTATGTAACAAATTATTGTTAAGAACTTCTAATAGTTAGAGGCTGTCAGAAGATTTTTTATATTTTTGAAATAGTAATTGTAATTTCTTAGCTGAAAGCAATAATATCATGTAATAGAAGTTACATTCACAACAACCCAAATAAAATGAAGAAAACACTACTTATAATATTCATAATCGCAATCATGCCCATTGCAAATGCACAGCAAGAATCAGCATTTGGAAACGGAGAGTGGTTTAAATTTAAAATGAGTTACAGTGGCTTTTTAAAAGCGGGAAATGCAACACTTACTGTAAAAGAATCAAAATTAAATAACATAGATGTTTACCATGTAGTTGGCAAAGGCTGGACAACAGGTATGATAAAATGGTTTTTTAAGGTAAAGGATAGATATGAGAGCTATTTTGATAAAAACACACTAAAGCCCTATAAATTTATTAGAAATATTGATGAGGGAGGTCATACCAAAGATCTAGAAATTGATTTTGACCATATTAACAACAAAGCTACAGTAAACGACAAAAAGCATAATACGCAAACGGTTATAGATATTAAACCTAATGTTCAAGATATGGTGTCAACCTATTATTATCTGCGCAACAGTATCGACATAAGTAAGCTTAAAATAGGTGATGAGATAAGAACCGATATGTTTTTTGATGGCGAGAATTATGGTTTTAAATTAAAATATCTAGGAGAAGAAATTATAAATACTGATTTTGGAGATATCCAAGCATTAAAATTCAGACCTTATGTTATGGCAGGCAGGGTATTTAAAGAAGAAGAAAGTTTAACGCTTTGGGTTTCAAAAGACAAAAATAAAGTACCTTTACGCATCAAAGCAGATTTAAGAGTTGGGTCGTTAAGAGCCGATTTGGGAGCTTTTAAAGGATTAAAACACCCTTTTAAAATAGTTGTAAATAATTAATACATTTTGAACTCCAAAATAACTAAACAACTTAAGGATAAATACGATTCCATAGACCAAGATGTTGAGGTCCATTTGGAAGGACTTTTACACAGTAAACCCATAAACTATTGGGATTATATACAAACCGATGCACTTTTAAACTTACAAGTACAACGTACGGTTTTTCCAGATGAGAAGGTTTTTATCATGTATCATCAAATTTCCGAATTATTGTTCAAAATGATTCTTAGTGAAATTGAGCAAGTAGCAAAAAATGATAACATAACCACAGAAGTGTTTACAGATAAAATCATGCGGGTAAGTAGGTATTTTGATGTGCTAACATCGTCTTTCAGTATTATGAAAGACGGCATGGATATCGATCAATACAATAAATTCAGAACCACCTTAACGCCTGCAAGTGGTTTCCAGAGTGCACAGTACCGAAAAGTGGAGTTTGCATCAACCGAACTTATTAATTTGATTGATAAAAGATTTAGGGACACTATTGACAGAAACTCGTCCTATGAACACGCTTTTGAACATTTGTATTGGCAAGCTGCTGGAAAAGATTTCAAAACTGGAAAAAAAACCTATACATTAACAGCTTTTGAAGAACGGTATAAAGAGGAATTTATTAGATTTACAAAGTTTTATCAATTTAAAAATTTATACTCCAAGTTTAAGGCGCTTCCAAAAGCAGCTAGAGGTGATAAAAAGTTAATTGAAGCCATGCGACATTATGATTATACAGTGAATATAAAATGGGTTATGGCGCATTACAACACGGCAAACCATTATTTAAACATAAATGGTAAAACTGCAGAAGCAACAGGAGGTAGTGAATGGGTAAAATATATGCATCCAAAATATCAAAAACGAATATTTTTTCCAGATTTATGGACAGAAACAGAGAAAGAAACGTGGGGAACAAATATATAATACTGCTATTAATAATATTAGGAATAATAGGTTGTAAAAAAGAACAAGAAAAACCTGTAATAGAAGAAACATTAGCAATAGTTGAACAACCCAAAGAAGTGTTGGAATTCGGGTTCAATTTAAACGACTATGTAGTTAAAAGAGATACTATTAAAAAGGGCGATAGTTTTGGTGAAATATTGGAGCGAAATAAGTTGGGCTACCCTAAAATATTCCACATTGCTGAAAAAGCCAAAGACACTTTTGATATTAGAAAACTTCAACTTGGTAAGCCCTACACATTACTTTGTTCAAAAGATTCTTTAGAAACCCCAAAATGCTTTATCTATCAGCCTAATTTGGAAGAGTATGTGGTAATAAGTTTTCACGATTCCATTCATGCCTATACTAGCAGAAAGCCAATCAAGTATGTTGAAAAAACAGTAACAGGGGTTATAACAAGCAGTATTTCTGAAACTTTAGATGAACAAGGTGTAAGTGCAGTTCTAACAAATAAATTAGCCGACGAAATTTATGCATGGACTATCGATTTTAGACGCTTACAAAAGGGGGATCGTTTCAAGGTAATTTACTCTGATAAGTATATAGACGATACTATTTATGCTGGTGTTCATAATGTGAAAGCAGCTTATTTTGAACATAAAAACGAACCTTTTTATGCCTTCCGTTTTGAGACTGATTCCATAAAGGGTATTGTAGATTATTTTAATGAAGAAGCAAAAAATTTACGACGAGCTTTTTTAAAATCACCTATTCAATTTGGTAGAATTTCCTCTAGGTACAATTTAAAACGTAGAATTGCCTATTATGGTTATGCTTTACGCCCTCATAAGGGTACCGATTTTGCAGCACCTGTAGGAACCCCTATTCGTGCCACTGCGAATGGAACGGTTACTGAATCCACTCGTAAAGGTGGAAATGGGAAATATGTAAAAATTCGTCATAACGCCACTTATGAAACCCAGTATCTTCATATGTCAAGACAAAATGTTAAGAAGGGGCAATTCGTGAAACAAGGCGATGTTATTGGTTGGGTTGGTATGACAGGCAATACCGGAGGGCCACACGTATGTTATCGCTTTTGGGTAAATGGGAAACAAGTAGATCCTTTTAAACAAAAATTACCTGAAGCTAAACCTATATCCGATTTATTGAAAACCGAATATTTAGAGTACATAAAACCCGTAAAGTATCAATTAGATAACATTTTCTTCAAACCGGAAATCGAAGAAGACCAGCCAGAACAAACCATTATTACACCATCAAATTCATAGTATGTCATTACCAAAAATAAACCCAACAACAACCATATCCTGGAAAAAACTACAAGAACATTTTGAAGAGTTGAAAAATGTTCATATGAAAGATTTATTTGCAAAAGATTTAGAAAGAGCAAATAAATTCACCATCAAATGGGATGATTTTTATGTAGATTTTTCAAAAAATAGAATCACCGAAGAAACCTTTAAATATCTATTAGAATTAGCTGATGAGGTTAAGTTGAAAGACGCTATTAGAAGCCAATTCTCAGGAGATATTATCAATGAAACAGAAGGAAGGGCTGTTTTACATCCAGCATTACGAGCTCCAGAAGATGCAGAATTTAAAGTTGAAGGCGTTAATGTAATGCCTGAGATTTATAAAGTAAAAGAAAAAATCAATTCATTTACTAATAATGTAGTAAATGGACATTTAAAAGGATATACAGGAAAAACATTTACTGATATTGTGAATATTGGAATTGGAGGTTCTGATCTTGGACCAGCCATGGTTGTAGATGCTTTACAATACTATAAAAACCACTTAACAACCCATTTTGTAAGTAATGTAGATGGCGATCATGTAAATGAAGTTATTAAAAAATTAAACCCCGAAACTACTCTTTTTGTTATAGTTTCTAAAACATTTACAACACAAGAAACCCTTTCAAATGCCAATACCATTAAATCTTGGTTTTTAAAATCGGCCCCAGAAAACGCAATTGCAAAACATTTTGTGGCGGTATCTACAAATATTGAAAAAGTAAAAGCTTTTGGTATTGATGAAAACAATATTTTTCCAATGTGGGATTGGGTAGGAGGACGTTTTTCTCTTTGGAGTGCTGTAGGTTTAACTATTAGTTTAGCAGTTGGATACAATAATTTCAATAACCTATTGCAAGGGGCCCATAAAATGGATGAACATTTTAAAAACGAAGATTTTTCATCAAATATTCCAGTTGTTTTAGCACTTGTCAGTGTATGGTATAATAATTTTTTTAAAGCTGAAAGCGAAGCAATTATTCCATATTCACAATACTTAAACCAATTTGCGACGTATTTACAACAAGGTATTATGGAAAGCAATGGCAAAAGCGTTGATAGAAATGGAAATCCTATAGACTATCAAACAGGAACCATTATTTGGGGCGAACCTGGAACCAATTCCCAACATGCTTTTTTTCAATTAATTCATCAAGGAACAAAACTAATTCCTGCAGATTTTATTGGTTTTGCTAAATCATTGCATGGTAATCAAGATCATCAAGATAAGTTAACATCGAATTTTTTAGCACAAACAGAAGCCTTGTTAAATGGTAAAACGGAAGAAGAGGTTGTTGCTGAAGGCACTCAAGAAAATATTATTCCCTTCAAAATATTTAAGGGTAATAAACCTACCAATACCATTTTCATCAATAAATTAACGCCAGAGAGTTTAGGGAAACTCATAGCTATGTATGAACATAAAATATTTGCGCAAGGTATTATTTGGAATATTTTTAGTTACGACCAGTTCGGGGTAGAACTAGGAAAACAATTAGCTAGTAAAATTTTACAAGAATTTAACAATACTGCGAATAACAGACATGATTCTTCAACCGAGAATTTATTGATTTATTATAGTAATTTTTTGTAAAAAATTACTTTTTTAATAATAAAAACAGTAAAAAATAGTAATAATATAAAAGTTTAATTTTTTAATTTATCAACAAATGTTAAATTTATTAACATTTGCTTAATGTTTAATGGGTAATTATCGTTAAATTTGCCCAGACTAATTTCAAAATTAATTTAATATTAATTTAATCTTTTTTAAAAATTATGAGAAAAATTACTCAAGTTTTATTTTCTGTTGTAGCATTGTTATTTACTACAGCATTAATGGCTCAAAGTACAATTACAGGTACTGTAATTGATACTAATCTTAATTCGCCACTTCCGGGGGCGAATGTTGTAGAAAAAGGAACAACTAATGGTGTTTCAACCGATTTTGATGGAAATTTTACCTTAACTACAGAAGCAACTTCTGGACAGATAGTAATTTCTTACGTTGGTTACCGTACGGTAACTTTATCTTTCAATGGAAATGCTAATTTAGGTAAAATAAAATTAAGTACAGACAATTCATTAGATGAGATTGTAATCATTGGAACTGGAATTATTGACTTAGCTAAGGATAGACAAACTCCAGTTGCTGTTTCAACAGTTAAAGCTGCTGAAATTGCAATTAAAGGAGGTAACCAAGAATTTCCTGAATTATTAAAATCAACACCTTCTATCTATGCTACTAAAAGTGGTGGAGGTTTTGGTGATGCAAGAATCAATACTCGTGGATTTGATCAATCTAACACAGCATTCTTAATTAATGGTCAACCAATTAATGGTATGGAAGATGGTAAAATGTACTGGTCAAACTGGCAAGGTGTAACAGATGTTGCAAATGCTATTCAAGTACAACGTGGTTTAGGATCTTCTAAATTAGCAATATCTTCTGTTGGTGGTACAATTAATATTGTAACTAAAACAGTTGATAAAAAAGAAGGTGGGTTTTTCCAAACTATGGTAGCTAATAATAATTATTTAAAAACTACTGCTTATTATTCAACAGGATTAAGTGAAAAAGGATGGTCTTTTTCTTCTTTACTTGGTCACTGGCAAGGAGATGGTTATAATAACCGTATGAATGGTATGGGGCAAACTTACTTTTTCTCTGTAGGTTATGTGCCAAATGAAAAACATACATTCAATTTCTTAATTACAGGAGCTCCTCAAAATCATAACCAAAGAAATAGATATACTATTTCTCAATTACTTGACAAAGGTTTAAAATACAATGACCAATGGGGTAAATTAAATGGTGAAGAAATAGCTGCTGGTGCTGGTAATTATTATCATAAACCAATTGCTAACTTAAGTTGGGACTGGACAATGAATGAAAAATCAAATTTATCAACAGTTCTTTACGCATCTTATGGTAGAGGAGGTTCTATAGGCTTAAGAAATTATAGTTCTGATGTTGGAGATTATTTTGATTTAGATATGCAAACTAGTATCAATCAATCAATTGCGCCAACAAATGGTCTTATTATTGGAGCTAGAAGAACCAACTACGCTGCTGGTAAAGCAGATGTTATCAGATCTAGTGTAAATGAGCATAAATGGTTTGGAATCGTTTCTAACTTTAATCATCAATTAAGCGAAACATTGAGTTTTAATATTGGTTTTGATGGAAGATCTTACCACGGTGAGCACTACAGACGTGTAGTTGATTTCTTAGGTTTACATGGTTGGGATGATGATACTACAAATCAACAATTAGGTAGTGATTATGTTGTTACTGAAGCATACAGTGCTAATGCTTGGGCTGCAACTTTCCATAATACACCTAGAGATCAAAGAATAGGGTATGATAATCCTGAAAACATTCGTTATTTAGGTGGTTTCGGTCAATTAGAATATTCAAAAGATAAATTATCTGCGTTTGTTCAAGCTGCTTATTCAACACAGTCTAACCAACGTTTTGATTACTTTAACTATACTAAAGGAAATGAAAAATCTGAAAAAGTAACTAATGATGGTTATAACGTAAAAGGAGGAGCTAATTTTAACATAAACGACCAAAATAATATTTTTGTAAATGCAGGACATTATTCTCGTCAACCATACCAGGATAATATGTTCTTGAATTTTAGAAATGATGTAAATCCATTATTAACTAACGAAAAAATTACTGGTTTAGAAGCTGGTTATGGATTTAGAGGAAATACTTTTGCTGCAAATATTAACGTATACCATACTACATGGGCAGACAGAGTTGTAAGTGGAAGTTTAAGTACTGGTGATGGTTTTTATCAATTTCAAGGTGTTAAACAAGTACACCAAGGAGTTGAAGTAGATTTTACTTGGAAACCTACTAGTGAATTGATGTTTAAAGGATTTACTTCAATTGGTGATTGGAAATATGATGGTAATGCAACACAAACAGTTTATGATGACAACCAAAATGTTGTTGCAGAAGGAGATCCATTATATTTGGATGGAACAAAAGTTGGTGATGCTGCTCAAACTACTTATGGTTTAGGAGGGCGTTATGAGTTTGTTAGAGGTTTGAGTATTGATGCAGATTGGTATAGTTATGATGATTTATATGCTTCTTTCCTTCCTACTGATTCTGAATTCTCAACTCCAAACAACAGAGGTTCTGTTAAATTACCATCATATAGTTTATTAGATGCTGGTTTAACTTACGATTGGAGAATTAATGATGATTATGCTTTAGTGATGAGATTAAACGTTAATAACGTTTTAGATGAGGAATATATTTCTGAATCTTTAACAAACAAACATGTAGAATCTGGCGTTGCTACTTATAAAGGCGTGTCTGTAAATAACCAAGTATATTTTGGATATGGACGTACTTGGAACTTTAGTATGAGATTAAAATTCTAATCAATAGAGTATTATAAAAAAAACCGTTTCTTAGGAAGCGGTTTTTTTTTGTATTGATGTTACATGTCAATTTAAATGAACGCATATTTATTTAATTACTACATTTGTAACTTATCTTAAAATAAATATTACGTTATGTATAATACAGTTAAATTAATACACTCTTATTGGGCTTATTTAGTGTTAATTATGTTGATTATAGCAGCAGTAAATGCTGTTATAAAAAGTCTTTCAGGAAAAGAATATGAAGCAAGAGATTTTAGAATTTCTCTATTCACATTAATAGTTTCCCATATTCAGTTACTTATTGGCTTGGTTTTATATTTTGTGTCACCAA
>JBMTVT010000004.1:0-54769 GCA_049451635.1 Tamlana sp. | reverse complement strand
AAATAGGGTAACAAAAAACAAAAACTGCTTTCTCATAATTTAAAATAGGTATTATTCTCGTTTAGAGATTTCATCACGAATGCGCGCAGCTTTTTCATAATCTTCATTCGCAACAGCTTCATTTAGTAGGGTATGAAGTTCATCAAGTGTTTTTCCTTTAAAATGCTCACGAGGTTGGTTGGGTTCAAGTTCATTTGCAACCAATTCGTCCATTAAAATACTGTCTTGTCCTTCATCATTCTCATCTTCTTTTTTAGGATTTACTTTTAAATAAATACCAGCTTTGTCAAGAATATTTTTGTAAGTGAAAATAGGCGCTTGAAAACGCAGTGCCAAAGCAATGGCATCACTGGTTCGGGCATCTATAATTTCTTCAATTTTATCACGCTCGCAAATTAGACTTGAGTAAAAAACACCATCAACCAATTTATGGATGATAACTTGTTTTACAACAATATCAAACCTATCAGCAAAATTTTTAAATAAATCGTGGGTTAATGGTCTTGGTGGGCTAATTTCTTTTTCTAAAGCAATAGCGATAGATTGTGCCTCAAATGCGCCAATAACAATAGGGAGTTTGCGGTCTCCATCTACTTCATTTAAAATTAAAGCATAAGCGCCATTTTGGGTTTGGCTATAGGATATTCCCTTTATATTTAATCTTACTAGACTCATAATTTATAAAAACGCAAAGAACTGTTTAAATTAGGACTTTACCAACTACCAAGGATGAATTTAAGACAAAATGCTAATTTAATCAGTTCTTTAGAACAATACAATTTATGAAAATAAATTTATTGTTGTGCTTTAAATGCTTTTAATTTTTCAATAAGAGCCGGTACTACTTCAAAGGCATCGCCAACAATACCATAGTCTGCAGCTTTAAAGAAAGGTGCCTCAGGATCTGTATTGATAACCACTTTTACTTTTGATGCATTGATACCTGCTAAGTGCTGAATAGCACCAGAGATGCCTATCGCAATGTATAAGTTTGATGCTACGGGTTTCCCAGTTTGCCCAACGTGTTCGCTGTGCGGTCTCCAACCCAAATCTGATACTGGTTTAGAACATGCTGTGGCTGCACCTAAAACATCTGCTAATTCTTCAATCATACCCCAATTTTCAGGGCCTTTTAATCCACGACCTGCCGAAACAACAATATCTGCATCGGCAATAGTTACCTTATCTGTAGCTTTATCTACCGATTCAACTTTTACATTTGAATTTGGTAACGTTGGAGAGAAATCTTCAACAGAGGCACTTGCACTGTTTTCAACTAAGCCAAATGAATTATTTGAAACACCAACAATTTTAACTTCGGTATTTATTTGAACAATTTCAAAGGCTTTGTTTGTAAAAGCAGAACGTTTTACTTTAAAAGGATTACTACTTGAAGGGGCCTCAACGATATTTGAAGCATAACCCGCATTTAAGCCAATAGCCAAAAGAGGGGCTAAATATTTACTGTTTGCACTAGAGCTTAGCACAACAACTTTAGCATTTTCATTTTCTGCTGCTTGTTTAATAGCATCGGCGTAAGTGTTTGCATCAAAAGCATCGAGGGTGTTGTTTTTTAGACTCAAAACTTTGTCAACACCATAGTTGCCAAGAGCTGAGACATCATTTGCATTGAAAACTATGGCGGTAACGGTTGTGCCTAATTGGTTTGCAACTGCTTTGGCATATGATGCCACTTCTAAAGCTGCTTTTTTTAAGGTTCCTTGTTCTGATTCGGTATATACTAAAACTGACATATGTATTTTTTTAAATCACTTTAGCTTCGTTGTGAAGCAAGTTTACTAATTCATCTAAATTATCAGGCGATACTAAAGTTACGGCGCCTTTTGGTGCTGGTTTTTCAAATGAAACAGAAGTTGTTTCTGGATTTGCTTCAACTGGTTCTATAACCGTTAGGGGTTTTTGGCGCGCCATCATAATACCTCTCATGTTCGGGATACGTAGATCACTTTCTTCAACCAATCCTTTTTGTCCACCAATTACTAATGGTAAAGAGGTTGAAACTGTTTCTTTTCCACCATCAATTTCTCTTATAGCTTTCGCAGTAGTGCCCTCAACTTCAAGTCCAATACATTTATTCACAAAGTTTACTTGTGTTAAACCTGCTATCATTCCTGGAACCATACCACCGTTATAATCGATAGATTCACGACCTGCAATTACCAAATCATAACCGCCTTCTTTAACAACATTGGCGAGTTGTTTGGCAACAGAAAAGCCATCGGTTGCTGGCATATTTACACGTATGGCAGCATCAGCACCAATTGCTAAAGCTTTACGAAGCGTAGGCTCAGTTTCGGGGCCACCAACATTTACAACAGTTATATTGGCGCCTTGTTTTTCCTTGAACCACATGGCTCTAGTTAAACCAAATTCATCATTTGGATTGATAACAAATTGCACACCATTGGTATCAAATTTCGTGTCACCATCGGTAAAATTGATTTTTGATGTAGTGTCTGGTACGTGACTTATACACACTAATATTTTCATCTTTATAAGTATTTAAATGTCTTATTTTTTATACGGCTACGAAGTTAATTATTTTATTTTGAAAAATACTATGCATGCATAATAAATTTTAAAAAAATCTTTTGAAAGGGTATGTCATTTATTGTTATTTTTGCTACTCGAATTAAAAAGAACTTTAATGAAGACAATTCAATTTAGAGAAGCTATTTGTGAAGCCATGAGTGAAGAAATGCGCAGAGATGAAAGCATTTACTTAATGGGTGAGGAAGTAGCTGAATACAACGGTGCCTATAAAGCATCAAAAGGGATGTTAGACGAATTTGGGCCAAAACGTGTTATTGATACACCAATCGCTGAGCTTGGTTTTGCAGGTGTCGCTATTGGCTCGACCATGACAGGTAATAGGCCTATTGTTGAGTATATGACCTTTAACTTTTCTCTTGTTGGAATTGATCAAATTATAAACAATGCTGCTAAAATTAGACAAATGTCTGGTGGGCAGTTCAATTGTCCTATTGTTTTCCGTGGGCCTACTGCCTCTGCTGGCCAGTTGGGTGCAACACACTCTCAGGCTTTTGAGAGTTGGTTTGCTAACACACCCGGTTTAAAAGTTGTGGTGCCATCAAATCCTTATGATGCTAAAGGACTTTTAAAAGCGGCAATTCGTGACGACGATCCGGTTATTTTCATGGAAAGTGAACAAATGTATGGAGATAAGGGTGAGGTTCCAGAAGGTGAATACATTTTACCTTTGGGAGTTGCAGATGTTAAACGAGAAGGAACCGACGTAACCATTGTTTCCTTTGGGAAAATCATCAAGGAAGCATACAAAGCAGCTGATGAATTGGAAAAAGAAGGTATTTCCTGTGAAATAATCGATTTGCGCACCGTGCGCCCAATGGATAAAAAAGCTATTATAGAGTCTGTTAAAAAAACAAATAGGCTAGTAGTTTTAGAAGAAGCTTGGCCATTTGGAAATGTAGCTACTGAAATAACTTATATCGTTCAAAACGAAGCTTTTGATTATTTAGATGCTCCCATCATAAAAATAAACACGGCCGATACTCCAGCTCCATATTCTCCAGTTTTATTGGAAGAATGGTTGCCAAACAGTGATGATGTTATTAAAGCTGTGAAAAAAGTATTGTATAAATAAATTACAACTTTTCACGTTATACAAACTTCATTAGCACGATTGTTGATGAAGTTTTTTTGTATTATGAATTTAAGATTACTTATTGCCCTTTTCTTCCTCGGAATTTTTTCCACAATAGCACAAACCAAAGTTAGTGGTTATGTTTTTGACGAGTTTAACAAACCCGTTTCTTTTGCCAATATCATATTTAAAGAATCTACACAAGGAACTATTACCGATGAAAATGGGCGGTTTTATTTGGAATCTGATGAAACATGGGAAGCCTTAACGGTATCTTTTATAGGTTACCAAACCCTAATTATTCCATTAGATAAAAAAGTAACCTACAATTTAAAATTCATATTAAAAGAAGAAAGAGCAGAGTTGGATGCCGTGGTTATTGTATCTGGAAAACAACCAAAAAAGAACAACCCTGCCATAGATATCCTTAGGAAAATCTGGGAGAATAAACGAAGTAATGGCTTAAAACAGTTTAAGCAATACGAATACGATAAGTACGAAAAAGTTGAGTTTGACATCAATACGATTGATAGTGCACTTATAAAAAGTAAACTTTTTAATGGAATGGAGTTTGTATTCGATCAAGTTGATACCTCAAGCGTTACGGGTAAAACCTATTTGCCCATGTTTATTAACGAAGCCGTTTCAAAAGTATATGGCGATAATATCCTTAATAAAGAAAAGGAAGATTTAAGAGGGAATAAAAACTCTGGTTTTAGTGATAATCAAGTCATTATCGATTTTGTTGATGATTTGTATTCCGATTTTAATATATACGACAATTACTTAAAGTTCTTTGATAAAAGTTTTGTAAGTCCGCTTTCAAAAACAGGTATTAACACCTACAACTATGTTTTAAAAGACAGCGCTTTTATTGATAACAAATGGTGTTACAACATTATTTATTATCCACGTCGAAAAAATGAACTCACGTTTAAAGGTGATTTTTGGATAGCCGATACTACGTATGCCATAAAAGAAATTAATCTTCAAGCTTCAAAAAGCGCAAACATTAACTGGGTAAAAGAAATTTACATAGAACAAGAATTTGAAGTGCTTAATGATTCACTTTTCTTGGTGAAAAGAGATTATATGATGAGCGATTTTGCTTTTAACAAAAAAGAAAAATCAAGAGGTATTTATGGGAAACGCACCACGCTTTACAATAATTATAAATTTGACATCGAAAAGGAAAAAAAATTCTACGAAACCGAGGTTTATAATTATAACCAAGATGTATATGATAGAGACAATGCTTTTTGGGAACAAAACCGACTAGAAGCTTTAAATAAAGATGAACAGGGTGTTTACAAAATGTTAGACACGTTAAAAACTGTAAAAAAGTTTAAAAGACTTTATAATTTGGGGAGTATTTTGGCATCGGGTTATATTGAGTTTAATACCTTGCCTCTAGATTATGGGCCCATTTTTTCAACCTTTGGTTTTAATGAGGTAGAGGGGTTGCGCTTACGAGCTGGTGGACGTACTTATTTTGGCAGAAACGACCTTTGGCGTTTAGAGGGTTTTATGGCCTATGGTTTTAGGGATGATAAATTTAAATATGGTATTTCGGGCAAATGGTTACTCGACAAAAAAAGTAGATTGATTATTTCTGGTGGAAACCGTAGGGATGTAGAACAAATAGGTGCTAGCTTAACTACCAGTACTGATGTTTTGGGGCGTAGTTTGGCCTCGTCATCGGTTGTGGGAACAAGTGCTAACGATAAGCTTACAGCCATAAATTTAACTAGCTTAGGGCTTGAAGCTGAACCGTGGCGTAATGTTATTTTTAGACTAGGTGGAAATTACCGCACATTAGCATCAGCTTCACCTACCTTTAGTTTGGATTATAACACCCCAACAGGAATAGCTTCTGAAATAAAACAATTTGAAACTGCATTTTCTGTATCATACTTTCCAAAGCGAAAAATGACAGGTTTTGGTGTAGAGCGCAAAACAGCAAATGATGATTTTGCGACCCTGTTTGCTCAAATATCATTGGGTGATAAAAGCTTTTTTAATAGTGATTTTGATTATACCAAACTTCAGTTCTCATACATTCAACCTTGGCAGCTTGGAGGTTTTGGTAGGTTAACCACTACTATCGAAACGGGCAAAACATTTGGTGAGGTGCCGTTGGGTTTATTAAGCGTTATTCCTGGTAACCAATCATACTTTTCAATTTACAACACGTTTTCTCAGTTGGACTTTTATGAATTTGTAACCGATACCTATGCGTCCTTTCATCTTGAGCATAATTTTAACGGGCGCTTATTTTCTAGAATTCCTTTTTTACGGAAATTTAACCTTCGGGAAATTGTTAGTTTAAGAGGGGCCTGGGGCGACATTTCACAAGAGAACATTAACTTAAATACTGTTTCTGGCAACCCCAATAATATAAAGCTCGTTGCTCCAAGTGGCAAGCCCTATTATGAGTATAGCTTAGGAGTGGGCAATATTTTTAAGGTATTTAGAATAGACTTTAACTTCAGAGGTAATTACAAGGATGATATAATATATCCCAATGCTAGAAAATTCGGGGTAACAGGTAGTTTTGGGTTTTATTTTTAGGAAGCTCGTTTAACTTTAATGATAAGGAATGTTTTAATGTTCTTTATCGGAAGTTAAACGAAGATAGTTGAAAATTATTACAAAATTAAATAGGGTCAATAAAAAAAGACCGCTTATTTGCAGTCTTTAATTATATATAAATGCGTGGTTTTATAAACCAAAAGCGGCTTTAATCTTATCAACATAATCCAATTTTTCCCAAGTAAACAACTCAACATCAAGTGTTATGCTCTCACCATTGGGTTGGGTAAACGTTTTGGTAACGGTTGCCGGTATGCGTCCCATATGCCCATAAGCGGCTGTTTCACTATACATTGGTGAACGTAGTTTTAAACGTTCTTCAATAGCAAAAGGGCGCATATCAAAAATCTCACTTACTTTTTTGGCAATCTCACTATCTGTCATGTTAAAAGGGCAAGTACCGTAAGTATCAATAAAAATACCCATAGGTTCAACTACACCAATAGCATAACTTACTTGTACTAAAACTTCATCGGCAACACCAGCAGCAACCAAGTTTTTTGCAATATGTCGGGTTGCATAAGCAGCACTTCTATCTACCTTACTTGGGTCTTTCCCTGAAAAGGCTCCACCGCCATGGGCACCTTTACCACCGTAAGTATCTACAATAATTTTTCGCCCGGTTAATCCTGTGTCGCCATGTGGGCCACCTATTACAAATTTACCAGTTGGGTTGATGTGGTATTTAATGTCACTATTAAATAGCTTTTGAATATTTTTAGGAAGTTTGGCAATAACACGAGGGATTAAAATCTCTTTTATGTCCTTTCTAATTTTTGCCAACATAGTATCATCATCTGCAAAATCATCATGTTGCGTAGATACTACAATAGCATCAATGCGTTGCGGAATATTATCATCGCTATACTCAATAGTTACCTGACTTTTACTATCGGGCCTTAAATAGGTGATGTCTTTATTTTCTCTGCGTAAATCAGAAAGTTCTTTTAAAATTCTATGCGATAAATCTAGCGCCAATGGCATAAAGTTTTCGGTTTCATTGGTTGCATAACCAAACATCATCCCTTGGTCTCCGGCTCCTTGCTCTTCTTTATTACCTCTATCAACCCCTTGGTTAATGTCTTCAGATTGCTCATGTATAGCCGATAGTACACCGCAGGAATTACCATCAAACATATATGCTCCTTTGGTGTAGCCTATTTTGTTAATAGTGTCCCTTGCAATTTTCTGAACATCTAAATATGTATGCGATTTTACTTCACCAGCAAGAATAACTTGACCAGTAGTAACCAAAGTTTCACAAGCTACTTTTGATTCTTTGTCAAAAGCTAAAAAGTTATCTATTAAAGCATCACTAATTTGATCTGCTACCTTATCTGGGTGTCCTTCAGAAACACTTTCCGAAGTAAATAAATAAGCCATATTTTTTATTTTTTTGGAGATTTGACGGATAACGTCGAAGGAAGTTTACACTGCCTTTAGCATTTTTGGTTTATGATGAGATTATTTATCATAAAGAGGTTGCAATCAGTCAAATCTTTCCTCCATTATTTGTATTGGCAAAAGTAAAAAAATAAAAGAAAACGATAGTTTATTTTTATTTTTTTTATGAAAACAATAGGTAGTTTGAAGGAATTTTTAATGAATTTATGAAATGTAAATTTTTAAACGTCGTTTTTATAGTTGGTACGGTGATTATTTAACTTTGATAGGGTATTGCAAATTAAAAACTTAGATGTTTTAAAAGTTTACCAAAAACGGAAGGGTTTTACGAATTATTTTTTGTTTTGAACATCATAGAAAAAACACAATAAATACTTGTTATACAGTTAGTTGAATTGTTTTTTTACGCTATGAGTTTAACCTTAAATAGTGAAAGGGAACTTATATAAAAACCTAAAAAATTAATTTCGAAAATTATATTAATGTCTTTTAGAGAATATTAGTAAAAAACCTTAAAGTTTTTAGAATAATTAACCAAAACAGAATTAAACATTGAATTATTTTTTATTAAAAAATGAATGAACTTAATAAACATAGTAAACGATTAACACAAGACGAATCACAACCAGCTTCACAAGCCATGTTATATGCAGCGGGATTTTCCGATGAAGATATGAAAAAGGCTCAAGTAGGTATTGCAAGTACAGGATTTGATGGTAATCCCTGTAACATGCACCTAAATAGATTAAAGGATGAAGTTAAAATTGAATGTAATATTGCTGGTTTGGTTGGTCTGGGTTTTAATACTATTGGTGTATCAGACGGGATTTCCATGGGAACTTCCGGAATGAATTATTCTTTAGCATCTCGAGATATTATAGCAGACTCCATTGAAACAGTCATGAATGCTCAAAGTTATGATGCTCTTATAGCGGTAGTTGGCTGTGATAAAAATATGCCAGGAGCGGTTATGGCTATGTTGCGTTTAAACCGTCCTTCCATAATGATGTATGGCGGGGCTACAGCTTCAGGAAATTATAAAGGTAGAAAATTAAACATTGTTTCAGCTTTTGAAGCATTGGGGCAAAAAGTGGCTGGCGAAATTGATGAAGATGAGTATAGAGAAATCATTAAAAGAGCCATACCTGGTGCAGGAGCTTGTGGTGGTATGTATACGGCGAATACCATGGCTTCAGCTATTGAGTGTATGGGTTTTGCATTGCCTTATAATTCATCAATTCCTGCAGAAAATCCTAATAAATTATCCGAAAGCGAAAGAACAGCCATAGCGATTAAAAATTTATTGGAACTGGATTTAAAGCCTTTGGACATCATTTCAAAAAAATCAATTGAAAATGCCATAGCCATTGTAAATGCTCTTGGAGGCTCAACCAATGCGGTATTACATTTCTTAGCTATTGCACATGCGGCAGATATTGAGTTTACTTTAGAGGATTTTCAAAGGGTTAGTGACAGAACCCCATTGATAGCCGATTTAAAACCTAGCGGAAAATACTTAATGGAAGATGTTCATGGTATTGGAGGAACACCTGCTGTTATGAAATATTTATTGGATAACGGCTATTTACATGGCGATTGTATGACCGTTACCGGTAAAACACTAGCCGAAAATTTAATAGAGGTTGAGCCACTAAAGTTTGATAATGAACAAGAGGTAATTTATTCAAAGGATAAAGCATTAAAATCTTCTGGGAACTTACAAATTCTTTATGGTAATTTGGCATTAGAAGGAGCTGTTGCAAAAATATCAGGAAATGAAGGGTTAGTATTTGAAGGAAAAGCTGTGGTTTATGATGGTGAGCAAGCAGCAAATACAGGGATTTCAAATGGTGAGGTAGAAAAAGGCGATGTCGTCGTCATTCGCTATGTCGGGCCTAAAGGCGGTCCGGGTATGCCAGAAATGTTGAAACCAACCTCTTTAATTATGGGTGCAGGTTTAGGTAAATCTGTGGCATTAATAACAGATGGGCGTTTTTCAGGCGGTACACACGGTTTTGTTGTTGGTCATATTACTCCCGAAGCACAAACTGGTGGTAATATAGCACTTTTAAAAACTGGTGATAAAATTAAAATTAGTGCAGAAGATAATTCTATCAATGTGTTGATTTCTGATGAAGAATTAGCTGAAAGAAGAGCACAATGGGTAGAACCAGCGTTAAAACATAATAAAGGAATATTATATAAATATGCAAAATCGGTAGCATCAGCTTCAAAAGGCTGTGTAACGGATGCATTTTAAATAGTGTGAGCATGAAAACACAAACATTAAATAACACTGAAGAAGTGACAAATAAAACAGAACGCATAACAGGTAGTGAAGCCATTATAAAATGTTTAATTGCAGAAGGCGTGGACATACTTTATGGATACCCAGGTGGTGCCATTATGCCAGTTTATGATGAGTTATTCAAATATCAAGATAAAATTCATCATGTATTGACGCGTCATGAACAAGGCGCAACACATGCAGCACAAGGGTATGCCCGTATTTCTGGAAAAGTTGGTGTTGCCATGGCAACATCTGGTCCAGGTGCTACTAATTTAATAACAGGAATTGCCGATGCCCAAATAGATTCAACACCTATGGTATGCATTACGGGTCAAGTTTTTTCACATTTATTAGGTAGTGATGCATTTCAAGAAACTGATATTGTAGGTATCTCAACACCAGTAACCAAGTGGAATTGTCAAGTTACCAAAGCATCAGACATTCCTGAGGTCTTGGCCAAAGCATTTTATATAGCAAAAAGCGGACGTCCAGGACCCGTTTTAGTTGATATTACTAAAGATGCCCAAGTTTCTGAGTTTGATTTTCAATACAAAAAATGTACAGGAATCCGTAGTTATATTCCAGTACCAAAAACCAATCCAGAATCTGTAAAAGCCGCTGCCGATTTGATTAATTCAGCAAAAAAACCAATGATTGTTTGGGGACAAGGAGTTATTTTAGGTCAAGCTGAAAATGAATTGAAAGCAGTTATTGAAAAAGCAGGAATACCAGCAGCTTGGACTATTCTTGGAGCTTCTGCAATTCCAACATCACATCCATTAAATATTGGTATGGTTGGGATGCATGGTAATTACGCACCAAATAAATTAACTAATGAATGCGATGTACTCATTGCCATAGGTATGCGTTTTGACGACCGTGTTACTGGTAATTTAGCAACCTATGCAAAACAAGCTAAAATCATTCATTTTGATATTGATCCTGCCGAAATTGATAAAAACGTAAAAACAGATATAGCTGTAATTGGCGATTCTAAAGATAGTTTAGCACAATTGTTACCACTGCTTAATAAAAATACTCATGACTCTTGGTTACAAGAATTCAGGGATTTGTATACTGTGGAATTTGATAAAGTCATTAAAAACGACATTTCTCCAACCAAGGAAGGTTTAACTATGGGAGAAGTGTTAAAACAAATAAATATTGAAACCAAAGGAAATGCTGCTATTGTATCCGATGTTGGGCAGCACCAAATGATAGCTTGCCGTTATGCCGATTTTAATATCACCAAAAGTAATATTACTTCAGGAGGTTTAGGCACCATGGGGTTTGCACTTCCTGCGGCCATTGGCGCTAAAATGGCTGCTCCAGAAAGAGAAGTTGTGGCTATTATTGGTGATGGCGGTTATCAAATGACCATTCAAGAATTAGGAACTATTTTCCAGCAAAAAGCAGCTGTTAAAATTGTGGTTTTAAATAATGAGTTTTTAGGAATGGTTCGTCAATGGCAACAATTATTTTTCGATAAGCGCTATGCATCAACTGAAATGACAAACCCAAATTTTGTTGCTATTGCAGAAGGTTATTACATTAAAGCTAGAAAAGTAACCA
This sequence comes from Tamlana sp., assembly GCA_049451635.1. Lineage (GTDB taxonomy): Bacteria > Bacteroidota > Bacteroidia > Flavobacteriales > Flavobacteriaceae > JBMTVT01. Next base: position 43,265 of record JBMTVT010000004.1, on the reverse strand, counting down.
AGCGTGAAGAATTAGCCGATGCCGTAAAAGAAATGATTGCTTCAAAAGACTCTTATTTCTTAGAAGTTTGTGTAGAAAAAGAAGATAATGTATTCCCTATGATTCCAGCAGGAGCTTCGGTTTCAGATATACGTTTAAGTTAAATCAATAAAGCAATGAACGAAGATATAAAAACATTCACCATATCCATTTATACCGAAAACAACATCGGTTTACTAAATCGTATATCTACAATTTTTCAACGCAGACACATCAACATAGAAAGTTTAACAACCTCACAATCTGAAATTGAAGGTGTTAACAGATTTGTCATTGTTGTAAATATTACCGAATCTCAAGCAAGAAAAATTATAGGTCAATTTGAAAAGCAAGTGGAGGTCATTAAAGCTTATTATCATACCGATGAAGAAACTATTTATACCGAGTCTTGTATGTTCAAAATTAAATCTAGCTTGTTGTTTGATGAACCACAGATTCAAAATATAATTAAAGAAAGCAATACCAGAATTGTTACCGTTAACAGAGAATTTTTTGTACTGGAAAAATCGGGTAGAAGACATGAAATTGAATCGTTAAGAAGAGATTTAAACGTATTTGGTATCATGCAATTTGTAAGAGCTGGACGTATTGCAGTAACAAAAGACGAAATGAAAATAACAGAAATGCTCATGGCATTCAATAACCAATAATAACAAAAAATAAAAATGGGAAATTATTTTAACACACTATCTTTAAGAGATAAATTAAATCAATTATCGAAGTGTAGATTTATGGACTCGTCAGAGTTTGCTGATGGTGTAGAAGCATTAAAAGGAAAAAAAATCGTTATCGTAGGCTGTGGAGCCCAAGGGCTTAACCAAGGATTAAATATGAGAGATTCTGGGTTGGATATCTCTTATGCTTTAAGACCTCAAGCAATAGCTGAAAAAAGAGCATCATTTGTTAATGCTACCGAAAATGGCTTTAATGTAGGAACTTACGAAGCGTTGATTCCATCAGCAGATTTAGTACTAAACCTAACCCCAGACAAGCAACACAGTAGCGTTGTGAAAGCGGTTATGCCTTTAATGAAAAAAGGAGCTACCTTATCTTACTCACATGGGTTTAATATTGTGGAAGAAGGAATGCAAATCCGTGAAGATTTAACGGTTATTATGGTCGCGCCAAAATGCCCAGGAACAGAAGTTAGAGAAGAATATAAAAGAGGCTTTGGTGTACCAACATTAATTGCCGTACACGAAGAAAACGACCCAGAAGGTAAAGGTTGGGCACAAGCAAAGGCTTATGCAGCAGCTACTGGAGGCGATAGAGCTGGCGTTTTAGCATCATCGTTTGTAGCTGAGGTAAAATCAGATTTAATGGGAGAGCAAACCATTCTTTGTGGGTTATTGCAAACAGGTTCTATCCTTTGTTTTGATAAAATGATTGAAAAAGGCATCGAGCCAGGGTATGCATCAAAGTTGATTCAATATGGTTGGGAAACCATTACCGAAGGTCTTAAATATGGTGGGATAACCAATATGATGGATAGACTTTCCAATCCAGCAAAAATTAAAGCTTTTGAATTGTCTGAAGAATTAAAAGACATTATGCGTCCACTATTCCAAAAACATATGGACGATATTATGGAAGGTAGATTCTCTAGTGGTATGATGGAAGATTGGGCTAATGATGATAAAAAATTGTTGACATGGAGAGCCGCAACTGCAGAAACTGCTTTTGAAAAAACACCTGCTGGGAATGATGAGATTTCAGAACAAGACTACTATGATAATGGTGTTTTAATGGTAGCTATGGTTCGTGCTGGTGTAGAACTAGCTTTTGAAGCTATGACAGATTCTGGAATTATTGATGAGTCTGCATATTACGAATCTTTGCACGAAACACCACTAATTGCAAACACTATTGCAAGACGTAAATTATATGAAATGAATAGTGTAATCTCTGATACTGCAGAGTACGGATGTTACTTATTCGATTATGCTTGTAAACCACTTTTAGGTGATTTTATGAAGAAAATTGATACCGATGTTATTGGTAAAGCTTATGCTAAAGACAATGGTAAAGGTGTTGATAATGCAAAATTAATAGCGGTCAATAAAGCATTAAGAGAGCATCCTGTTGAGAAAATAGGCACCTTTTTAAGGGCTTCAATGAAAGCAATGAAACCAATAGTATAAACTAATGACACAGGAAAAAGCAACATATTTTCCTAGTATTGATAACATAAAAGTAGCTGCCGATACCATTAAAAAAGTATCGGCAGTTACGCCTTTAAGTCCTAGCCTTAGATATTCAAAGCAATTTTCCGCAAATGTTCTTTTAAAGCGCGAAGACTTACAACAAGTAAGGTCTTATAAAATTAGAGGCGCCTACAATAAAATAAGCTCTCTCACTGAAGCAGAGTCGAAAAAAGGCGTGGTTTGCGCCAGTGCTGGGAACCATGCACAAGGCGTTGCGCTTTCCTGTAAATTGCTAAAAATAAAAGGTACTGTTTTTATGCCAACACCTACTCCAAACCAAAAGGTGGAACAGGTAAAAATGTTTGGCGAGGACTATATTGAAATTAGATTGATTGGTGACACATTTGACGATGCCAATGATGCAGCAATGCAAGAGTGTAAACAACAGCAAAAAACTTTCATTCACCCTTTTAATGATGAAAAAGTAATTGAAGGGCAAGCTACAATAGGCCTCGAAATTTTAGAGCAAACAACACACCCTATTGATTACGTTTTTATTGCTGTTGGTGGAGGGGGATTAGCCTCAGGGTTATCAACAGTTTTTAAAGAATTATCTCCAAACACTAAAATTATTGGGGTTGAACCAGAAGGAGCGCCATCCATGACCATTTCAATTAAAAACAACAAAAATATTGAGTTAGAACACATAGACAAGTTTATTGATGGTGCAGCGGTAAAACGGGTAGGCGATTTAAATTTTGAAATTTGTAAAGCAAATTTACACACTATGCTAACAGTGCCAGAAGGGAAAGTTTGCGAAACTATTTTAGAACTTTATAATAAAGATGCCATTGTCGTTGAGCCAGCAGGCGCCCTTAGTATTTCTGCATTGGATTTTTATGCCGAAGAAATTAAAGGGAAACATGTAGTATGTGTTGTAAGTGGTAGTAACAATGATATAACCCGAACACCAGAAATTAAAGAACGCGCTTTATTATTTGCCAACCTAAAGCATTATTTTATAGTGAAATTCCCTCAACGCTCCGGTGCTTTAAGAGAGTTTGTGGTAGATATTTTAGGGCCTAATGATGATATTACATATTTTCAGTATGCCAAAAAAACAAATAGAGAAAACGGTTCAGCAGTTGTTGGGGTTGAATTAAAATCTGCAGCAGATTTGGAACCATTAATAACAAAAATGAAAAAACATAATTTTTACGGTGATTATTTAAACAATAAGCCAGACTTATTTCAATTTTTAGTATAGATGTAATGTTTGTTACATTTAAGTAATCGCAAGGATATTATATTTAAAGTTTAAAGCGCAATAAAAACATTTATAAAATGATTCAAGATATTCCAGAAGTATACAAAATAAAACAATTAACCCATCAAGATACTTACCTTGTAAATGGTGAGTTAAAAACTTGGAGAGGTGAAACCAGTGAGGTGTTTTCATCAATTTCCTCAACCGTAGACTATAAGCCAACATTACTAGGAACTATACCCAATTTGGGTAAAGAAGAGGCTGTTGAAGCCTTAGATTCGGCTTTAACGGCTTATGATAAGGGTCAAGGTTTGTGGCCTACCATGAAGGTTGAAGCTCGTATAAAGTGCATGGAAAAATTTGTTGAACAAATGAAAACCAAGCGTGAAGAGGTTGTTAAGCTTTTAATGTGGGAAATTGGCAAAAATTTGCCAGATTCTGAGAAAGAATTTGACAGAACGGTTGATTATATTTATGACACTATTGAAGATTATAAACAACTCGATAGGGATTCCGCTAAATTTGAAAAGAATGATGGCGTTTATGCCCATATTCGACGAGGACCATTAGGGACTGTGCTTTGTTTAGGGCCTTATAATTATCCCCTCAATGAAACTTTTACACTTTTAATTCCTGCATTAATAATGGGGAATACCGTTATCTTTAAACCGGCAAAACACGGTGTTTTGCTTATTTCACCTTTAATGGATGCATTTCAAAGTAGCTTTCCAAAAGGGGTCGTGAATATTATTTATGGTCGTGGTCGTGTTCTGGCTACTCCCATTATGCAGTCCGGAAAAATAGATGTGCTGGCATTAATTGGCAACAGTGCATCGGCTAACTCGTTACAATCGGTTCATCCAAAAGGGAATAGGCTTCGTATGGTTTTAGGATTGGAAGCCAAAAATCCAGCTATTGTTCTGCCAGATGCCGATTTAGATTTGGCTGTAAGCGAATGTATTGCAGGAACATTATCTTTTAACGGTCAGCGCTGTACCGCACTAAAAGTTTTGTACGTGCACGAATCTATAGTTGATGACTTTAATAAGCGTTTTTCTGAAAAAATCGATGCGCTTAAGTTTGGAAACCCTTGGGAGACAGGAGTAAAATTAACCCCGCTTCCCGAGGTCGATAAACCGGCATACATACAAGAATTAATAGATGATGCCTTAGATAAAGGCGCTAAAATATTAAATGCTAAAGGAGGGGAGACTACTGAAAACTTTATTTTTCCAGCAGTTTTGTACCCCGTAAGTAAAGATATGAGAGTTTATAAAGAAGAACAGTTTGGACCAGTTGTTCCTGTTATTTCATTCAAAAATATTGATGAACCTCTTGACGACATGGCAGAATCCAACTATGGTCAACAAGTAAGTTTATTTGGTAAAAATGTTAATACATTAGCGCCTTTAATTGACACATTGGTTAATTTGGTGTGCAGGGTAAATTTAAATAGCTCATGCCAACGAGGTCCCGATGTATATCCATTTACAGGAAGAAAAGATTCAGCTTATGGAACATTGAGTGTTCATGATGCGTTACGGTCATTTTCAATAAGAACATTTGTGGCTTCCAAAGACAACGATTACAATAAAGCTATACTAAATGAGTTACTTGATAAAAAAATATCTAATTTTATAAGTACAGATTATATTTTATAATCTTTTTTTTTTACCTAAATTAAACTGATAATACAACTTTAACATGAAAATTATTAAAATTCAATTATTAACTGTAGTACTAGCTTCATTAATGTTTAATTGTGGAGGGAAAAAAGAAGAAAAAAAAGAGGGATTTACCTATGAAAATACTACTTCATCTAATAAATCCGATACTAAAGAAGATGATAATGTTGCTAATATTGTTATAAAAGCAAATGATATTATGCAATATAATACCAATGAGATTAAAGCCAAAGCAGGACAAAAAGTAAAGCTTACTTTAAGACATGTTGGAAAGCTTGATGTTAATGTTATGGGACATAATTTGGTTATTCTTAAACAAGGTGTTAATCTTGCAGAGTTTGCTGCTAAAGCTGCTGTTGAAAGAGATAACAATTACATACCAAAAGATTCAAACGATATAATTGTGCATACCGACTTAATTGGAGGCGGGCAGGTTACCTCAGTTGAGTTCAATGCACCTGAAGCGGGTTCTTATCAGTTCTTATGTAGTTTTCCCGGTCACTCCGGTTTAATGAAAGGGAATTTTATTGTTGAATAAATAACTGTCCTATCTAAAAGTTAAAAGTCCTTTCAAAGTTTAACTTTGAAAGGGCTTTTAATAATAAAAATTAGCAGATTAATTTTAATAATATAAAGTCCAACCTTCTCGGTATGCTCTTTTTACAAATTGATTAGCAGGTTCGAAATTAGTTATTTTCATATTTTCTCCATCCCAAAGCAGCTTTATGCGTCCAGGATAATTAAATCCTCTTTCGGCTTCCTCTCTTAAATTATAACTTCTAATGGCTAAGTTGCCCATTAAGATAGATTCGGTTAATGGACATGCAAAATCAAAAGAAGAGGTTAATGCTTTATGTTAGTCACTTCCGTAACTAGCTTTACAGGCTTCAACCCATTGCATATGGTGACCATTTTCAGCTAGCCTATTGTCTTCCTCTTCTTGATTATTTTCAGGCAGAATAAGTTCACCTGAATTTAAATATATTTTAGGATTTAGACCATAAGTTCCACATGTCATAATATCCTTTTCACCCATCATAATTACACCGTTAGAACTGTCTTCATCACCTTTGAAGCCTATATTAAATACTTTTGAAGAATGGTGTTGCTGTGTGTTACGAGGTACATCCGGTTGAGGATATTCATGACGGTGATACCTTTGAGCGTTTTCTTGAAGCCACAGGCAATCATAAAGCAGTGAATATTTTGTATGACCCATCACATTTTGTTCTACAACAGTTGGATTATATTAAATATATTGACCATTACCACGAATTTATAAAAGCGTTTCACGTAAAAGATTCAGAATTTAACCCAACGGGAAAAAAGGGAACATTTGGTGGTTATAATGATTGGAAAGATTGTGCAGGTCGCTATCGTTCTCCTGGAGACAGGCAGGTTAATTTCAAGAAAGTCTTCTCAAAATTAACTGAAAATGGTTGCGATGTTTGGGCAGTTTTAGAGTGGGAATGTGTTATTAAAAGCCCAGAGCAAGGTGCAAGAGAAGGCGTTGAGTTTATTAAAAACCACATCATTGAAGTTACCAATAAGCGTTTTGATGATTTTGCTGGCAGAAATACTGATGATAATCAGTTGAGAAAAATTCTAGGATTACAAACTAATTAATATTTAAAAATGAGAAAATTAATTTTATTCGTTGTTGCTGCGGTAGTTTTTACTGCGTGCAAAGACAAAACAAAAGAATCTTTAAAAGCGAAGGAGATATTGAGGTAAACACTGTGGTTGACGTTAAAAATGATTCAGATTGGGTATATCTTTTTGATGGTACAAATTTTGAAAAATGGCGTGGATATTTAAAAGATGAAATGTATTCAGAATGGACTATTGAAGATGGAGCTATGATGTTTACTCCAGGTGAAGAATGCGTTAAAAATATTACAACCAGAGATACGTTTACAAATTTTGAACTATCACTGGAATGGAAAATTTCTGAAGGAGGTAATAGCGGAATTTTCTTTGGTGTTTATGAAGATGAAAAAATTTAATGAAGCTTATCAAACAGGACTAGAAATTCAGGTGTTAGATAATGAGCGTCATCCTGATGCAAAAGCAAACCCAAAATTTCATCAAGCAGGAGCACTTTATGATTTGGTTCAGCCAGAACAGGATATTTGTAAACCAGCTGGAGAATGGAATCATTGCGTTTTAAGTGTAAATCATAAAACAAATGAAGGTTCAGTAACTTTAAACGGAACTAAAATAGTGAGTTTCCCTGTGCATGGTGAGGAATGGGACAAAATGGTTGAAAACTCCAAATTTAAAGGTTGGGAAGGTTTTGGCAAGCACCATACAGGTCATATCAGGTTGCAAGACCATGGTGATGGTTTGGTTTAAAAATATTATAAAATATTCTATTAAAAAACCATAAAATCAATGGGGTTCAAATATTTGAACCCCATTTTTTATATAACAAATAGTTAAGCAAAAAAGTTAAAAATCATTAACAAAGCGTATTAATTTGTTAAATATTAATAATTCTTTTAAAAAACTAAATGCTTTTTGGTTCTTGTATTGAATAAAATTATAGCTTTACAATATGAAAAATTCAAAAAATAAAATACGTTGTTCAGTTCCCGGTTTTCCCGTGCGCTTTCACCGCCGCTTCTAATCTTATATTAGCAGTTAAACCAAAACGTAATTTTAATTTTTCATAGTGTCCAAAAAATTTTCCATAACATTTCAAAATACAGTTAGTTTTATAATTAAAAACACTATTGTGAGGCATGTTTTTTACGTCGCCCGAAAGGGTACATGTAATTTTATTGAACAAGGTGAGTCCTGTTCAGCATTAAAGAAAATAATAATTGACATTTAATATAAATTATGAAATGAAGGTTTTAATAGCCGATAAATCACATATAAAATACGCAGAAATTATTTGCGAAACCATCGCAGAATCTGCAGCGGTTAGGGGCACAGGTATAGCCAGACGTACACCAGAGTATATAGCTACAAAAATGGAAAATGGCAATGCCGTTATTGCTTTAGACGGCGATAAATTTGCTGGTTTTTGTTATATAGAAAAATGGGGTCATGGTAAGTTTGTAGCTAATTCAGGATTAATTGTTCACCCAGATTATAGGGGTGGTGGACTTGCTAGACAAATTAAACACAAAGTATTTGAGCATTCTAGAAACAAATTTCCATATGCTAAAGTATTTAGTATAACTACTGGTTTGGCAGTAATGAAAATGAATACTGAATTGGGCTATAAACCTGTGCCATTCTCCGAATTAACTGATGATCCCACTTTTTGGGATGGTTGTCAAACCTGTAGAAACTATGATGTTTTAACACGTACAAACAGAAAAATGTGCTTGTGTACAGGTATGTTGTACGACCCAGAAAAGCAGGATAAAAAAGACACAAAAAAAGTAAAGGAGAAGGTTTTCAATAGGTTGAAACACATCAAGGAAGCCATGTTTTTAAAAAAAGATAAAAAATAAAAAATGAAGAAATTAGTTATAGCTTATAGTGGTGGATTAGACACATCTTATTGTGCGGTAAGTTTATCAAAAAAATATGAGGTACATGCTGTTAGTGTTAATACCGGAGGTTTTACTAAAGCTGAAATTAATAAAATTGAGACCAATGCTTATAAAATGGGTGTTACAACCTATAAAAACATTGATGCTGTAGCTACATTTTACCAAAAGGTTGTTAAGTATTTAATATTTGGTAATGTTCTTAAAAATAATACTTACCCATTATCGGTTAGTGCAGAACGTATTATTCAAGCAATTGAAATTATTCAATATGCCAAAAGTATCAATGCTGAGTATATTGCCCATGGGAGTACTGGTGCTGGAAATGACCAAGTGCGTTTTGACATGATTTTTCAAACCTTGGCACCAAATATAAAGATTATTACACCCATTAGAGATGAAAAATTAACCAGACAACAAGAGATAGATTACTTAAAAGCCAATGGTATTGACATGTCTTGGGAAAAAGCTAAGTATTCAATCAACAAAGGTTTGTGGGGAACTAGTGTTGGAGGCTCAGAAACTTTGACTTCTGATAAACCTTTGCCAGAAGAAGCATACCCTTCACAGGTTAAGCATGCCGAAGAAGAAAAAGTAAAATTAACCTTTAAAAAAGGGGAACTGATTGCTGTGAATGGTATAGAAAACGATCCAGAAATTAATATTGAAACCTTAAATAATATTGCGTCAGCTTATGGTATTGGCAGGGACATTCATGTGGGTGATACTATTGTTGGTATAAAAGGACGAGTAGGTTTTGAAGCTGCTGCTGCTTTAATCACCATAAAGGCCCATCATTTATTGGAGAAGCATACACTAACAAAATGGCAGTTACAACATAAGGAATATATAGCAAGTTTTTATGGCATGCACCTCCATGAGGGCCAATATCTAGATCCTGTAATGAGAGACATGGAAGTCTTTTTACAAAGTAGTCAAGATAAAGTGTCAGGCGATGTGACAGTAACCTTAAAACCATATCATTTTTCTTTAGATGGCATTACATCTAAACACGATTTAATGAGTGCCAAATTTGGTAGCTATGGAGAGGAAAACAAAGGATGGACAGCAGATGAAGCTAAAGGCTTTATCAAAATTTTTGGAAACCAAAATAAAATATACCAACAGGTAAATTCGAATAGCGATGATTAAAGTTGGCATAATAGGAGGCGCGGGTTACACGGCAGGCGAGCTAATTAGGCTTTTAATTAACCACCCTAATGCTGAAATAGATTTTGTTTACAGCACTAGTAACGCCGGAAACAAAATCTCTAAGGTGCATCAAGACCTGGTGGGAAGTTTGGATTTAAAGTTTACTGATGAAGTAAATCTAAATATTGATGTGCTTTTCTTGTGCTTGGGTCATGGTAATTCGGTTAAATTTTTGTCCAACAATACCTTTTCAGAAAACACAAAAATTATTGATTTAGGGAACGATTTCAGGTTAGAAAAAGATAAGGTTTTCAATGGAAAAACTTTTGTTTATGGATTGCCAGAATTGCAAAGTGAAGCCATAAAAAATGCCAATTATATTGCTAACCCTGGTTGTTTTGCAACAGCCATTCAATTGGCATTATTGCCATTGGCGAATTCAAATGTATTAAAAAACGACGTGCATGTAAATGCCGTAACAGGAGCTACAGGAGCAGGTACCTCATTGTCTGAAACCTCTCATTTTCCTTGGCGAGACAATAATTTTTCATATTACAAACCTTTTACACATCAGCATTTAGGAGAAATCAATCAATCTGTTAAAAAATTGCAAAATAATTTTTCATCTGAAATCCTTTTTATACCCAATAGAGGCAATTTTTCAAGAGGTATTTTTGCAACACTCTATACCAATTTTGAAGGCGATTTAAATGAGGCCAAAACTATTTACAAAACATTTTATAAAGAAGCCAAATTTACATTTGTTTCAGATGAAGTGTTGCATTTAAAGCAAGTTGTAAACACAAATAAATGCGTAATCCATTTACATAAACATAACGGTAAGTTATTGGTAACCAGTATTATTGATAATTTATTGAAAGGGGCTTCTGGTCAAGCCATTCAAAATATGAACTTAATGTTTGGTTTTGAAGAAACAACCGGCTTACAATTAAAAGCAACCTATTTTTAAAAAGAAGAAAAATGAGAATAGCAATCATAGGAACCGGAAATTTAGGAAGTTCTATCGCTAAAGGTCTGATTAAAAACAAAACATTTACATCATTGTATCTAGCCGATAAAAATACATCAGCCATTAGTATGTTTGATGATGAAGACTATGTAACCATAACCAATGATAATGTTTTAGCAGTTAAAGAATCTGATATTCTAATTTTTGCCTTACAGCCTAGGCATATTGAAAAGGTTTTAGAAACGGTTTCACCGAGTATTACAGATCAACATGTTGTTATGTCGGTAGCAGCAGGTTTTGAGATCTCTAAAATTGAAAGCATTATTGGTAATGATAAAAACATCATTCGCGTTATGCCTAATACGGCTATTTCAATTGGAAAATCCATGACTTGTTTAGCAGCTAATATTAAGGGAGAGAGTAAGATGGATTTGGCCAAAAAAATATTTAATCAGTTGGGAACTACCATGGTAATTCCTGAGGAACATATCCAAGCGGCTACTGTTATTTGTGCTAGTGGTATTGCCTTTTGGATGCGTCTTGTACGTGCTACAACTCAAGGAGCTATCCAATTAGGTTTTGAAGCCCATGAAGCACATCAATTGGCTACCCAAACATGTTTTGGTGCTGCCAGTTTATTGATAGAATCTGGAAGACATCCAGAGCAGGAAATAGACCGTGTTACAACGCCTAGTGGTTGTACTATTGAAGGTTTAAATGCGATGGAACATCAAGGTTTAAGTTCGGCTTTAATACAAGGTATCGTGGCTTCGTTTGAGAAAATAAATCAAATTAAAAAGACTTAAAAATGCCATTATTTGACGTTTATCCATTATATGATGTAACTCCAGTTTCGGGTAAAGATATTTATGTTTACGACGAACTAGGTACAGAATATTTAGATCTATATGGAGGTCATGCCGTAATTTCCATTGGGCATTCGCACCCCAATTATGTAAAAGCTATAACCAATCAGGTATCTAAACTTGGGTTTTATTCCAATGCGATTCAAAATCCGTTACAAGTTGAATTAGCTGATAAAATTGAAGCATTGTCTGGTTGTAAAGGCTACGAGTTGTTTTTGTGCAATTCGGGTGCTGAAGCCAACGAAAATGCATTAAAATTGGCATCATTTAAAACAGGAAAAGCACGTGTAATTGCTTTTAAAAATAGTTTTCATGGACGTACCTCGGCGGCAGTAGCAGCAACTGATAATCCAAATATTATTGCCCCAATAAATGCACAGCAAAAAGTAACTATTTTAGAACTCAATGATATTTTAGGTGTTAAAGCAGAACTTGAAAAAGGCGATGTATGTGCAGTTATTGTAGAGTTTATTCAAGGTGTTGGTGGATTAGATCAAGGTACAAAAGATTTTTTTGAGCAAGTATTTGCCTTGTGCAAAAACAACAATACTATGTTTATCGCTGATGAAGTGCAATCCGGTTACGGACGTTCAGGCAAATTCTTTGCATTTCAGCATTATAACGTCACCCCAGATATTATTTCCATAGCCAAAGGGATGGGTAACGGATTTCCCATTGGCGGCATCTTAATTAATCCAGATATTGAGGCTAAATATGGGATGTTAGGAACTACCTTTGGAGGTAATCATTTAGCATGTGCTGCAGGTTTGACGGTTTTAAATACTATTGAAGAAGAGCATCTTATTGATAACGTGAATACTATTTCAGAATATTTTATGTCTATTGCCAAAACCATTCCGCAGATAAAAAAGATAAAAGGAAGAGGCTTGATGCTAGGGTTGGAATTTGATTTTGAAGTGGGAGAGCTTAGAAAAAAACTCATTTACGAACATCATATTTTTACAGGAGGCGCATCAAACAAAAAATTACTAAGAATTTTACCGCCATTAACCATTAAAAAAGAACATATTGATCAGTTTTTTGAGGCTTTAAAACAGGCTCTTTAAAAAATTATCATAAAATTATAAAATCATTATCGGGTATAAACTTTATAATTTGTAGACTACCCATTATGAACATAAAAACAAGAAAAATGAACACCTTACTATCTATTGAAAAACGAAATGCTGTTTTGTTAAAAATGGCATCACTTTTACAAGAGGAAAGGAACACAATTATTGACATTAATAAAACAGATTTAGAAGCTTATAAAGGCGATGATATTTCTATGTATGATCGTTTAAAAGTAGATGATGCCAAAGTAGATGAAATGATTGCCTCGGCTAAACATTTAGCATCACAAGACGATCCAGTAGGCGTTGAACGGTTTAGTTTTAAGCACGACAACGGTATGCAGGTTTACAATAAAACAGCTTCCTTTGGAACAGTGTTAATTATTTACGAATCGCGACCAGATGTTACGGTTGAAGCTGCAGGAATTGCTTTTAAATCGGGTAATAAAATTTTATTAAAAGGCGGAAAAGAGTCTTTACGCTCAAATTTAAAAATTGTGGAGTTGTGGCATGAAGCCTTGAAAGAAAATGGAACATCAACCGATTGGGTTGAATATTTACAGTTTAATAGAACCGAAACCCAAGCGTTTTTAGAGAATCCCACTCAAAAAATAGATTTAATTGTACCTCGTGGAGGTGAACGCTTGATTGCCTTCGTAAAAGAACATGCAACATGCCCAGTAATTATTAGTGGTCGTGGAAATAATTTTGTTTTTGTTGAAAAAGAAGCAGATTTTGATATTGCCCTAAAGATTATTATAAACGCAAAAACAGCAAAAATTTCGGCTTGTAACGCATTAGATAAAGTGTTAATTGATAAAAATCTTCCTAATAAAGCAGATTTCATCAAAACCTTAATATCAAAATTAAAAGAACATCATGTTGAAATTTTGGGCGATGAAAGCATATCAAAATTTGATGATGTTAAAGTTATCAAATCTGATGATATTTGGTATGAAGAGTTTTTAGATTACAAGATTGTAATTGGTGAAATTAGCTCTACTGAAGAAGCTATTGCGATGATAAACAAATATTCTGGAGGACATTCATCATCTATAATCACAAAAAAAGAAAGTGAGGCGAAAAGCTTTATGGAAAATGTAGATACTGCAGCGGTTTACCATAACGCCTCAACCAGATTTACAGATGGGAGTCAAATGGGATTGGGTGGCGAATTAGCCATTAGTACAGATAAATTACACCAACGTGGGCCTATAGGCTTGCAGCATTTGGTAACAAATAAATGGTACGTTCATGGCAATGGACAAATAAGATAATGCATAATAAGAAACGCATATTACTAAAAATAGGCTCTAATACGCTTACAAAAGAAACAGACAATATTTCTAGAGGAAAAATTGAAGATATTGCTAATCAAATAGCAAAACTTCAAGATGCTTATGAGTTTGTTATTGTGAGTTCTGGTGCAATTGCGGTTGCAAAACAATTTGTAAAATTAGAAAGTAAGCAAGAAGATGTATTTGTAAAACAGGCTTTGGCATCTATTGGGCAACCACATTTAATTCGTATTTATCAAGAAATTTTCAGGGAATACGGGTTGTTAACCTCGCAGTGTTTACTATCCTATTCCGATTTTGAAAAGGAAGAAAGCAAAACTAATATTGTGAATACGATTAATGTTTTGGTAAACAACAATTACATTCCAATAATTAATGAAAACGATACGGTGGCCACCGACGAAATAAAATTTGGTGATAATGATAAACTTGGAGCACTTACAGCATCGCTTTTGAAAGCCGACTTATTTATTATTGCAACCAATACCTATGGTATTTATACTAAAGAATCTATGGAGAATGGTTCTCCAAAAACCATTGAAATTGTTGAAGATTTTAATACTTTGAAAGTGGAAATAGTCAATTCAAAATCAACACACGGTAGCGGTGGCATGCAATCAAAAATAGAAGCGGCATCAGTGGCAAAAAACGCCAATATTGAAACCTGGATAGTGAATGGATTGGAAGATTATTTCATTTTAAATGCTTTTGAAAACAAACAACCTTTCACCAAAATAAAATAGAAATAGATGAAGCATTATATTTCAATAAACGATATAGATAACATACATTCTTGGATTGAGGAAGCAAAGGAATTAAAGAAAAATCCGCTTGAACATTTGGAACTAGGAAGAAATAAAACCCTTGGGTTGTTGTTTTTTAATTCCAGTTTACGTACCCGTTTAAGCACTCAAAAAGCAGCGTTGAATTTAGGGATGAATCCCATTGTGATGAATGTTTCAGGAGATGCTTGGGGTATTGAGTTTGGTGATGGTACGGTTATGAATGGAAACACTGCAGAACATATTAAAGAAGCTGCAGCTGTAGTTTCACAATATTGCGATATTATTGCGGTAAGGGCATTTCCAACATTAATTGATAAAGTTAAAGATGAAAGCGAACAGGTATTAAATTCATTCAAAAAATTTGCTTCGGTTCCTATTGTGAATATGGAAAGCGCTACAGGACATCCATTACAAGGCTTAACCGATGTGATTACTATTTCGGAATTTTCAAAAAAAACAAAACCTAAAGTAGTTTTAAGTTGGGCACCTCATGTAAAAGCATTACCGCATGCGGTAGCCAATAGCTTTACCCAAGCGATGCAAAAAATGGATGTGGAGTTTGTTATTACAAATCCTGAAGGTTATAATTTAAATCCAAAAATCACTGGAAATACGCCTATAATTCATAATCAAAATGAAGCTTTTAAAGATGCCGATTTTGTTTATGTAAAAAATTGGAGCTCGTATCAAGACTATGGAAAAGTTTTAAATACAGACCCTAATTGGATGATCACCAAAAAGAAATTGGGACATGCTAAATTTATGCATTGTTTACCTGTTAGACGAAATGTAATTGTTGAAGATGCGGTTTTAGATAGTGATAGTTCGTTGGTTATTGAGCAAGCCAATAACAGAACATATGCTGCTCAATTGGTGCTTAAAAAGATATTAGAAAATGTCTAAAGAAAAACTATCCATTATAAAGATAGGAGGAAACATCATTGAAGATGATAACGCACTTAATGATTTCCTTAAGTTGTTTTCAAATTTAGAGGGCAATAAAATCTTAGTACATGGTGGTGGAAAGCGAGCTACCAGTATTGCATCAAAATTAGGTATTGAATCTAAAATGATTAATGGAAGACGTATTACCGATGCTGAAACTTTAGAAGTAATTACGATGGTTTACGGTGGTTTGGTTAATAAAAATATAGTGGCTAAACTTCAAGCACTACAAATTGATGCGATAGGTTTAACGGGTGCTGATGCTAATAGTATCCTTTCTGATAAACGACCAGTAAAAGATATTGATTTCGGATTTGTAGGTGATGTTAAAGAAGTAGACAACAAATCTATTAATAGATTACTTCAATCCCAATTTACACCCGTTTTTTGTGCCATAACACATGATGGTAAAGGACAATTATTGAACACTAATGCCGATACCATTACCTCACAATTGGCCATAGGAATGAGTGAAATTTACGAAACATCCATTTACTATTGTTTTGAATTAAATGGAGTTTTAAAAGATATCAACGACAAAAATTCGGTTGTGAAACACATCGATTCAAAACTATACAAGGAATTGTTGGATGAAGGTATTATTGCTGATGGTATGTTGCCTAAGTTAGAAAACTGTTTTGAAGCATTAAATAATGGTGTAAAAACCATAAATATGGGAAATACGTCTATGTTGACCCAAGAAAATGATAATTTTACAAGAATCACATTATAAAATGGCTTTACAAGAATTAACAAACGATGCTATTGAGCTATTAAAAAAATTAATAGAAACACAATCGTTTTCATCTGAAGAAGATAAAACCGCATCTCTTATTGAAACTTGGATGAAGCGCTATGATATTGACTATAAACGCACTAAAAACAATGTTTGGGCAATTAATAAATATTTTGATGAAAGTAAACCAACATTGCTTTTAAACTCTCATCACGATACCGTAAAGCCCAATAGCGCCTACACCAAAGACCCATTTAAAGCCATTGTTGAAGACAGTAAATTATATGGCTTAGGAAGTAATGATGCTGGAGGTTGTTTAGTATCGTTAATTGCAACATTCACGAATTTTTACAAGCAACAAAACTTAAAATATAATCTGGTTATGGTAGCTTCTGCAGAAGAAGAAAGTAGTGGTCCTAACGGTTTAAATAGCATGCTTTCAATAATTCCTAAAGTAGATGTTGCCATAGTGGGAGAACCTACCTTAATGAATTTGGCTGTTGCTGAAAAAGGATTGGTGGTTTTTGATGCCAAAGTTGAGGGTACACCAAGTCATGCAGCACATCCAAACGATGATAATTGTATTTATAATACCATTAAAGTACTGCAATGGTTTAAGGATTTTAAGTTTGAAAAAACATCCAAAGTCCTAGGCGATGTCAAGTTAACGGTTACTCAAATTAAAGCGGGCACCCAACACAATGCGGTTCCTGCCGATGTTGACTTGGTCATTGACGTTCGTGTAAATGATGCTTATACCAATGTAGAAATCGCAAAAATTTTACAAGAAAAATCGCCTTGCGATAGTATCATACCTAGAAGTTTGCGTTTAAATTCATCGTCCATTCCTTTAGATCACGATTTGGTAAAAGCCGGAATCGCTATGGGTAGAGAAACCTATGGGTCGCCAACCTTATCAGATCAAGCGGTGTTAACTTGCCCATCTTTAAAATTAGGACCAGGCGATAGCACACGTTCGCATTCGGCAGATGAATTTATATATTTAAGCGAAATTGAAGAAGGTATAAAAATATATGTTGAATTGTTGAATCGAGTCATCGTATAGACAAATAAACACATAAACACATAAAAATCAAAGAAATGAAACTCTGGGACAAAGGTTTATCAATCGATAAAAGAATAGAACAATTTACTGTTGGAAACGATAGGGAAATTGATATTCATATAGCCAAGTACGATATCATTGCCTCAAAAGCACATGCTAAAATGCTTCAGAAAATAGGCATTTTGAGCACCAATGAATTGGTTGAACTACTAGGTGGACTAAAAGTTTTAGAGAAGCAGATTGAGAATGATACTTTTATAATAGAGGAACAATTTGAAGATGTCCATTCTAAAATTGAATTTGAACTCACAAAATCGCTTGGTGAAGTAGGCAAAAAAATCCATACGGCACGTTCTAGAAACGATCAAGTTTTAGTGGCACTTCAATTGTATTATAAAGATAATTTAAATCTTGTAAAACATAAAACCAAAATATTATTCGATACACTTTTAAACTTAGCTAAAACTCATAAAAGCAAAGTTTTACCTGGTTACACGCATTTGCAAGTAGCCATGCCATCATCATTTGGCTTATGGTTATCAGCCTATGCAGAACTCATGATTGATGATGTTTATTTATTAAATGCCGCTTTAAAAACCGTTGACCAAAATCCGTTAGGTTCGGCTGCTGGTTATGGAAGTTCATTCCCAATAGATAGAGAATTAACAACTAAAGAAATGAACTTTTCAACGGTAAAATACAATGTAGTAGCTGCCCAAATGGGGCGTGGTAAAAATGAGCGAACCATTGCTGCAGCATTGGGAGGATTGAGTAATACCTTGGCACGTTTTGCTATGGATGTGTGTTTATACATGAGTCAAAATTTCGGGTTTATTTCCTTCCCCGATGAATTGACCACTGGAAGTAGTATCATGCCACATAAAAAAAACCCGGATGTTTTTGAGTTAATTCGTGGAAAATGCAATAAAATTCAAGCTTTACAAACCGAAATGATTATGATAACCAATAATTTACCAAGTGGTTATCACAGAGATTTTCAGTTGTTAAAAGAAAATATGATAAATGCTTTCGAGGAAATAAAGGACATTCTGGATATTTTTAATTACGCCATTCAACAAATCATAGTGAAGGATATTGATATTCATGACGACAAATATAAATACCTGTTTACAGTTGATAACATCAATACTTTGGTTGAGCAAGGTGTGAGTTTTAGGGAAGCTTATCAGAGAATAGGGGGTCAGGTTCAAGATGGCACCTATAAACCAGATACTTCAAAAAAGCATACGCATATTGGCAGTATTCATAATTTGTGTTTGGAAGCAATCGAAGCTAAGTTTCCGATAAAAGTGTGAATTTCAAAAAAAAAGGTTAGTTAAAAACATTAATTTTTTATTAATGTTTTTAACTTCTTATTAATACCAACCACTTTACTAATACCACTATTTTGGCTCAAATAAACTATTACAAGTTCAATTAGAATCTTTTCTTATAAAAACCAAACAATGAATATAAGAGGACGAATTGCAAAGCCCCATATTTTAGCCATCACTATTGGGTTAGTATATTTATGGTTTGGAGGATTAAAATTTTTTTCCGCATTACAGTCCTGCGGAAGATTTAGCAAAAAATACGATTCATTTGCTTACTTTTTTGTCTTATCCCTTCAAATACTTCAATAATCCTACTTGCAGTTTTAGAGACATTAATTGGAGCTTGTTTAATTTTAAATGTTTTTAGACGTCCAATTATCATATTAGCTATTGTTCATTTAATATTTACTTTTACACCACTATTTTTATTTCCAAATCAATCTTTTACAAATTCACCTCTAATTTTCACATTATTAGGTCAATATATATTTAAAAATGTTGTTATTGTTGGGGCTCTATTAACTTTGTATAAACAGCCTTCGGGGGTACATAAATATAATTATTAGGCTTAGATATTGGATTGCATTGCAGCAACTGCGGCACCAATTAAACCCGCATGGTTACCAAGTTTTGCTGGCACAACAGGGGTGTCGATTTTAATCCACTTTTTAAACTCATTAAAATCATCAGAAGTGCCACCACCTAAAAAAATGTAGTCAGGGCAGAATATAGTTTCTACTAATTCCAAAAATACATTAAAGCGCTTACCCCATTTTTTAAAGCTCAGATTTTTCCGTTCTTTAATTGAGGCTGCAGCCCAATGTTCAATTTTTTTATATTTTTTGTACGGTATTTGCCCTAATTCAAAATTAGGGATTAATTTACTGTTATAGAATACGCCACTTCCTAAACCTGTGCCAATGGTTATCATAATAACTAAGCCTGCTTTGTCTTTTCCAATGCCATAATTCATTACGGCATAGCCTGCGGCATCGGCATCATTAATCACGGTAACAGGTAAACCACAAGCTTCTGAAAATAATGTTTCAACATTTACATCTACCCATGTTTTGTGTAAATTTCCAGGAGCTTTACAAATGCCATTTTTAATAATAGATGGAAACCCACATCCAACGGGTCCTTTATAATTGAAATGCTCAACAATTTTGTTAAATACTTGGGCCATGTCTTTTGGATTTCTAGATTTTGGTGTAGGTATTCTAAACCTTTCAGTTATCAATTCACCAGTTTCAGAATCTATTATAGCACCTTTCATTCCAGAACCACCAATATCTATTCCTAGGATTTCCATATAATTTTCTAAATTAAGATAGATTCCGAAATTAGTAAAATTTTTACTAATGCTATTTAGTTTTTATAAATGAGGATTTATAATATCTGTAAAGCAAAAAAGTTTGCAAAAAATGCAAACTTTTAAATTGAGTGGGGAGAGCAGGATTCGAACCTGCGAAGTTAAAAAACAACAGATTTACAGTCTGTCCTCGTTGGCCGCTTGAGTATCTCCCCAAGCTGTAAGCAAATATATTACTGTTCTTTAATTACGCAAACAAAAAACGCTACTATTTTTATAATTCATAACGTATTCTAAAGGTTAAAAATCTGGGCTGTATAAAATATTCTGTAGCTCGTACTGAAAACTCGCTGTTACTACTTTGAGCTGTTGATGATGTATTTAGTAAGTTAGTTGCTTTTAGTTCATATTCAAACTTAGCATCTTGGTTCTTTCTGTACGATAATGAGGCATTCCAAAATTCAAAACTATTTAATGTGCCTTCCTCGTCGCTAAAATTATTGTAAGAATAGTCGGTTCTAAAAGTTAGAGCTTTCCAGATGTAGGCATCAAATTCTATTGTTGGTGCCTTGGTATAAAACTTGGTTCTGCTTGTACCCTGGTCGTTATCTGCAATAGTGTAACGGTATCCCAATTCTAGATTTGGTGCTTCTTTAAAATTAGTACGTAACTCTAGACGGTAGGTTTGCGAATAGTTTTCGTTAACCGAACGTTGGTTTTGTATAAACTGATTGAATTTTGAATAATTAAAGTTTCCGTTTATGGCTGCTTGCAACTTGCCAAAGCGCCTTTGAAAACGTCCTCTAGCTGAAAAATTTTCATCTGCAAAAGAAGAGTTGAACGGGGAACTGGTGCGGATTACAGTTTCAAAATTACTCAAGTTACGTATTTGGTCAATACGTTTGGAGTAATTTAAGTTAGCAAACACATTGGTATAATTAAACATGTTAAAACTAAAATACGATAAGTTTACATTGTGCGAAATAGCATTATCAAGAGCTTCATCACCAAAATAAAGCGAGTTGTAATTATTTAAAACTAAACCTCTAGCTAAATTGGTAACATCGGTAAATTGTGTTTGCATATTATAGCGCAAAGAAATATTCTCGCTCTTTTTTAGCTGAATACGCATATCAAAATCTGGCAATAATCTGAAGAAATTATCTTTATATGTATCTCCAAATTGGGTGTTTTTTATACTGTAAGCATTTGCCGATACGCCAGGATTAAAGGTAAAAATACCTGTTTTAAATTGATAGTGTAAGCCTAAATACAGGTCACTAAAATTATAATCAGTATCATTGGTATCCAATCCGTTGTTAAAAGTAGGTGTTGGATTAAACACCGAACCATTATCTAAAAATTGAAAAATCTCTGAATTAAATTCCTGCTTACTTAAAATGGTCCCAAAAGTTAAATTGATATTACTTTTTTGATTGAGAATATTCCAATAATCCAATTTTGCATCCAACTGATTTGATTTAACACGCTTATCTTGAGCAATGTTATAACCTAATTGGTTTTCATCTAACCCCAAACCATCAGCTGTATTTTGATAATTGTTTTTATCTTCTAAAATAGCATTGTAAAAGGGGTCTTCGTCTTGCAATAAATGTTGCGCTTCAAAAGCAAAAATATTAGTATCATTTAGTGTGTAATAATAGTTCACATTTTGATTAATACTATACGGACTTGTGTTTTCTATTTGATTGATATTACCTAAAACAGATGATAGAAAGTTTTGGTCTTGTGATTCTTTTGAAATTCTACCCAAAATATCATAATCTAATTGGTTACTGGCATTTGGCTTGTATTTAGCACTAAACTTAAGCATCCCCAAATCGCTTCGTTGCATCGTATTGCTTTCTGTGTCTTCATCAGGAATACCCAAGCTAGCATTGGTATATTGTACCGAGTTATTTTCTTGCAACTCTGTTTTGCTGTTTGAGAAAATGGCAAATCCACTAATATCCAATGTTTTTTTAGGGGAATAGCTAAAATTCGCTGCTCCAAACTTGGTATTGATGTCCTTGGCTCTGTTATTTTGAAGTGATAAAAACCCTAAATTATTGTTTCCTAAGTTGAGATTAGTTCCACTGCTTCTGCTTGGGTTTCTAAATCCACCGGAGAAATTAAAATAGTCACGCCTTGTAAAAGCGACTTCACCTGTATTATTTAAATCGCCAATAAGGTTAATGCTATATTTTGGACTGTAATAGAATAATTTAGGCTGAACAATGTATAAACCGTTATTGTCCGATGCGCCTCCGCCAGCAGTAACATTGCCGAACCAGAAATTTTCTTTGCCTTCTTTTAACTTAATGTTGATTGCCACATTGTCTTGGTTGTTGGTAACACTACTTAACTGCCCAACTTCTGTAAAGTTTTTCAATACCTGAACCTTGTCTACGGCATTTGAAGGGATGTTTTTTGTTGCTAATTTAGAATCTCCATCAAAAAAATCTTTACCATCAACCATAACTTTTGCGACGACTTTCCCTTCCACTTCAATTTGGCCATCATCATTAATTTCTACACCAGGTAATTTTTCTAAGATATCTTCAAGTTTTCTTTCTGTACCCGTTTTAAAGGAATCTGCATTATAAACAATGGTATCTCCCTTAATGGTTACTGGCATTTCATAAACCAGTTCAACTTCATCTAGAGTGTTATCATATTGCAAAGTAAAATTCTTGATAATATCTGAATCGATGGTTTTTACATCTTCCTGTGCTGTTTTCATACCAATATAACTTACCTGTATTTTGTAATTTGTGCTTTTCTCTAAGGAAAGTTTATAACGTCCATCAGAGTTTGTGATTCCATAAGAATCTAATTTTTGGGTTTCTTGGTTTATGGCAATAACATTTGCTAACTCAAGAGGTGCTCCAATACTATCCCTAACAACGCCTTCTAGTTTTACTTGAGCAAAGGTTGAACTTGACACTAAAAATACAATGAAAAAATATAGTTTATTCACGGGAATATGTTTTGGTTAATTAGTTTTTTAATGATATATAAAAATTATCTTGGTCTTCCTCCTCCACGGCTGCCTCTACCTCTAAACATTTCTCGCATTTCTTCCATTTTCTCTTTAACAACAATATCATACTCTTTTTGAGAAATCTCTTTGCCCTTTGAAGGTACTTTTATGGCTTCTTTTTCAGTAGGATTTAATATTATTTTTGAACATAAAATAGTTGTTCTATCTGCACTAACTTCTAAAATTAACCCAGGCAAACCCCAATACTCATCTGGACCTTGGTTAATTGGTATTTGTGGTGTGTACCATGCGGTTACCAATATTTCCTTGGGCTTATCTTCATCCTTTTCTGTTTCTTTTGTATCAGTTTTTGTAGAATCCTTAGGCTTATCATTTTGTGGTCTTCTTCCAAAACTACTAAAATCGAACCCTTCAAGTTTTTTAACCGCGGTAGCTTTAAAACAGGTGTACTGACCAATTTTTTTTGTTTCAGTACCTAACTCCCATTCTAGTTTTTGTAGGCTATCATTTATTAAAAATTGTTTCCCAAAAAACTCCTGTTCCTTTAAAACTTTTTGATCTTTTACATTTTTGTATTGGTCTCCTCCAGTTGCACTCATCATACCAAAACGCATACCACCTCCTTGACCAGGGGCTTCCAAACGATCATCTTCTTTATATATAGACTCTGATTGATTAAAAGTTAAAATATAAGTTTTTTCCAAAGCGCTTTTCATTCGTTCAGCAATTTCTTTTTTTCGTTCTTCAC
The DNA here is from genome assembly GCA_049451635.1 of Tamlana sp. Lineage (GTDB taxonomy): Bacteria > Bacteroidota > Bacteroidia > Flavobacteriales > Flavobacteriaceae > JBMTVT01. Next base: position 19,335 of record JBMTVT010000004.1, on the reverse strand, counting down.
TTAATTGTCCGCCGCCAAAATTGGTCATATCTATTGTTGTTTTTGATTCATAGTAAGCTTTTCCTTGAAAATCTTTTTGCGCGAATATGGTAACGGGTATTAATAGTAAAAAAATGTAAAGTACTGGTTTTAAAGTATTCATTTTCATTATAGTTTGTTTTTAGTGCGTTAAAACTTAAAAGTTTTAATAAGACTGCAAACATACTATTTAGTTTAACCTATAAAACGTTAAATAATTCTTAAATATTAACCTCCAATTCTAATCATAACCCTTTCGACATTATCATGTCCTCTTCTGGATTGAAATTGCTCCATCATTTCTTTGGGTTTTTTTATTGAATCTCGTCAAGTTCTGTTTGGGTTACTTGTTTGCCTTTTGTTGGCTCTTCAATATTTACATCTTCTTGAGGATTGATAACTATAGTTGTACAATGCTATTGAAATAATTAATGTTCGTGGGTTTGGGTACAAACTAATTTGTTAAAATTGGTTTGATTTTTGTATTTTTAAAATTCTAAAAATGAAAAATACACTTTATATACTGTTATTTTTATCGGCATTAATTCATGCCCAAAACCCTATTGAAACTTCGCTAGTAACGACATCAGTTTTTGAAGCTGGCGACATTATAAGTATTGATAATTTTGGGACGACTTATTTTATTTCAGACAATGTTTTTAGTAAAACTGCTAATGATAAAACCATAACCTATAACAATATTCAACTTGGTGAACTTAATGCAGTAAACGTATTCAATCCATTAAAAATCAATCTTTTTTATAAAGACTTTAATTCAGTAGTGGTTTTAGATAATCGTTTAGCTGAAATATTCAAAATAGATTTTAACCAAATGACACCTTATAAAAACGTAACACATATTTCTACGGGTTATGATAACACTATATGGATTTTCAATCAAGACACACAAAGGCTTGAACTTTTTGACTACAAAACAAAAACTACACGAATACAAACCATACCCATACAAAGCCCTGTTTTAGATATAAAGAGTAATTATAATTATTGTTGGGTACTTACAGAAAAGTATTTGTATAAGTATAATTACTTTGGAATTTTGATAATGAAAATAGAAAATGATGGCTGTAATGCGTTAGCAGAAAGTAATGAAAATATAATTTTAAAAAAGGGAAATAACCTATTCTATTTAAGAAATAGTGATGATAAGCCACAAGCCATTAAAATCCCAAATTTGTTAATAAATCAGTTTTTTGTAACCAACGAAACCTTGTATATTTATAACAATAAAACCTTGCATGAACTTCAATTAAAAATCAAATAAACTATGCATATTGCTATTGCCGGAAACATAGGCGCTGGAAAAACGACACTTACCAAATTATTGGCAAAACATTATAAATGGGAAGCACAACTTGAAGATGTGGTCGATAATCCTTACTTAGACGATTTTTATAATCAAATGGAGCGTTGGAGCTTTAATTTGCAGGTTTATTTTTTAAATAGTAGGTTTCGTCAAGTTTTACAAATTCGCGAAAGTGGGAAAGACATTATTCAAGATAGAACTATTTATGAAGATGCCCATATTTTTGCTCCCAATTTGCATGCTATGGGCTTGATGACAAATCGTGATTTTGAAAACTATAAATCGCTTTTCGATTTAATGGAATCGCTTGTAAAAGGCCCAGATATGCTTATTTACTTACGAAGCTCTATTCCTAATTTGGTGTCTCAAATACACAAGCGAGGGCGCGATTATGAAAATTCTATAAGTATAGATTATTTAAGTAGATTGAACGAACGGTATGAAGCTTGGATTCATGGTTATAACAAAGGTAAGTTGCTAATTATTGATGTGGATAAGCTTGATTTTGTAGATAAGCCCGAAGATTTAGGTAATATAATAAATACCATTGATGCTGAAATAAATGGATTGTTTTAAAAAATAAAACCATGTTCTTTTGCATGGTTAATAGCTTCTTTACTGCTATCTACAAGTAAAACTGGCGTTGTTTTATAGTTTTTATAGAGTGTTTTCACTCGTTGCATTTTTCTTTTGTGATTTACATTTATGAGGTAAATGGCTAATATTCTACCAGGATTATTAATAGCTAAATTCATGTATATATAAGGGTCATACTCACCACTATCGCCAATAAGTATAAATTTTAAATCAGGATAAGCGCTTAGGAGATTTATGATTTCTTTTTGTTTTTGCGGTATGCCGTCATTTGATTTTTTTAAAAATGGCTTCGGAAAATTTCTTAGTATAATGGGACCTTTGGGAAAGTTGTTCTTCTTTAAAAAATATTCCAAATATCTATATAAGTTCCATGGACTATGGCTTACATAAAAAATTGGATTTGACTCGTTACAAGATTTTCCCTTATGGAGTAAATTGTAAAATTGAGGTGCTCCATCTGTTGGTATACGTTTGCCAGCAGAGGTTAGAAATGTATTGAAAATAACCCGCCATTTTAGCACAGAAACCAAGCCTGTGTGTAAAATTGTGTCATCAATATCGCTTATTACACCAAATTTGGCATTTTTTGAGGGAATTAACATTTTGCCAGAGAATTTATTGTTAGACTGTATAGGTCTTTTTAATCTCTCAGAATGATATGAAAATTCAAGATCAATCCATCCCTCATCATTTTTGTAATTATCAAGGTTTTCAATTTGTTCATCAAACAAAAAATAACCCCTATCATCGGTTTCAGAGAAAAAAAAATGCTCTTTCCCAACCTTTACTCTTATTTTGGTGTTTTTAATTTCATTGGTTTCAAAGCGTTTCCAGGCATTAAAAAATAATTTTAAAGCACCTTTTAGCTCTAAGTTAATGTTCTCATCTTCAATTGCTCTACCTCTTAAATATAAATGGTTTGAAGTTCCGTAGGTTTGGAAGGCAATTATTTGAAGTGGATCTTTTTTGAACATTTAAGTAGGATAACTTTAAAAATAAAAATACAAAAAAACCACGTTAATCAACGTGGTTTTTTATTTATAAAGATTAAGCTTAGTTAATTTATAACTTCTTCTTCTACAACTCTTTTTAAAATTTTGTTAGAATCTTTAGCTTCATTCCCTAAGGCTTCAATACTTGCTTTAACCGATTCTTCAGAACCTTCAAAAGTTTTATAAATAGTTAATTTTTCACCATTCTCAGTAGTTATTGTTGTAACGATAGCCTTAACTGTACCATCATCGTTTTTGGTCATTTCAACTTTAACCTCTTTAGCCATCTCAATTTTTTCTGGAGAGTTTGAAACATAAGCTGTAAGAGCATCAGAAGACAGCGCAATACTAGGAGCAATAACCAATGCAACAACCGACATTAATTTTAATAAGATGTTTAATGAAGGTCCTGATGTATCCTTAAATGGATCTCCTACAGTATCACCTACCACAGCAGCTTTATGGGCATCTGTACCTTTACGTCCATCGGCTTCAATCATTTTTTTAGCATTATCCCAGGCACCTCCAGCATTAGACTGAAAAATAGCCATAAGCACACCACAAGTAGTTACTCCTGCCAGTAAACCTCCTAACATTTCAGCACCTCCTATAAATCCTACAGCAACAGGAACAGCAATAGCTAATAACCCAGGCAATACCATTTCTTTAATGGATGCTTTTGTTGAAATATCTACACATTTACTATATTCTGCATAACCATCTGCAGCATCAAATATGGCTCTATCTTCCTTTGAAGCTTTGCTCATATCAGAATTATACTTGCGCATAACCTCTAAAGCGGCCTTTAATTGTGGAATGTCTTTAAATTGACGACGTACTTCTTCAATCATAGCCATCGCAGCTCTACCTACAGCATTCATAGATAATGCTGAAAACACAAAAGGTAACATCCCTCCCACTAGTAATCCAGCCATAACCGTTGGTTTTGAAACATCAATAGAAGAAACATTAGCAACTTTCATAAAAGCTGAAAATAAAGCTAAAGCTGTTAAAGCTGCTGAAGCTATTGCAAATCCTTTTCCGATAGCGGCAGTTGTATTACCTACAGCATCTAATTTATCAGTACGCTCACGAACTTCTGGGTCGCACTCAGCCATTTCAGCAATACCACCAGCATTGTCTGAAATAGGGCCGTAAGCATCAACAGCTAACTGTATGCCGGTATTTGCCAACATTCCCACAGCAGCTATGGCAATCCCATATAATCCTGCAAAATGGTGAGAAACTAAAATAGCGGCCGCTATTAATAGTATTGGAATCATTGTAGACATCATACCAACACCTAACCCTGAAATGATATTCGTAGCTGCGCCTGTTTCAGATTGACGAACTATAGAACTAACAGGTTTTGTTCCAGTACCTGTATAATATTCCGTAATTTTACCAACACCTAAACCAGCAATAAGACCAGCTAAAGTAGCCCAGAAAATCCCCATGGCACCACTTGGCAATCCTTCGACGCTTTCAGGAATCAAGGCATTTATAATAAAATAAGATGCAATTACCATTAATCCTGCAGAACCGAATTCACCAATGTTTAAAGCTGTTTGTGGATTTCCTCCATCTTTTACTCTAACAAAAAAGGTTCCAACTATAGACATGATTATACCAACTGCAGCTAAAACTAAAGGTAAATAAACAGCTCCTAAACCAGCAAAATCTGGAGTTATAATAAAAGCTCCTAATACCATAGTACCAATTATAGAACCTACGTACGATTCAAATAAATCGGCACCCATACCAGCAACATCTCCAACATTATCACCAACATTATCTGCAATAGTAGCGGGGTTTAAAGGATGGTCTTCAGGGATACCAGCCTCTACTTTACCTACTAAATCAGCTCCAACATCAGCCGCTTTGGTATAAATACCACCCCCAACACGAGCGAAAAGTGCAATTGAAGAAGCTCCTAATGAAAACCCTGAAAGTACGTTAAGAACCAATCCCAAATTATCTGCCCCTGGCCAAATATTTTGGTATACGGCAAATAGGCCGCTTAAACCTAAAACACCTAAACCTACAACACCAAGACCCATCACCGCCCCACCAGCAAAAGCTACTTCTAAAGCTTTTCCTAAGGATGTTTTGGCAGCTTGCGTGGTTCTTACGTTTGCTTTTGTAGCTACTCGCATACCAATAAAACCTGCTAAAGCCGAACAAATAGCCCCTACTATAAATGATAGCGCTACCATGCCGTTTGAGCCAACTTCATTGCTTCCTTTGAAATACAACAAAATGGCAACAGCTATAACAAAAACAGATAAAATTTTGTACTCTGCTTTTAAAAAAGACATTGCTCCATCGGCAATATTTTTAGCAATTCTTGCCATTTTAGCATCCCCTACTTCTTGCTTTGCTACCCAGCCGCTTTTTATAAAAACATACAATAGCGCCAAAACACCAAAGGCAGGCAAAAACTTTACGATTAATTCCATATTAAATTAGTTAGTTTAAATTAATTATTTTTTTAACGGGGCTAAAAATAGGAAAATTAAAGTGATAAAAAAAACCAGCTTTGGTTAATGATGGTTCATTTTTTTGCCCAATAATTATCAATCCAATAATTTAGATTGTAAAGGTTCTCTTTTTCTTATGTTCGCTCTCATCGTAGCGTTGCACACATTTATGATAAATATCAATAGCTTCTTGAGCATTACCCCAACCACCAACATCAACTTTTTTCTTTTCTAAATCTTTGTAGACTTGAAAGAAGTGTTCAATTTCTTTCAGTCTATGTGGATTTAAATCTGAAATATCACTTCTTTTACTCCATACAGGGTCTGAGACGGGAACACAAATAATTTTTTCATCAGGCCCTTTTTCATCAGTCATGTGAAAAACCCCAATGGGTCTCACTTCCATAACCACCATGGGATAAGAGGGCTCTGTTGAAAGCACTAAAACATCTAAAGGATCGTGGTCTAATGCCAAAGTTTCAGGAATAAAGCCATAGTCCCCGGGATACATCATGGATGAAAATAAGGTTCTATCAAAACGGATTTTATGTAAGGTAAAATCGTATTCATATTTATTTCTGCTCCCTTTGGGTATTTCAATCAACACATCAAAAGTTACTTTCTTAAATTTCTTTTCGCTCATTATCAATTATTTTTAGCTTTTTCATCAAGGATATTACTCTTGAGTTTATTGTGCAAATGTACTGAACGCTTATCCTTAAAGCAACAAAAACAATTTTTTTTAAAGTATTCTACAAAAGTTTAAACACTATAAAAGCATTATTAAGAATTTAACAAAAAATGCCTCGATTATTTATTATATTGAGCAGGACTAACTCAAATAAACAATTGAAACATGCGCTTTATTATTATGTTATTATTGACTTTTTTCTCGTTCTAATACACAAATTCCCAAACCCAACCGTGGCAAGGTAAATTTGAACCTATTGACAATATGATTTCACCTCCTAACACTTACCGAACAGCTAGCGGCGCTCCAGGGAGGGATTATTGGCAACAACGTGCTAACTATAAAATAAAAGCTATACTTGATGAAAAAAACAATATCATTTTTGGAGAAGAAATCATCACTTACTTTAATAATTCACCTGATGATTTGAGTTATGTTTGGATGCAATTGGAACAAAACGTTAATAAAAAAGGTAATGAAGATTTTGGGGCTATTAATAACAGTATGAAAGATTCTATGACAAACCGACAAATGCAGTTTTTAACAAGAGCCATCAACTTTCCAGCAGGTTACTCAATTAAGTATATTAAAGACGGCAATGGAAACAACCTAAAAACTATGGTCAATAACACTATGGTGAAGGTTAAGTTGCATTCGGTTTTAAAATCAGGAGAATCAACAAATTTATCAATAGCTTGATCATACCCTGTTACCGATAGAAGTATGTTTTTACTTTCTAGAGAAGGTTACGAATATTTTCCAGAAGAAAATAAAAATATTGAGGACCAAAATAAATCATCAAAAGTAAAAATATCTGCAAGTGATAATACTACGGAAGCGAATGCTAAAGATTTTTCAAGTGGACCGTAAGTAATCACTATGACAACCACTCCAGGTAAAGCTTACGGGCAGTTTTTATCAAGACTAGACTAACCAGAAATACGTAAGCAATTATCTGGAAAGAATATTTATGAAATCACTATAAAAAATTTAGGAGGTCTCGTAATGCCAGTTACTATTGAATGGGTTTTTACTGATGGTAGTAAGGAAATAGATACATTACTTGCCGAGATTTGGCGTAGAAATGAGTATGAAATAAAGCACACCTTTATTAAAGAAAAAGAAGTAAGCAAGGTAAACTTAGACCCCAATTTCGAATTTGCTGATACCAATATGGGTAACAATAGTTTCCCTAAGGTAGAAACCAAATCAGAGTTTGATAGTTTTAAGGATAAAAAGAAAGGAAATTAATCCAACATGAAGCGTTTTGCTTTATTCTTTTTTATTCCGATTTTGTTTTTCACCAACACTAGAAAGTCAGAATAATACTGTAGAACAAACCTGTAATATCTTATTTGTAGGTAACAGCTTAACGTATACCAATAATTTGCCTGAGTTAGTTAAAAAGGAAGCTATGCAGAAAGGCGTTTTTATAATAAAAAAATGGTTGCTTACCCTAATTATGCCATTATAGATCATTGGCAAGAAAAAAATGTTCAAAAATTGATTGCAAGTAAAACTTTTGACTTTGTTGTAATTCAGCAAGGACCATCATCTCAAAATGATGGCAGGCAAATGCTTGTTGAAGATGGTAAAAAATATGGTGTGTTGTGTAAAAAAAAATAATGCAAAATTGGTCTATTTTATGGTTTGGCCACCAATAAACCACCAAGAAAGTTTTGATGGTGTTATTAAAAATCATGAAGATGCTGCTAACATAAACAAAGCTATATTATGCCCTGTTGGGAAAGTCTGGAAATCTTATTTTGATACCACAGGAAATTTTGACTATTATGGAATTGATGGCTTTCATACATCAAAAAAAGGGAGTGAAGTAGCAGCTAGAGTAATTGTAAATACCTTGTTTCCATAAAATTAAAAAAGCGCAGTTTTAAATGCGCTTTTAAGGACTATTCTATCGTTTGTAATTTATGGGCGACTAACTCAAAATAATTAAATAATTGTAGATTGTCCTAAATGAATGTTGGTAAAGTTTAAGTTGGTTTCTTCAGGATTATTGATAAAATCTTCAATAAAATCTCCAACTTTAGTGGTGGTAATATTATCGTATTTAGTGTTTAAGTCTGGTGTTGTAATATGAAGTTTCAAAGATTTGTCAACAGCTTCCCTAACTAATGCCGCTTCATCGTCTAACCCGAAATGATCCAATAACATAGCGGCTGATAAAATAGAAGCTATAGGGTTAGCAATGCCTTTATTGGCTACTTTAGAATAAGAGCCATGTATGGGCTCAAACATAGCATGTTCCTTACCAATTGAAGCCGATGCCAGTAACCCAATAGAACCTACAATAACACTTGCTTCTTCTGATAGGATGTCACCAAACATGTTTTCGGTTAAAATAACATCAAATTGCTTCGGGTTGATGATAAGTTCCATGGCAGCATTATCAATGTACATGTAGCGAAGCTTAACATCAGGATATTGTGGTGCCAGTTCTTGTACAACGCGTCTCCAAAGCCTTGAACTTTCCAGAACATTAGCCTTATCAACAAGGGTAACTTTACGTTTTCTGGCTTGGGCTGCTTTAAATGCTAAATGCGCAATACGCTCAACTTCCTCTCTTGAGTATTCACAAATATCAGAAGCGATATTGCCATCGTCGCTCAATTTTTTTTCACCAAAATAAATGCCACCTGTTAACTCTCTATAAATTAAAATGTTGGTGTCTTTAATTTGGTTTTTCTTTAATGAAGACTTGTTAAGTAAATCTTCATAAGCTATAACAGGTCTTATATTGGCATATAAGCCCAAAGTTTTTCTTAACTTTAAAAGACCTTGTTCGGGGCGCACTTTCGCGTACGGGTCTAAGTCGTATGAGGTTCTGCCAATGGCGCCAAATAAAATAGCATCTGCTTCTTTGCAAATGCCGATGGTTTCTTCGGGTAAAGGGTTTCCAGTTTTTTCTATTGCAGAGGCACCTATCAAAGCATGGTTAAAGGTAAATACATGATTAAATTCCATAGCTAAAGCTTTCAAAACCTTGACGGCCTGTGCTGTAACTTCTGGTCCTATACCATCACCTGGCAAAACGGCAATATTTAATTTCATTTATTAAATAAGTTAAGCAGAAGTAATTTCTTTGTATACTTTACTGTTTTCAATTATTTGATGGATATCGCTGTCATCAACTTCCTTTTTTTTGTCAGCAAAATCTAAAAAGCTAACATAAATTTCGTCCAATTGAAGTTTGGTTAATTCGTATCCTATATTTTTCGCTCTATAAGCTAATGCCGCACGACCACTCCTTGCAGTTAAAACAATGGCAGATTCGGTAACACCAACATCTTTTGGATCTATGATTTCGTAAGTCTCACGATTTTTTATAACACCATCTTGATGAATACCAGAACTATGCGCAAAAGCGTTGGCCCCTACGATAGCTTTGTTTGGTTGTGTGTAAATACCCATGCTATCTGATACTAATTGGCTCATACCATAAAGCATTTCAGATTTAATATTGGTATTTAAATTCAAATAAGGATGTTGTCTTAAAATCATCACCACTTCTTCTAATGCGGTATTTCCGGCACGCTCACCAATACCGTTTATGGTACACTCAATTTGGCGGGCACCATTAATAACCCCTTCAATGGAGTTAGCTGTTGCCAAACCTAAATCGTTATGGCAATGGCATGATAGAATGGCTTTTTCAATACCTTTTACGTTTTCTTTCAGGTATTTAATTTTTGCGCCATATTCGTGCGGTAAGCAGTAGCCAGTAGTGTCTGGGATATTTAAAACCGTAGCACCTGCTTTTATGACCGCTTCACAAACCTTGGCAAGATATTCATTGTCTGTTCTGCCTGCATCTTCAGCATAAAACTCAACATCCTCAACAAATGATTTTGCATAACTTACTGCTTTAATAGCACGCTCTAATACATCTTTTTGATTGGATTTGAACTTGTGCTTAATGTGTGAGTCCGATGTGCCTATACCCGTATGGATTCTGGGAGTTTTTGCATATTTCAATGCTTCGGCAGCAACTTTTATATCATTTTCAACCGAGCGTGTTAAACCACAAACGGTTGCATGTTTTACAATTTTAGAAATTTCTTCAACCGATTTAAAATCACCAGGACTCGATACTGGGAAGCCTGCTTCAATAATATCAACTCCCAAGTTATCAAGCTGTTCAGCAATAATTAATTTCTGTTCAGTATTAAGCTTGCAACCAGGAACTTGCTCGCCATCCCTTAGTGTTGTGTCAAAAATTTGGACCTTATTATCAGACATTTATTAAAATATATTTTCTTATTGTAATACGAATGTATATTTTGGTTTCGTAAAAGGAGAATTCTTTATACTATTATTACGATGTTTAACTACGTATTAATACATTTAAAATAATGAAAATCAATATTTTAATATTGTTTTTATAACTATGACGAAAGAGCAAAAAGATAATTTGTTTGTATTGGTAAAGTCATTGTCAAAATCTGAAAAAAGACAATTTAAACTTTATGTTGGCAGATTAGGGGTTAATGAAGATTCAAAATTTTTAACATTGTTCAATATTCTTGATAAACTTTCAGTTTATGATGAAAATGCCATTCTTAAAAAAGGCATTGTAAAAAAGCAGCAATTATCAAACCTAAAGGCGCACCTGTATAAACAGATTTTAATTAGTTTGAGGTTAAATCCATCGCACCAAAATATACGTATCCAAATTCGTGAACAATTGGATTTTGCTACTATTTTGTACCACAAAGGGCTTTATAAACAGAGCTTAAAAATTTTGGACAAGGTAAAGAGTTTGGCCATTGCCAATGAAGAAAAAAATATTGCATATGAAATTGTTGAGTTAGAAAAGGTTATTGAGTCTCAATACATAACTCGTAGTTTAAGCAATAGAGCAGATGAGTTGACCATTCAAGCTAAAGAATTAAGCTTACAAAATGTTCTGGCAAGTAAGTTATCTAACTTGTCATTACAGCTATACGGACTTTTTCTTAAAACTGGCTATGTGAAAAGTGATGAAGAACACCAGGTCATTACAAAGTATTTTCATGATAAACTCCCAAAATATGATATCAATAAATTAGGATTTCGTGAAAAGCTCTGGTTATACAAATCATATTTATGGTATAGTTTTTTAACCGTTGATTTTTTATCATGTTATAAATATGCATCAAAATGGGTTGCACTATTTTATGAAAATAAAGATCAAATTATTTTAAATCCGGTATTTTTTTTAAGAGGGAATCATTATTTGCTCGAAACACTTTTCTATTTACGACAATATAAAAAGTTCAAAGAAACCTTATTGCAACTAGAGTATATAACTAAGGAAGAATGGTTTCCTTTAGACGACAATAATGAAAGTTTGGCATTCCTCTTTATATACAACAATAAGTTTAACCTCTACTTTATGGAAGGTAGTTTTAAAGAAGGTTTGCCTCTAATTGGTGAGGTTTTAGAACGTTTAAAAAATTATAAGGACCGTATTGATGAGCATCATATCATGGTGTTTTATTACAAGATTGCCAGCATGTATTTTGGTGCAGGTGAGAACAAAAAATGCATTCATTTTTTAGAAAAAATAATCAGTAATAAATCCTTGCAAATGCGAGAGGACTTATTGTGTTTTTCTAGAATATTAAATTTGGTGGCACATTACGAAGCGGGGCTAGATTATAATTTGGAGGCTCTAATTAAGAGTACCTATAAGTTTTTAATCAAAATGGAAGATTTATATGAAGTGCAAAAAGAATTTATTAAATTTTTAAGAGGTTTGGGAGATATATATCCTCATGAGGTCAAAAATGAATTCATAAAACTACAAAAAAAGTTAAAAGAATTTGAGAATGACCCTTATCAAAGTCGTGCCTTTTTATATTTGGATATAATTTCATGGTTGGAGTCCAAAATTCAAGGCAAACCAATCGATTTTATTATTCAAGAAAAATTTAAACTATCTCAAAACGATTAAATGTAATTTGGGGTGGAAATTAAAATAGTCATTAAAAAATTTGGATATTAACTTTTTCTGACTGAATATTTGCATTCACAAAGTTCAAAAACTTACTGAAATGTTATCAAGAAAGGTGGAGGGAATAGACCCTGTGAATCCTTAGCAACCTCCCGAATTTTCGGGGAAGGTGCTAAATTCTACTTAAACTTATGTTTTAGATAGATAACCAAAATAAAATCACCCACGGTAATTTTATAATTTCTTTTTAACATTTTTCTATTAAGTATGCCTTTTACAGGACATTTGACTTTTGATTTAATCAATTTATTAACTCAAAAAAATCAGAAAAATGAGTAAACAACAGTTAGCAACAAATGCCTTACATGCAGGGCATGATTTTAAGGCAAATGGAGGAACTAGAGCAGTTCCTATTTATCAAACAACATCATATGTTTTCAATAATTCAGATCATGCGGCAAACTTGTTTTCATTACAAGAATTAGGGTTTATTTATACACGTTTAAACAACCCAACTAATCAAATTTTGCAAGAACGGTTAGCAGCCATTGAAGGCGGAATTGGAGCTGTGGTTTTTGCATCAGGCACTTCGGCAATTTCAACTGGTTTACTAACTTTATTAAAAGCAGGAGACCATATTGTAGCATCAAGTAGTTTGTATGGAGGTACATATAATTTATTGAAAGTTACGTTACCAAGATTGGGTATTACAACAACTTTTGTTGATGCTGATAATCCAGATAATTTTACCAAAGCAGTTCAAGATAACACAAGAGCTTTTTTTGTAGAATCTTTAGGGAATCCAAAACTAGATGTTTTGGATATTGAGACTATTGCAAAACATTCAAAAGCTGCTGGTGTTCCTTTTATTGTTGATAATACTGTGGCTACACCAGCTTTATTAAATCCCATAAAACATGGAGCTAATATTGTTATCCATTCATTAACTAAATATATTGGCGGACAGGGGAATTCCCTTGGAGGTGCCATTATTGATGGTGGTAATTTTGATTGGTCTAACGGAAAATTTCCAGAATTCACAGAACCTTCAGCAGGTTACCACGGATTGAAATACTACGAAACATTGGGAGCCGCTTCTTACACTTTTAAATTAATTTTAGAAGGATTGCGTGATTTTGGTGGTGCTTTAAGTCCAACCAATGCTTTTAATATCATCCAAGGATTGGAAACCTTACCAGTTAGAATCAAACAACATAGTGAAAACGCCTTAGCATTGGCAAAATGGTTAGAGCAGCAAGATGAGGTTGCTTGGGTAAATTATCCTGGTTTAGAAAGCAGTAAGTATAAAGCGTTAGCAAAAAAATATTTACCAAATGGGCAAAGCGGTATTGTTACCTTTGGAGCTAAAGCCGGTTTTGAAGCGGCTAAAGCTATTGCCGATAACACCAAATTATTTTCCTTGTTGGCTAATATTGGAGATACCAAATCATTAATTATTCATCCTGCAAGTACAACCCATCAACAATTAAATGAAGAGGAACAGGCTTCTGCTGGAGTTACTTCTGATTTAATTCGTTTATCTGTTGGTATTGAAGATTTAGACGATTTAAAAAATGATTTAAAGGAAGCATTTAAAACCATAAAATAATCTGATATTTTTCCATTGAAAGACACCCTGCAACATATCATTATTAACAATTTTAAAACCGAGAGTCAAGTTTCAATTCCTGAAATTAAATTAAGCTATCAGGTTTTTGGAAAAGCTTTAGGTTCAGCGCCAATTGTTTTGGTAAATCATGCCTTAACAGGTAATAGCAATGTGGCTGGAAAAGATGGTTGGTGGAAAGATTTAGTGGGCGATGATAAAGTTATAGACACCAAGCTTTATTCGGTTTTAGCATTCAATATTCCAGGAAATGGATATGATGGTTTTGTAATTGAAAATTATAAAGATTTTGTTGCAAGAGATATCGCAAAACTGTTTTTAACAGGACTTAAAGAATTAAAAACCGTTAAACTTTATGCAACTATTGGAGGTTCACTTGGTGGAGGCATTGCTTGGGAAATGGCTGTTTTAAAACCAGATTTTACTAAACATTTAATACCCGTAGCTACCGATTGGAAATCGACGGATTGGTTAATTGCCAACTGCCAAATACAAGAGCAATTTCTGTTAAACTCTAAAAATCCGGTACACGATGCGCGCATGCACGCCATGTTATGCTATCGAACGCCTGAATCTTTTAAAGCGCGTTTTCAGCGTTCAAAAAATGAAGATTTAGAAATTTTTAATGTAGAAAGTTGGTTGTTGCATCACGGTAAAAAACTGCAAGAACGGTTTCAGTTATCAGCTTATAAATTAATGAACCAGCTTTTAAAAACCATTGATGTTACCAAAAACAGAAAAGCAGATTTAAATGTTTTAGAAAATATTGAAGCGAACATTCACATTGTTGGAGTGGATTCCGATTTGTTTTTTACTGCTGAAGAAAATAGGCAAACCCACAAACAATTGGCGGTAACGCATGCCAATGTGACTTACAACGAAATACACTCGGTACATGGGCACGATGCGTTTTTAATGGAATATGAGCAATTGGAAAAAATTATAGAGGGCATTTTTGTGCCAAATTCTAAAAGAAAAAGAATGAAAGTATTAAAGTTTGGAGGTAAATCTTTGGCAAATGGTGAAGGGTTGGAAAAAGTGATTTCCATTATTGAAAACAAAGTGAATGCTGGTGAAAAAATATCTGTTGTGGTTTCTGCACGTGGTAATGCAACGGATGAACTGGAAGATATTTTGAACAAAGCTCATAAGGGTAAAGACTTTAAAGAAGATTTTGAAGTTTTTAAAAACTATCAAAAAGAACCGTTGCCAAATATTGATTTTTCTGAGGAGTTTTCAGTATTGGAAAAACTGTTTGAAGGTGTCAGCTTATTGCACGATTTCAGTAAAAAAACAAAAGACGAAATTTTAGCCCAAGGGGAGTTGCTATCGGTAAAAATGGTTTCCGAACTTTTGAATCAAAAAAATATAAAAGCCAATGCTACAGATACTAGACAATTGATTAAAACAGATGATGTTTTTGGAAATGCGAAACCCATTTCACAACTTTCAAAAGATAACATCAAAAAGTATTTCAAAGAAAGTGATAGTGATATGGTTCACATAGTTACAGGGTTTATCGCTTCAAATTCAAAAAATGAAACAACCACTTTAGGAAGAAATGGCAGCAATTATACTGCGGCATTGTTGGCTAATTATTTAGATGCTGAAGAATTACAAAATTACACACACGTAAGTGGTATTTATACGGCTAATCCAGATTTGGTTGAAGATGCCCAAAAAATACGAGAATTATCATTTAGTGAAGCCAACGAATTGGCTAATTTTGGAACCACGGTTTTGCACGCTAAAACCATCATTCCATTAGTTGAAAAAAACATCAATCTGCGAATTTTAAATACGTTTAATGCCGATGATGAAGGCACGCTTATAACGGCAAAACCAAACTCAAAAGAAGTAACTTCCTTATCGGTTTTGGATAATGTAGCTTTACTCAATTTGGAAGGTCGTGGATTGCTTGGAAAAAGCGGCGTGGATGCCAGAATTTTTGGTGCGTTGGCAAATAAAGATATTAGCGTCAGCATCATTTCGCAAGGTTCTTCTGAACGCGGTATTGGCCTCATTATTGATGCGGACCAAGCTAATCAAGCTATAATAGCCTTGGAGCGTGAGTTTGAAAAAGATTTTTATTCTCAAGATGTTAATAAAATTCATGTAGTTGATGATGTGTCGGTAATTTCTATTATTGGTATTGAATTGAGTTCATTCCATAAACCATTTAACGCTCTGATTAAAAATCAAATTACACCACTGTTGTTCAACAATACAGTTACAGGTAGGAACGTGAGTTTGGTGGTTAAAAAGAGCCAACTTCACAAGGCAATGAATGTGATTCATGGTGAAATTTTCGGAATTTCAAAGAAAATAAACATTGCCATTTTTGGTCATGGAGGTGTTGGGGCTGCTTTAATCAATCAAATTTTAAAATCGAAAGATGAGATTGAAAAACGCAAAGCCATCAGCTTAAATGTATTTGCTATCGCCAATTCAAGACGATTGCTTTTAAACAAAAATTGCGTTACTACCAATTGGGCAACGGAAATAAAATCGTCCGATTTTGAAAGTTCGGTGGAGGATATTATCACTTACGCTAAGGCGCATCATTTAGAAAATTTAATTGCTGTTGATAATACGTCTAGCAACGATTTTCATGAAAATTATCTACCATTAGTTGAAGCAGGTTTCGATTTAGTATCATCTAATAAAATAGCCAATACCATTTCACACGATTTTTATAAAGAATTACGGGTTCAATTAAAAGAGCATAATAAACAGTATCTTTATGAAACCACGGTTGGAGCAGGTTTGCCGTTAATCGATACCATTAAGTTATTACACGAGTCGGGGGAGAATATCACCAGAATTCGAGGCGTATTTTCAGGAACTTTAAGCTATTTATTCAATAATTTTTCAGTTCAAGACAAACCATTTAGTACAATTGTGCAAGAAACGATTGATAAAGGATTTACCGAACCCGACCCACGTGAAGATTTTTCAGGAAATGATGTCGCTAGAAAATTGTTAATTTTAGCAAGAGAGTTGGATTTGCAAAACGAATTTGAGGATGTTTCGGTACAGAATTTAATTCCTGAAACGTATCAAAATATTTCGGTGGAATCATTTTTATCACAGTTAGATGTTTTAGACAAACAATACCAAAAGATAAAGGAGGAACAAAAACCTGGATATGTATTGAGATATGTGGGTGATTTATCCGGAGATTTATCACAAGACAAAGGAAATCTAGAAGTAAAATTAGTGTCCATTCCAGAAGATAGTACTTTGGGTCATGTAAAAGGTAGTGATGCTATTTTTGAAATATTTACCGAAAGTTATGGAGAACAACCCATTGTTATTCAGGGCGCTGGTGCTGGTGCAGAAGTAACCGCTAGAGGTGTTTTTGGTGATATTTTAAGGTTGAGTAAACATATAAATTAAGCGTAAGAAATAAATGTAAGGTTGAGCGCAGTCGAAACGTAAATAATATTTAATGAGTAAAAAAAAGTTTGAAACAGAAGCCATACGAACGCAATTAGAACGCACCGATTTTTTAGAACATTCCAGTCCGTTGTATTTAACATCTAGTTTTGTATTTGAAGATGCCGAAGATATGCGCGCTTCGTTTACCGAAGAAAAGCAACGCAACATTTACAGTCGTTTTACAAATCCTAATACCAGCGAGTTTGTAGAAAAGATTTGCAAAATGGAAGGTGCTGAAGCTGGTTACGCATTTGCAACAGGAATGGCAGCGGTGTTTTCAACCTTTACAGCTTTGTTAAATAGTGGCGATCATATTGTATCGGTGCGTTCGGTGTTTGGTTCTACGCATACCTTGCTTACTAAGTTTTTACCAAAATGGAATATCACAACTAGTTATTTCAACATCAACGAACCCGAAACAATTGAAAGTTTTATAAAGCCCGAGACCAAAATTT
The DNA here is from genome assembly GCA_049451635.1 of Tamlana sp. GTDB lineage: Bacteria > Bacteroidota > Bacteroidia > Flavobacteriales > Flavobacteriaceae > JBMTVT01. Next base: position 1,754 of record JBMTVT010000004.1, on the reverse strand, counting down.
TATATGCCGAATCGCCTACAAATCCAGCGATTGATATCATCGATTTGGAAGTATTGGGAAACATTGCAAAAAAACACAATCTTATTTTAGTGATTGATAACTGTTTTGCAACACCTTATTTACAACAACCCATTAAGTTTGGTGCACATTTGGTCATCCATTCGGCAACCAAATTAATTGACGGACAAGGGCGTGTTTTAGGTGGTGTGACTGTTGGTAATGCCGATTTAATCAGAGAGATTTATTTATTTTCAAGAAATACAGGTCCTGCCATGTCACCGTTTAATGCTTGGGTATTGTCTAAAAGTTTGGAAACCTTGTCGGTAAGAGTTGATAAGCATTGCGAAAACGCTTTAAAATTAGCCGAGTTTTTAGAAAACCATCCAAAAATTAATTGGGTAAAATATCCGTTTTTAAAATCGCATCCGCAATACGAGGTCGCTAAAAAACAAATGAGATTAGGTGGAAACATTGTGGCTTTTGAAATAAAAGGAGGTATAGAAGCAGGTCGCAATTTTTTAAATAGTATTAAAATGTGTTCGCTGTCTGCTAATTTAGGCGATACCAGAACCATTGTGACGCATCCAGCATCAACAACGCATCATAGTTTAGGTGAAGAAGCTAGATTGGAAGTTAATATTACCGATGGTTTGGTACGTGTGTCTGTTGGTTTGGAGCATGTAGAAGACATTATTGCCGATTTAGAGCAGGCTTTAAAATGAATTTTTTAATGCGTTTTAACTTTTATTTTGCCAATATCATTTTTAATATATTGAATAATGAATAAAGTCTGATAATCCCATTTCTTCTTTGTTATATTTCATCACTATTAATGAAGTTAAATTATTAACCAAATTTTGAATTTCTTTTTTTGTGTTAAGTTTTTTTAAAAACTTTTATTTTACTTCATTTTCTTGAACATTTTCAAGCTCGTCTAAGTAAATGTAAATATCTGCTTTAAAGCTATCAGAGTAGTTGTCTTTAATTTCAAATAAGTAACTCTCTAAAGTAATTGTTTTATCGTAAAAGCTTAGCATATGTCTGAGTTTAAGTGATATTCTTTTGATGTTTTAGATTCGATAATTTTCTTTTTAAATTTTAAATTTTTCAAGGGATTATCTATGGTTAAGAATGTGGGCGATTCATTTAAATTTAATACTACAGTTATTATATGATCATTTTTATATTCATTGGCTTTTTTATACTCATTTTCTGTAAGTCTAAATTTTCCTTTTTTATTTCTAATTCCTTTAACTTCAGTTAAAAATGAATTTTTATTAACATTCACTTGAAAATCATAACCGTCCCCATACAATCTGACATCTTCGATCACTCCATTCTTAAAGATGTCAATTGAATTAAAATTATTAATAAAATATAGTTCAGCTTCTAATCCAGTTTCCTGTAATTTTTTATATCTTGATTTTATGATTGGTTTAACATTTACATATATATCTTTAACCCTATATTTATCTTTTAGGAATAACTTTACAATGTTTGCCAATTTAAGAGCATTTTCCTTTTCAAATAAGCTATCAATCAATAGTTTACGGTGAATATTAGTATTTCCTTTTTGCCACCAACCTTTTCTGTGATTATCAAAAAAAGGATTGAATAAATCCATTCTGTTTTTCTTCAAAAAAGACCTAGATTGCAAGGAATACTTGGGGGAGATCAAGTGGAAAGATGTCTATAGTTTCCGTAAATGCAGCAATACCAGTTATTAGGTTCGCAAGGATTTTTCGGCACGTTCC
>JBMTVT010000003.1:0-54962 GCA_049451635.1 Tamlana sp. | reverse complement strand
AATTTAAAATTAATCAAAAATTAAACTTTACACACTTTTTGTGATACTACCATTTAAAATTTATTCTACTTTTTTTACTTTGCCACCAAGAGCAATATTTTCGTTAATAGTTTCTGGATTTCCGTATACTAACACATCGCCACCCGCTCTAATTTTAGCATCTACTAATTTTGTAGCTTTTACATGAGCTTCACCTGCTACATTTATAGATACCTCGGTTTTAATAGTTTCTAGTTCTTCTCCCCTATACAATCCTCCAGTAAGTAATGATACATTTTGAGATTTAGAGCTTCCTGTGATTTTAATACTGCCACCTGTTACTGCTTTTATAATAGCATACGAAACCTCTATTGGTACTTGTATACTACCGCCTTCTTGAGCACGTAAACTTATCTCAAATTGTTTTATAGTATCGGTACTATATACTTTTGCGCCTTCATTAACATCTATAGCATCTAATGTAGTGTAGTATAAAGTAACTTTAGTGTTGTTGCCATCAAAAATTTTTCCAATGTTCATTTTAATTTTTAAAGTACCATTTTTATTATTTAATACAACATCTTCAATATTACTACCTGTAACAATGGCTTTATTTTCTTTTGATTTAATTAATTCAACTTCTATTAAATCATAAACTTTAAGTTCGCTAAAGTCGCCAATAGTTTTTTCAATTTGTTTTTGAGAGACTGCAGAAGCTGATATAAAAATTGTTAGTAATAAGATAATACGTTTCATCTGTTAATATTTATTTTTTTGATAGAACGATTTTAATCAATAATTATTCCGTTGTTAGATAATTTTTATAAAACTTAATAAATTGTTTTTTTGTCTTAAACAGATTGCTTCGTTCCTCGCAATGACAATTTATTCATGTTTTCCTACTAGATAAAAATCGAGATGTTTTTTAACTAAATCAGTTTTTTTAACTTTTACAACAACTTCATCACCAAGTTGATACATATTTTTAGTATGTCTGCCAATCATAGCATACAAATCTTGATCAAACGCATAATGATCATCTTGCATATCACGAACACTAACCATACCTTCACATTTATTCGATACAATTTCAACGTAAATTCCCCAATCGGTTACTCCAGATATAACACCTATAAATTGCTCATCTTTATGGTCTTGCATAAATTTAATTTGCATATATTTTATAGAATCGCGTTCGGCTTTGGTGGCTAAATTTTCCATATCACTGGAATGCTTACATTTTTCTTCGTAAATAGCTTCGTTAACCGATTTTCCTCCATCTAAATAATGTTGCAATAACCTATGAGCCATCACATCGGGATATCTTCGAATAGGCGATGTAAAATGACTGTAATAATTAAACGCCAACCCATAATGACCAATATTTTGTGTAGAATATTCGGCCTTACTCATACTTCTAATAGTCAAGGTATCTACTAAATTTTGTTCCTTTTTTCCATTAACTTCTTTAAGTAAAAAGTTAAGTGAAGCCGATGTTGTTTTTCTATCTTTTAAGTTTAATTTATATCCAAATTTTGATACAATTCCTTGTAATTGAGCTAATTTACTATCGTCTGGTTCGTCGTGAATACGATATACAAAAGTGTGTTTTGGTTCTTTTTTACCTATAAACTCTGATACTTTTCGGTTTGCTAATAACATAAATTCTTCAATTAATTTATTAGCATCTTTACTAGTTTTAAAAAAGACACCAACAGGATTTGCTTTTTCATCTAAATCGAACTTTACTTCAACTTTATCAAATGAAATTGCTCCAGAACTCATACGTTTAACACGTATTTTTTTAGCTAGTTCATCTAGTTTTAAAATGGCTTTCGAAATAGCAGGATTAGTTTGATATTCGCTTCCTGTTAAGGATACTTCTTTTGGAATGATATTTAATTTTGATTCTATAATAACTTGCGCTTCTTCATAAGTAAAACGAGCATCGCTATAGGTTACAGTTCTACCAAACCATTCGTTTTTTATTTCACATTTGTCATTTATTTGAAACACTGCCGAAAAAGTTAATTTTTCTTCATGTGGTCTTAAAGAACAAGTATTGTTTGATAATATTTCTGGTAACATAGGTACTACTCTATCTACCAAATAAATAGAGGTTGCTCGTTCATAAGCTTCATCATCCAAAACGGTTCCTTCTTCTACATAATACGATACATCGGCAATATGAATACCAATTTCATACAAACCATTATCTAAAACTTTAAAAGACAACGCATCATCAAAATCTTTAGCATCTTTTGGGTCGATAGTAAAGGTTAAATCTTGTCGCATATCTCTACGTTTTGCAATTTCTTCTGAATTTATAGATGTATCTATTTGATTTACAAATTGTTCTACTTCATACGGAAATTCATAAGGCAGACCATATTCAGCTAAAATAGAATGTATTTCGGTATTATGTTCTCCTGGTTTACCTAAAATTTGTATCACTTTTCCATAAGGAGAATCGGCGTTTTCTGGCCAATCTTCAAGTCTTACCAATACTTTATCACCATCTTCTGCTTTAAAGGTTTTATTAATAGGTACAAAAATATCTTTGTACATTTTAATACTATCTGTTATTACAAAAGCATATTTTTCATGCATTTGAATAACACCAATATATTCAGTTTTTGCACGTTTAATAATATTGGTTATTTCTCCTTCTAACTTCCCTTTTTTAGGGCGTTTATACAGGTAAAATTCTACTTCATCGCCATCTAAGGCCTTATTAATGTTATTTGAAGCTATAAAAATATCATCATTAAAATCTTCGCTTATAATATAACCAGATCCTCTTCCAGATAAATCTAGAATACCTTTATGGTGATCGGTTTTTATTACAGCTTTAAACTTACCGCGTTCTACTTCTTCAATTTCTTTTTTTCCTTGTAAATCGCGTAATTTTTTTATAATTTGATTCCTACTACTAGCATCATTTACACCAAGTATGGCAGCTATTTGTTTGTAGTTAAAAGTTTTGTTTCTTTCTTTTTTTAAAATACTTAAGATGGTATTGGTAAGGTTGGAAATACCTTTGTTTTTAGATTTCCCTTTTTTCTTTCTTGTCATGTAATTTTTGTAATCATATTCATTTCCTAAGATACAGGAAATTGTGTTATTAAATAGCTATATTTTGTAAGAAGCTTTGCTATTTATTTTTAGTAAAGTTACAATATTAATATTTAATAGTGTTTTGGTAACGTTAAATTGAAGTTATCCACATAATATATTTATACTATTAATTTCTTTTAAAATTTAAAAAAATAAATAATGGTTATTATAGCCTGTTAATATGTAGTATAACTTTTTTAAGTTTTATTTTGATAATAATTAATTTATATTCTATTAATATGTAATTAACATTAAAATAATTTTTAATGAGTTCATTTTTAATGTATTTTAATGTTATGTTCACAATTGTTAACAACTATATTTAAATAGTTTTTACTTATAACTTTATTTAAAATGATGTTTATATCTATCTTCTTTTTGTCTCATAAATTTTCTAGAAAAAGTGAATTAAAAATTTGGATTTTAACTTGCAATTTTTGTTTAGAAAAATAAATGAATATTCTTTTTTTTCTTTTAAAAAAAAATAAACACTTATTAACATGTAATAAATATAGTAATACACATTATTTATAATTACTACCTTTGTAATAATATATAATAATACTTAAAATAATGACTATTTCAATAGGAAACGATCACGCAGGTACCGATTATAAATTCGCTATAGTAGACTATTTACAATCAAAAGGTTATACGGTTATTAACCATGGAACAGATAGTAATGATAGTGTAGATTATGCCGATTTTGTACACCCTGTAGCAGAAGAGGTTGAAAAGCAAAAAGCAGATTACGGTATTTTAATATGTGGTAGTGCTAATGGTGTTGCTATGTCTGCTAATAAACACCAAAAAATTCGCGCTGGTTTATGCTGGAATAAAGAAATAGTAGAGCTTATTCGTGCCCATAATAACGCTAATGTTTTATGTATTCCTGCTAGATTTACAGCTATCCATCAAGCTGTAGAAATGGTAGAGGTTTTTTTAAACACTGCTTTTGAAGGTGGAAGACACCAAAAACGTATAGATAAAATACCATTATCTTGTTAAATGAGGCACAACCATTCTCATAAACATACACATGAACACCTAGATTTAAAAGGTAAAAATCTTTTAATATCTATTTTATTAAACATCCTTATTACGATATCTCAAATAATAGGTGGTGTTATATCTGGTAGTTTAGCGCTTTTAAGTGATGCTTTACATAATTTTAGTGATGTAATTTCTTTAACGGTAAGTTACGTAGCTAGTAAATTATCAAAAAAAGAAGCTTCCATACATAGAACTTTTGGTTATAAACGTGCCGAAATTTTAGCTGCCTTTATAAATGCCTCTACTTTAATTATTGTAGCGGTTTTACTGATTATTGAAGCTATAAAACGTCTTAGTGACCCAAAGGAAATTGAGAGTGAATTGGTTATATGGTTATCGTTTATAGCTATTATAGCTAATGGTTTAAGTGTTCTTTTATTAAAGAAAGATTCGGAATCTAACATGAATTTAAAAAGCGCATACCTCCATTTATTAACCGATATGATGGCAAGTGTAGCGGTATTGATAGGTGGTTTATTAATGAAATATTATCAAGTTTTTTGGGTAGATAGTGTGTTAACATTTATAATAGCTATTTACCTAATTTGGATGGGTTTTGATTTATTAAAAGATTCCACCCGAGTTTTAATGCTTTTCACACCAGATACCATACCTATAAAACAAATTGTTGAAGAAATCAATGTTTTTGAAAGTATAAAAAATGTTCATCATGTTCATGTTTGGCAATTAAATGAAGAAGAAATTCATTTAGAAGCACATATAGATTTTGAACAGGATATTACCTTATCGCAGTTTGATGTTATTCTTCATAAAGTAGAAGATTTTGTATTACATAAATACGACATCAACCATGTGAATATTCAACCAGAGTTTGGTAAGGATGATGCGAAGGATATTATTGTACAGGATTAATTTATGTTAGAAATTATAGTAAAATCTTTTGAAGTATTAACAAAGAAAGAGTTGTATAATTTATTACAACTTCGTAGTGAGGTTTTTGTTGTAGAACAAGATTGTGTTTATCAAGATATTGACGGAAAAGACCAAAAAGCGCTTCATGTTTTAGGTTTTAAAGATGACAAACTTATTGCTTATACACGCATTTTTAAACCAGGAGATTATTTTACCGAAGCAAGCATTGGTAGAGTAGTTGTGACTAAAAATGAAAGACAATTTAAGTATGGTTATGATATTATGAAAGCATCAATAAATGCTATTAAAACACATTATAATGAAGACTTAATTAAAATATCTGCGCAATGTTACCTTAAACAATTTTATACTAATTTAGGATTTAAAGCTGTAGGAGAGGAATATTTAGAAGATGATATTCCACATATAGCTATGATAAAAAAGAGACTATCTTTTCAAAACAAAGAACCCTTTTAAGGCCTCACCTGATATTAAAACAACTAGATACCAATAATTCATCACTAGGTAAAATTTTACCATTAAAAGTTCCGGGTAGTGATGCAAAGACGAATTGAGTTGCTCTTACTCAAAGGAGAAAGTGTGCTTATGTTTGATGTTGGCACAAAATCATCCAAAAGACCAAAATCTAAGCCTAAATCAATTAAAGCTTGTTCAAAATTATCATCAGGAACAAAGGTTTGTGTTAACCCGCTAAAGGATATTAAGCCAAAGGTAATAAACAGAAATACTGAAATTTTATTACCATAACATTTTAATTTGCATTATCAACATAAGTAATAACAATTTCAACGCGCCTATCAAATTTTGGGTCACCTCCTAAAGGAAATTTTCGGCGCATACCTATATACCGCATCCGTTTTTTATCGACTCCTTTTTTAGCAAAATAATCGTAAACATATTTAGCTCTAGCCTCAGAAAGGTTGCGTTTTTTTGTTTTTCTATCTACGGCATCCCTTGTAAATTGCGTACAACACACATGCCCTTGTATGGTAAAATAAATATCCTCTCTTTCAACTAAGGCTTTTGCTATATCGTTCAATACTTTTTTTGAATCAGGGGTAACATAAGCATAACCTATTTCAAAAAGGATGTTCTTAAAAATGATTTTATCGCCTTTTGTGCTTTCTTTAATTAAATCAACAACATCTTTTTCCTTAGGGATAGTGTCTTTTACAACAGGTTTTGGTTTAGGAAGTTTAGGCTTTATTATAATTTCAACTTTTCGGTTTAAACCCCTAATTTTCAATAGGTTTTTCTCTTCAACAATTTTAAGAAGTATTTCTCCTTTACCATCAACACTGGTTATTAAAGATTTGCTTATTTCATTATTTGAAAAAATAGATTTTATAGCATCGGCACGTTGTTGTGAGAGTTTTAAGTTATAAGTGTCGGTGCCTCTATCATCACAAAACCCAAAAATGGAAATGGATTCAATATCAATACCATTTAAGGTTGAAATAAATAATAATAATCTATTTTCCTCAGTAACAGGCACATCATATTTATCAGTTTCAAAATAAACCACGTGTGTTAATTCTTCTTGGGAAAAAGCAAAAACACTATTAAGTGTTATTAATATAAGTATTAATAGTTTATTCATAGAAGGATGATAGAACTAGGGATAAATATACTTTTTTTAATCGAAAACCATGCCAGTTGCCTATAAACAGGGGGATTCTCTTGATAAAATGATTAAAAAAGCAAAAAAATCAGTTCAAATACCCTAAATAAGTCGATGGATTGTTTAGGATTTCTGTGGCTTTTTTAATATTAGAGTCGTGTATTTTATAGTAATCATACAAACCTTCTCTGTAAGCGTATTGTTTAACAATTTCTTCAGTTAGTAATTTTAATAAATAGTCTTTGTTTTCGTCTATTACTGTTGTTTTTGATTTGTTTAAGGTTTGCATTAAGGTATTAAAATCGGTCTTAATGTTATCATTTAACATCTCCTCTTTTGATGTTTCAAATGCTTTTTGAAGAACTTTTTCGGTATCGGTTTCAAACGAAAAACCATTGGTTTTTAAATAGTCTTTAAAACCTTTAAAATCTGCATCGGTAAGCTTGAATGCATTGATATCGTTAATTGTATGACTATAATGATAGTTTGTGGCGTAATTAAAGATTAAATCGTTGTTTATAATGGCCGTTGTAATGGGAGAATTTTTATAAGACCCAATAAATTCATCAGGGAAAACCCCACCACCATCAAAAACTTTCCGACCGTTTTTGGTTTTAAATGCGTTGTAGTTTTCTTGTTTTATACGCACTGCTTCTCCTTTTTCATTTCTGTGCCAATAATCTAAAGCCTGTATACATCTTCCGGAAGGGGTATAATATCTAGAAATGGTAATTTTTACTTGCGTCCCATAAGTTAATTGTTTGGGGCGCTGTACCAAACCTTTGCCAAAACTACGTGCGCCCACAATAACAGCACGATCCAGATCTTGTAACGCACCCGAAACAATCTCACTTGCTGAGGCACTATTGCCATCAATCAAAACAACTAGCGGTATTTCGGTATCAATAGGCTGGTTTTGGGTGTAATAAGTTTTGTTATATTTTTCAACTTTAGATTTTGTGGTTACCACCAATTGCCCTTTAGGAACAAAAAGATTAACAATATTAATGGCTTCATTTACCAAGCCCCCTGGGTTTCCTCTTAAGTCCAAAATAATACGCTCTGCACCTTGTGCTTTTAAATCGCGTAACGCATAATTGGTTTCGGCATAAGCTTTTCTGCTAAAGGCACTTAAAACAATATAGCCCGTTTTGTTGTTCACCATAGAAAAGTGGGGCACTGCTTTTATTTCTACCTCAGCTCTTTTTATGGTTGCTGTTTGCATTTTTCCTTGGCGCTTAAATGTAACTTTTACAGAGCTATCAGGAGCGCCCTTGAGTAAATCGGCTGCATCATCTTTATAGCTTTCAACCAGCACATTACCAACTTTAATAATTTCATCACCAGCCTTTAAGCCCGCTTTGTCTGCAGGATAATCTTTATAAGGCTCTATAATAACCAACTTATCTTTTAGGGTTTTTACTTTAGCACCAATACCCGTATAATCGCCAGTATTGTTAATTCTTGCTGCTTCAACATCCTGTTCGTTCATAAAATTGGTGTACGGATCTAAATCGGCCAACATGCTTTTTATGGCTGTGTCCATTAAATCACCTGGGTTTGTCTCATCAACATAATTCATGTTGAGTTCTTTAAACAAGGTGGTGAATATTTCAAGTTGCTTAGCGATCTCAAAAAAATCGTTTTGAAACGCTGTGGTTGTTAAAAAAATAGAGGTAGCTAATACTGGAAGAACGATTTTTCTTGTTATTAAACGTTTCATTTTTATATTTTTTACTTTTCAGAAACCTTTATCAAAAACTTCTCAAATAAGAGGTTCATTTTGGTTTCTACATGGGAATATGTGGGTTTATCTTTGCCAATGTACAAAATCATTAACGCGTGTTGTGTTGTTAAATTGTTAAAATAACGAGCTTTATTCAATCTGTAAGACTCTCGTAACAAACGTTTTATACGGTTTCTATCAATAGCAGATTTAAAATTGCGCTTACTTACCGATACGCCTGCTTTAACAAGAACGCCATCATCAAAAGTTGTTGGGATAAAAACCATGCGCAAAGGAAATGCAGAAACCGATTGACCCTCTGCAAACAAATGGTCAATAAGCTTTTTACTTTTTAGTTTCTCTTTTTTTGAATAGGTAAATGGCAATGAGCAACAGTTTAGTTTTCAAAGGTAGTAAAATAAAAAAACCACTTAAGTTTTTAGTGGTTTTTTGAAGTGTTTTGTTTAACGGTTTGTGTAAGCGTAAGTATATGGAAAGTTTGCGTGTACTTTCAGATGATGCACCTAATTTAGCAAAACGGGTAAAATTTCCTCGCGGAAATTCAGGCGTTATTGCGCTTAGGGGCTGTTGTAAAACGTTTTTATCTTAAGGACATATTAATTTTTTGAAATTTTTTATTGAATGTCCGAAATCAATCATAAAGAACATTTTCAACCTGAACTAGTTTCAGGTTCTCTTCTAAAACATCAATATTTACAAATGTTATGAGATGCTGAATCGAGTTCAGCAAGACATTTCGATAAACAGTAAAAAATGAAACCCCCTGAAAAATCTCAGAGGGCCTAAAAAAAATCAACTTAGTTGCTTTAATTTTTATTGTTCGTCCTATCAATATCAGCCATATAGCCCGAAGGGTCTATTTCAATAGAGCTTACAGGTTTTGAAGTCTCAAAAGTATAAGTTGGATACGCCCAAGCCCAATCGTTCATAATGGTTGATGAGGTTAGTTTTTCACCTCGCATCATTTGTAACGGGATATAAAAATTTTCACTAGTTCCATCGGTATATGTTACTGATAAATCAATGGGCATAGGCATTAAACCAATACGCTCTAAAGTAACGATGTTACCTTCAACTGATTTTACAGCGTAATCAATTGTATTTGTGGTTTGTGCAAAATCAATTAAATACCAATCGAGTTCTAAGCCAGAAACCTTTTCTGCTGTTCTTATAATGTCCAGAGGTTTTGGGTGTTTAAACGAAAAGTCTGTAAAATACTTTTTAATGGTCCTTTTTAAGTTGTCTTCTCCAATCACATAACCTAATTGTGCCAAAAAGACTTCTCCTTTGCTATATGCCGAAATACCGTAAGCTTGGTTGTAAGCATATCTATCAGAATGGGTGGTTAGCGGTTGCTCTTTCCCTGATTTTGCTAAATATATATAACCTTTGTAAGCGCTTGTTGTTGGGTTTGTTTTGCCTTCTTTCATAATCTCGTTTATAGCTAAATCGCTTATGTAACTGGTAAAACCTTCATCCATCCATTCGTGTTTAGACTCGTTGGTTGCCAATAAAAATTGAAACCAAGTATGGGCTAATTCGTGAGCCGTTACACCTACCAAACTTCCAAAACTACGGTTACCGGTTATTAAGGTACACATGGCATATTCCATACCGCCATCTCCCCCTTGAATAACAGAATATTGCTTGTACGGATATTTACCAACATGCTCGCTGTAATATTGCATCAGTTCTACGGTTTTAGGCTGTAATTTTTTCCAGCCCTCTTTTTTTTCAGTATCTAAAGTGCTTTTGTAGTAAAAATTAAGAAGTGGGCCATTGGGCACTTGCATGGTATCATGAATATAGTCTGGGTCTGCAGCCCAAGTAAAATCGTGTACATTGGGAGCTATAAAATGAAGTGTTTTTTTGTTTCCATCAACAGTTTCGTTTTGCAAATAGCCCGAACCACCAACCACATAATTCTTGTCTATGGTTAGGCTTACATCAAAATTACCCCAAACACCATGAAATTCTCTGCCAACATAAGGGTCGGCATGCCAACCTTCAAAATCATACTCTGCTAATTTAGGATACCATTGTGTCATTGATAAAGCTACACCTTCTTTGTTGTTTCTACCAGAACGACGTATTTGTACAGGCACTTGTCCATCAAAAAGCATATCAAACGTAACGCTTTCACCTGGTAGGATAGGTTTTGCTAAATCAACCTCTAAAACAGTACCTACGGTTTCGTATTTTAAATCCGCCCCATTTTGTTTTAGCGAATTCACTTTTATATAACCAATTTCATCGGGTTGCAACTTGCTTATTCTATCGCTAACCCTGGGGTCTGGGTCTGCAATGGTGCGAGAGCGTACATCCATTTCACTTCCAGGTTGAAAAGCGTTAAAAAATAAGTGATAGTAAACCCTGTTTAAAACATCAGGAGAGTTATTGGTGTATACTAATTGTTGTTTTCCATTATACCGATAGGTGTTTACATCCATATCAATAGCCATTTTATAATCTACATGTTGTTGCCAGTACCCATAACCCGAACTTACTTGAGATGCCTCAAATTGGGGCGCGTTTGTAACAATAGTACCTTTAGAGGCGTTACATGAAAGCAAAAAAGAAAGACTAATAAGGAATAAAAAAAAACGATTCATAAATAAATTATATAATTATTTGGCAGCTTCTTGTGAAGCCATTATTAGAGCATTATAAGCATTGACCATTTTTCCAGATTTTGATAAATCGGCAAAGGGTTGAATGTTGTTGGTGTCTCCCCCAACGACAACTTTTTGTTTAACCCCCAAACCAGAATCCATAATAATTTGTTTTACTTGAGCAGCCGTTAATTTAGGATAATACGAACGAATTAAAGCTGCAACACCAGCAACAGCAGGAGCTGCCATTGATGTACCGCCTTTAGTGTCATACTCATTTTCTGGGGTGGTAGAGTAAACACTTGCGCCAGGGGCAAAAACATCGACATTTTGTTTTCCGTAGTTTGAAAATCCAGCTACCATATTAGAGCCATATTTTGGCGCTAAAGCACCAACCCTTATGTAGGTATCTGAAACTTCTTGACTGTTTACGTTGTCGTCAGGGAAATTAGGCTCAATATCAACATTATTGCTGTCATTTCCTGCGGCATGGACAAAAACCACATTGTTTTTTGCTGCATAAGCAATCGCGTCGCGTACCCAATCGCTATGAGGGGAAAAGCTTTTGCCAAAACTGCCATTAATTATGGATGCTCCATTATCAACTGCATAACGTATTGCAAGAGCAACATCTTTATCGTACTCATCGCCATTTGGAACGCTTCTAATACTCATAATTTCAACATTATTAGCAACGCCATTAGCGCCTTTTCCATTGTTGCGTTTTGCAGCAATAATACCTGCTACATGGGTGCCATGGCTTTCACTTTTCTTAACGGGTTTTACATTGCCATTACCATAATATTTTGTTGATATATCATCTGGATTATCACCATTTATCCGACCTTTAAAGGTTTTGTTAAGGTTATAGTTAAGGCGTTCGTTAATTTGTTCCAGAGCTTCATTAATTTCTTTTTTGGCATCAGCCATAGATTCTACACCATTACTGAACATATATTGAGCCATACCTTTGGCTTGTAATACGGCTTGGTCTTCTGTTTTAATGGCATTTACTTCTTCTTTGGTGTAATCTTTTTTACCAATGTGTTTTGATAAAGTTTCATCAGCAGAAATTAATTGTTGATATATTTGGTCGTATTGAGTTTTATACCCTAGGTGTTTTTGGTATTCATCTTCATAAACCTTTTGGGCTCTAGCATATTCTGGGTTAGTAGTATCTCCACTAGCTAAAATCCTAACATATTCTAATTGCTCATCATAACCATCACCTAAAAAATTCCAACCATGTATATCATCAATATACCCGTTTTTATCGTCATCTTTTCCGTTATTTGGTATTTCGTCTTTATTGGTCCAGATAACATCGTTTAGGTCTTCATGGTCAATATCAATCCCAGAATCAATCACCGCTACAATAACCTTTGTTCCTTTTCTGTTTTTAATAATTTCGGCATAGGCTTTATCTACACTCATTCCTGGAATAGTATCTTTAACCAAGTCTAAATGCCCCCAATTATGTTTTTCTGCTTCTGTTAAATTGGAAACCTTTAAAGGAGAGGTGTCAATATTTTCAACAGGAGTTGATATAATTGGCGCTGTACTAACACAACCAAAAAAAAGTAATGTTAATAAGAATGAGGTTAGTAATGTTTTAATTGTTTTCATTTTTATTAGAATTAGTCGTTTTTAATTTAATTGAAAATATCTTGGGCGCTATAAACAGCATTTAATCTCACGCCTTTTTCTGTGTTTTTTACTGTTATGATTTCGTTATGCGCATCATGTTCTAAAAATAAATAATAATTTTTTTCTGCTGCTAGGTTAAGGAACTTTTCTTTTTCATCTAAGGTCAACAGAGGCCTGGTATCGTAACCCATTACATATGGCAAGGGTAAATGCCCAACTGTTGGTAATAAATCTGCCATAAAAGCAATGGTTTTATCTTTATATTGAATTATAGGAATCATTTGTTTATCGGTATGCCCATTGGCAAAAAAAATATCGAACCCTAGCTCAGAGTTTTTCAGTAAATCATTATCTGGAAGCGACGTAAATTTTAATTGACCGCTCTCTTCCATAGGCACAATGTTTTCTTTCAAAAAAGATGCTTTTTCTCGTTTGTTGGGTTGTGTAGCCCATAACCAATGGGCTTCATTGCTCCAAAAATGTGCGTTTTTAAAAGCAGGTTCAAAACCCGAACGGTCTTTATTCCATTGAATACTACCCCCACAATGGTCAAAATGTAAATGCGTTAAAAACACATCGGTAATATCATCGCGATGAAATCCATAGGCTTTTAAGGAACTGTCCAAAGAAAAATCGCCCCATAAATGGTAATAGCCAAAAAATTTTTCAGATTGTTTGTTGCCCATACCATTGTCAATTAAAACAAGCCTATTACCATCTTCAATAAGTAAACAGCGGGTAGCAAGTTCTATCATGTTATCGGCATCGGCAGGGTTGGTTTTACTCCAAATAGTTTTAGGCACTACACCAAACATAGCGCCACCATCTAGCTTTAAATTTCCTGCATTAATAGGGAATAAATTCATAAGAATGTAAAATTAATAAATCTATATGTTATTCCTTAAAGTGTTAAGAATATATTAAGAAAGAAAATTAAACAGGAGCGATAACTTGTTTTAATCTTTTTCCAAAATCTAATAGGGTTTTAATTTCTTTAATACTTGCCAATCGCTCTTTTCCAAAAATTAATAGGGCGTTGCCATTAGATTCGACATGATAATATGGATTGCTCTCAAAAAAACGAGTAACATTGTCGTTAAAAAAAGAGGCTATGGCGGCTTCATTCTCACCCAACAAATAAAACCTGTTGGAAAAATCGGAATGGTTCTCAATGGGGATGTCCTTAAAGCCAGCTAAAGCGTAAACTTTTTCTAAAAAGCCCTCTCTGTCTAGTGTAAATTCTGGTATTGCATAATGCAAATCTATGTGTAGCATGGTAGAGCGAACAACCTCTTTGGCAATAAATTCACCTTCAGAAAATTCTATATCAAACAATTTTAAGCTATTGTCTTTTTGAGACAATTCGTTGTAAATATGATTAATTTTTTTTGTGTTGAAAAACAAAAAATTATTTAAAAACGACACGTTTTTTTGTCTTTTAGAACTATAATTCAGCACATAGTTTTCTGCCAAATTTTTTAAGGTTGTTTGCCTTCTTGTTAAGCTATTTTTAATAATGTTGGGTACACGCAGTAAACGTCTTGACGCAAATGGATGCTGGGTTTCTGTATCGTGCATGTCTAAACCAATAACATCAAAATGACCGCCACGTTTTGCAAACAGTTCTTGGTAGTTGTTGATATTTTCCAAAACGGTATCATCAACAAACTCACACATTGAAAAGTCTACAATAACATCTTGGTTCTCGGGTATGGCATCTAAATGCTGCTTTAAACGGAAGTAATTTAAAAAACTGCAAAAATGCTTGACACTAACATAAAAATTGTTTTTGCCATCTTGTTCTTTAAACATTAAAACATTAGGCTTTAAAATGTTTCTTAAAAAAAGCCCAGTACTTTTATTAATAATAATATGAATAAGCAGCGTTACAAAAACCCCTGCCAAAATACCAGAAATCAACCCTATTTTTAAAGTCACAACAAGGGTAACAAAAAATATGATGATTTGTTCTTTACCAATGGAAAATATTTTTCTAACCACATTAGGAGATGCTAGTTTATAGCCCGTGTATACTAAAATAGCCATCAAAGCGGGTAGAGGGATTCGAGTAAGTTGTGTACTAAAAAACACAATAAAAATGATTAAAAATAAGGCGTGAAAAAAGTTTGAAGACCTATTTGTTGCGCCATTATTTACATTTACAGAGCTACGGGCTATAACGGTTACCACATTTAACCCTCCTAAAAAACCACTGCCCACAGTTGCCAAACCTAAAGCTTTAAGATCTTTGTTAACGTTAGAGCGGCGCTTCTCGGGATCTAGTTTATCAACCGCCTTAATACTTAAAAGAGACTCTATGCTGGAAATAAGGGTTAATGCTAAAACGCTTCCAAAAAAGGAAACACTCCAAATACCGCTAAAGTTAGGTTGAGGTAAATCTGCTATAATATCATGTATGGAAGGAATGCCAGAAATCATGTATTCTTTGGCAATAGGGTTAGGTTCATGTAGGCCTATTTCAAAATAATAACTGAAAGCAATAGACAAGATAACAATCCACATGGGCGCTGGAATAAGCTGTAAATACTTGTTTCTAATTCTTGAATAAAAAAACATAATTAGCAAGCTTATAAAACCAGCTAAAGCAGCATAAATTAAACCGTCGCTTCCGTAATGAAAAGCATCATTTATGGTGTGGGGTATTTCCATAAGATAGTCAACAGTGTCTTCTCTGTTGATTCTATGGGCTAGCATAATATGAAACTGTTTTCCCAAAATAATTAAACCGATAGCCGCTAGCATACCTTGAATGGCTGAAGAAGGAAAAAAATCGGCCAGCGTACCCATTCTAAAAAAACCCAATAGCATAAGCAACACCCCAGAGCACATAATAGCTACATAAGCGCTTTCTAAACCAAGAGATGAAATGGCTAACAAAATAACACCAACCAAACCATTGCCAGGTCCAGCAATGGTAACATGGCTACCGCCCAATATAGCCATAACCACACCACCTATAATTGCGGCTATAACGCCCGAAATAGGGGGCGCATCACTAGCCATAGCAAGCCCCAAAGCAAGCGGTAAAGCAATAAGGCTTACCACAAAACCTGAGAACATGTTTTTTGGGATGGCTTTAAAAAAATCTTTTATGTTGCTTTTTTTCGGACTCATTGAAGAATTAACACATCGGTTGGTAATTCGGTTAAAATATATTCAATATCATGAGGGAATAATCGATCCCAAAAGGTCATTTTTCTAGGGGCATTCATCACTAATAAATCGGCTCTAGAAACTTGAGCGTAATGCCCAATGGAATAACCTTGTTTACCAAAAATAGGTTGTAATTTTATAGTTTTATTTTTTGTGTATGCTTCAGGAATATGACTCAAAATTTCTTTTATTCTAGAGTTTTCCCTTAGCTTAATACGTTCTTTTGCTATAGTTGCTCTTCTGAGTGATTTATCATCATAAACCTTAATAGCAACTTGTTCGCTTTTAATTTCCTCAACAATGGTTATTTTATCGACGTTTAGTTTTTTGGCAACATAAAAAGAAAACAAAATTGTTTGTTCAGTTCTGGGGTCTTTTAAACCATTAACCACAACGTGTTGACATGGAACGCGCTCAACCGAAGGTTTAATCAACAGTAGCACCGAGCATTTTGCTAAACGCGTAATTTTTCTGGCAATAGAGCCTATATAGTACTTAAAAAACCGTTCTCTTTGTAAGGCTCCTAAAATTAATAGATCTATTTTTTTATCTTCAGCAATAGATAAAATAACATCAACGGGATTACCTGTTTTAAAAACCACTTCGTAATTTAAATTATCCTTTTCAAAACCCTTTAAAATAACACTTAACATGTCTTTTTTATCTTTTGAGGCTTCACCTACATGAATCAAAAATAATTTAGATCCAAAAAAAACAGATAATCTGGCCGCTTCGAAAAGGTTGGCTTTTAAGTTAGGAGAATACGCCACTCCTATACCAATATGTTTAAAAGGCTTTAAAGACAAATTTTTGTTGTTTTTTGCTTAAAGTTGAAAGATAGCATTTTTTAAAAACATCAAATCACATGTTTTTACTTAATTTAGTAGTTTTTATAAGTAGATTTTAAAATATGTTAGAATTAGCAGGCATTATTATTTTAGGAATATTGGCACAATGGGTGGCATGGAAATTTAAAATTCCAGCTATTTTACCTTTGATTTTGATCGGTTTATTAGTGGGTCCTATTGCTGCCGAATTTTTAAGTGAAGATGGTAGTAAATGGATAGAACCTGTTTGGAACGGAGAGAAAGGATTATTTCCCGGAGAAGGCCTATACTATTTTGTTTCTTTAGCAATAAGCGTTATTCTTTTTGAAGGAGGTTTAACTTTAAAACGAGCAGAAATAAAAAATGTTGGCCCTGTTATTACTAAATTAATAACGCTTGGTTCTGCAGTTACTTTTTTTGGGGCTGGCATTTTGGCTAAAATGATTTTTGGATTAAGTTGGGAGCTTTCATTTTTATTTTCTGGACTTATTGTTGTAACAGGACCTACCGTCATCACACCTATTTTAAGAAATATTCCTTTAAAAAAAGACCTTTCAACGGTTTTAAAATGGGAAGGTATTTTAATAGACCCTATTGGCGCGTTGGTAGCGGTTTTGGTTTTTGAGTTTATTAGTGTGGAAGACGATAGCGGTTTTACAAAAACAGCCTTAATAGAGTTTGGTAAAATTATTTTATTTGGTACTACCTTTGGGTTTGCGTTTGCGCATGCCTTGGCGTTTTCAATCAATAAAAAATTAATACCACATTATTTATTAAACGTGGTATCACTATCAACGGTATTGTTGGTTTTTGTTGAATCCGAAATTTTTGCACATGAGTCTGGGTTATTGGCTGTGGTAGTTATGGGTATGGTTTTAGGTAATGGGAAGTTGGAAAACATTAAGGAGCTCTTGTACTTTAAAGAGTCGTTAAGCGTGTTACTCATTTCTATTTTATTCATTTTATTGGCTGCCAATATAAATATTGAAGATTTGATGCTGCTTTACACCTGGAAATCCGCTGCCCTTTTTGCGTTGGTAGTTTTTGTAATAAGGCCACTTGCTGTGTTTTTAAGCACCATAGGCTCTCCTTTAAAAACAAATGAAAAAGTATTTATAAGTTGGGTTGGGCCACGTGGTATTGTAGCGGCAGGTATCGCTTCTCTTTTTGGAAGTAAACTTTTAAAACAAGGCGTTGAAGGCGCCGAGTATATTACCCCTTTGGTGTTTATGATTGTTTTAGGAACTGTGTTATTAAACGCTACCACGGCCAGATTGTTTGCAAAACTAGTAGGTGTGTTTTTAAAAAAATCTGGCGGGATATTAATAGTAGGTGCTGCCAGAATTTCTAGAATATTGGGGCAGTATTTAGAGGCCAATGGTAGGCATGTGGTACTAATTGATAGCAACGAACGTAACATACAAAAAGCACAAGAGTTAGGTTTAGAAGCCATGAGCACAAATATTTATTCTGATAATTTAATGGATAATATTGAGTTGAGTGATGTAGGTTATTTACTGGCATTAACCGGAAACTCGGATATTAATAAATACGCTATTGAAAAATACGGGAAACAATTTGGCGAAAATGGCTCGTTTAGGTTAATCTCATCCCAAGAAAAGTTGGAGAAAACTAGTGAACCAAGAGAATACTTACTATCGCAAACCTATGATTTTAACACCTTAACGGAGTTAGCAGGAAAGCATCCTGAAATACACGAAATATCCTTGTTAGGAAGCGACCATTATAACACTTTGATACATAAAATAGATAACAACACCGATGTTATTCCATTATTTGTAAAAGATTTAAACGGCGAATTACATATCATAGCGTCTTCTAATTTGCAAGCTATCACCATTAAAAAAGGCTTTAAACTGGTGTATTTAGGGAAAAATTTTGAGGTTGACGCGGGTTAAACGAAGTTATCTTTTTTCTGACAAAATTAATACCACAAACCTAATAATAAAATGCAAAAAAGCCCCGTAAAGCAATAAAAACAGGGCTTTTTTGGTAATTATAAATAATAGCTATTTTAAGCCATAATATGTAGCTCGGTAAACTCTTTGTTGAGCGTTAAGGCGTTATCGCCATTAAGTTTTAATTTTTTAAATGGAATTTCTACATTGTCCACTTCTATTTTCGAAATCTTAAAAGGCAATCCGTGTAAATTCAACTTAAAGGTTTTATAGGTAGTAATATATTTGCCTGTTTTATGTTGCTGAATAATTAATTCGTCTTTTTTCCCATGCAAATTAAAATCTCTTAAACTATATCTTCCTTTAATGTAGTCATACCCATCGGTAGCATCTTCATAAACCTGCGAGGTTTCTTTACCTAGTTTATAGTACACATCTAAAATTAATTCATCAATGGTTTTTTCACCAACATATTGTTGAATAGGATATTTAGGGATAATGGCACCTTCTTTTACAAATATGGGCATGCTATCTAAATCGGCATCTACCCAATGTTCTTGGCCGCCTTTTACAACTTCATCAGTCCAGAAATTATACCATTTCCCAATTGGGATATACATGCGTCGGCCTTTTTGGTTAGGTCCGGTTACTGGGCAAGCTAGTATTTTTTCACCAAAAACAAACTCATCATTTCTATAATGGGTTTGGGCATCTTCTTGATCGTAAAGCACCAAGGATTTTAAAATAGGAATCCCTTCTTCCGCATAACGCCAAAATGCTGTATATAAATAGGGTAATAATTGGTATCTAATTTCTATAAACTTACGTACCACATCGGTAATGGTGTCTCCAAATGTCCAAGGTTCTTGATCGCCGTGGTCTCCAGAGGAGTGGGTTCTGCAAAACGGGTGGAAAATACCTAATTGTATCCAACGTGCGTAAAGTTCGCCATTGGGTTGTTCAGCAAAGCCTCCAATATCGCTTCCTACAAATGAGAAACCAGACATACACATGCGTTGTGCTTGTAGATTGGCAATGTTTAAATGATCCCAAGTGGCTACATTATCACCTGTCCAACTTGAAGTATAGCGCTGTGTACCCGAGTAAGCGGCACGTGTAATAACAAAAGGACGTTTAGGGTAGGAGAATTTTTTTAATCCTTGATAGGTAGCTCTTGCCATTTGCATGCCATACACATTGTGCGCCTTACGGTGGCTAGAAGGATTGCCTTCATAATAGTGTCTTACATCATCAGGGAATGATTTTCCTGGAACATCCATTACGGCGGGCTCATTCATATCATTCCAAACGCCTTTAACCCCAATTTCTTCAATGAGTTCTCTAAATAAATTAGACCACCATTCCCTTACTTCGGGGTTTGTGAAATCTGGAAAATAACATTCCCCAGGCCAAACTTTACCTTTCATGTAAGGGCCATCGGCACGTTTGCAGAAATAATCTTTTTCCAAGCCTTCTTTAAACACCGAGTAATCCATATCGATTTTGATGCCGGGGTCTATAATGACTATGGTTTTAAAACCGTCATCGGCCAATTCCTTAACCATGCGTTTTGGGTCTGGAAAGTATTCTTTATTCCAAGTAAAGCACCTAAAACCATCCATATAATCAATATCTAGATAAATAGCATCGCAAGGTATTTTTAGTTCCCTGAATTTGGATGTAATTTCCTTTACATTGGATTCTGGATAATAACTCCATTTACATTGATGATAACCCAAAGCCCACAGCGGCGGTAGCTGGTGAGGTTTTCCTGTTAAATCTGTATAATTTGCTACCACTTCAGACATTTCTGGACCGTAGATGAAATAATAATTCATTTCACCCCCATGTGCCCAAAAACTGGTGATGTTTCTGCGCTCATGACAAAAATCAAAATAAGAGCGGAAGGTGTTGTCAAAAAAGATTCCGTATGATTTTTTATTGTGCAAAGCCGTGTAGAATGGAATGGTTTTGTAGATAGGATCGGTATCTCTGCCATAGGCGTAAGAATCGGTTACCCAGTTTTGAAAACGCTTTCCTTTAAGATTATTATCTACAGGTTTATCGCCCAGTCCGTAGTAACTTTCTCCTGGTTGAGCTGTTTTGGACATTTTAACCACATCGCCACCATATTCGTAACTTTCTTCCCAATGAAAACCCAGTTCATCTTCACAAATTAAAGTATGGTCTTTAGCATCAAAAAGCGATATACGTAAATCAACTTTAGAAACATGGCAGATAAGTTTTGCGGTAGTTATGATATATTTCTCATCATTTTCGACCACTTCTAGGTGGTTATAACCTCTGCTAGCATATTTAGTAATGGCGTAAGAAAAATCGTTTTCAAAAATACCCGTAGTTGTATATCTGAAACGGAGTATGCTATCTCGACGCACAGTAACTTGCAAAATTACCCCATTTTCAGAGGTAAAAGAGAGCACATTAATGTTTTTTTCGTAGTTTATTATTTTGGAAGGAAACAGGTTCCCTTTATATTCTAATTCGGTATTTAATATCATATTTTTAAAAAAAATATATTGATTGACGAAAATACTAAAAT
This sequence comes from Tamlana sp., assembly GCA_049451635.1. Lineage (GTDB taxonomy): Bacteria > Bacteroidota > Bacteroidia > Flavobacteriales > Flavobacteriaceae > JBMTVT01. Next base: position 33,812 of record JBMTVT010000003.1, on the reverse strand, counting down.
TAATAGACCTCCTGCCTTTCTTTTTACTAAAAAAATGACGTATTAATTATTTAAAAATCAATTAACAGGCCGGATAATTGTTAAAAACTTAATAGATAAAAACAGAAATACAATAAAACATTAATTAACCGTATAAAATTTAAAATAAAACAAAACAATAGAAAATAATAACAGCATAAGAGCCCCATTGTTCCTAGAAGCAAGGCGCAATGGGAGATGTTTTTATGAAATAAATTCAAAAACGGTTATGGCCAAAGGCGGTAAAGTAACCTCTGCAGAATAATCTTTACCATTCCATGCGGTTTTCTTGATGGTAATTTGTTTTTTATTTGAAACGCCACTACCACCAAATTCTTTAGAGTCACTATTGAAAATTTCTTTTAATTTACCATTAGTTGGAAGCCCTATTCTATATTTTTCTCTGATGGTTGGAGTGAAATTACATATTACAACTACATTGTTTTCAGATTTATAACCTTTTCTGATATATGAAATAACACAGTTTTCATGATCGCCATAGTTTATCCACTCAAAACCTTCACCAGTAAAAGCTTTTTCGAATAAAGCAGGTGTGTTTTTGTAAAACTTGTTTAATTCTTTAAAGTAGTTTTGGGTGTTTTTATGGGGCTCAAATTCCAATAAATTCCAATCTAAACTTTCTTGGAAATTCCATTCGTTGTATTGTCCAAATTCACCACCCATAAACAATAGTTTGGTTCCTGGATGCGTAAACATATAGCCATATAATAAACGAAGATTGGCAAAACGTTGCCATTCATCACCTGGCATTCTGCCTAAAATAGAATTTTTACCATAAACGACTTCGTCGTGAGAGAGAGGTAACATAAAATTCTCGGTAAAGGCATAAGCTAAACTAAACGTAATATCATTTTGATGGTATTTTCTGTATACAGGATCTTTAGCAAAATATTCCAAGGTATCATGCATCCAACCCATCATCCATTTCATTCCAAAGCCTAATCCACCAACAAAAGTTGGTTTTGATACCATGGGGAAAGCTGTAGATTCCTCAGCGATAGTCTGTACATCAGGGAAAGAAGCATACACTTCTTCGTTTAACTCTTTTAAGAAACTTATAACTGCTAGATTTTCTCTGCCGCCATAAATGTTTGGTTCCCACTCACCGTCCTCACGAGAATAATCTAAAAATAACATGGAAGCTACGGCATCAACACGCAAGCCATCGGCATGGTATTGATCCATCCAAAAAATAGCATTACTTATTAAAAAGGAACGCACTTCATTACGTTCATAATTAAAAATCAAGCTTTTCCAGTCTTGGTGGTAACCTTTGCGCTTATCTGGGTGTTCGTACAAATGAGAGCCATCAAAGAATCCCAAACCATGGGCATCTTCGGGAAAATGTGAAGGCACCCAGTCTAGAATGATGCCTATATCATTTTGGTGCAGTTTATCTACCAGATACTTAAATTCTTCAGGATAGCCAAAGCGCGATGTTGGAGCAAAGTACCCTGTAATTTGATACCCCCAAGAAGGGTCATAAGGGTATTCCATAATAGGCATAAGCTCAACGTGTGTGAAATTCATATCTTTAACATAGTTTACCAAATCATCGGCTAATTCGTAATATGACATAAACCGATCTTCCTCCATGTTTTTTTTCCAAGATCCTAGATGTACTTCGTAAACGGAGTAAGGTGCATCTAATGCATTATGTTTTTTGCGTTTTTTCATCCACTGGGCATCTTTCCACTTATAGTTATCATCCCAAACGATGGAAGCTGTATTAGGGTTGTGTTCAAAGCGCCTTCCATAGGGGTCTGCCTTTTCGGTTTTCACATCATTGTGATGGCTTTGAATTTTATATTTATAAGTAGCACCTTTTTCAACATAGGGTATAAATCCTTCCCAAATACCACTGGAGTCCCATCGTACATTAAGTTGGTGTTCGTCTTCAATCCAATAATTAAAATCACCAATTACAGATACTTGTTTTGCTGACGGTGCCCAAACGGCAAAATAAGTGCCTTCAATACCATCAACAGTTACCAAGTGAGACCCTAATTTTTCATAAAGCCTATAATGTTTCCCTGCTTTAAAAAGATTGATGTCAAACTCTGTAAATAAACTATGTACTTTTACCTGTGCCATATATTTTAATTATTTATAATATTAGAAATTCCCTTTAAAGGAATAACGGCCCATTGCGGACGTGAATTGAGCTCGTAGCCCAACTCGTAAATTGCTTTTTCCAGTAAGCAATATTTTAAAATGAAAATACGCTCTTGGTTATACCCCAAGTTTAGGTTAGCATTTTGTGTTTCGGTAACATAAGTTCCCATAAATAAACCCGTAATGTAGCGATATAATATTTCACCAGCTTTAAATAAGCTCTCTTGATTTGCAAGATAGCTTTTTCCATTGTTAAAAATAGTTGCGTAAATAGCGTAATGAAATGACCTAAATAACCCTGCCACATCTTTTAAGGGAGGTTGTTTTACTTTTCTGTCTCGAATGGTGCTTTCAGGCTCACCTTCAAAATCTAAAATGTAAAAATCGTTATCTTTTACCAATACTTGTCCTAAATGGTAATCACCATGTATACGTATGCGCTCGCCTTTAAGCTTGGTCCAATCAAACGTTAAAAAATGTTTTCTAATGCTGTTTTTTTTATCCAGAAACTCTTTTGCTAATTCTAAAGCTAATCCATCTAGCTTATGAATGTTATTTTCAATAGTATTTAGTCTATTTTGAAACTGATAAACAACTTTGTTCTTTAACCAAACTGTATAGTCGCCATTATAATGTGCTGGTGTAAAAGCGGTTTCTTCAAACTCGGAACCTAGGGCAATGTGCATTTCTGCAGTACGTTTTGCTAAAGTTTCTACTTGTAAAAATAAATTTAAACCAGCCCAATCTATGATTTGAGGAGGAATATTTTGGCTGGTTAAACGCTGGTATAATTCGGTGTTTGGAAGCGTATCAACGGAGATGTTTTTATACTCTAAATTCGAAAACACTTTATGTAATTCTTTCAACATGTATTCCCAAGCATCCCCTTCTTCGTTGGGAATCATCTCTTGCATCAAGCCAATAGTGATGTTAGTATTTTCTGAATCTACCAGATTAATGCTTCCAAGATAGGATGGGGTGTTTTTAAATCCTTTTTTCTCTGATAAAAAACGGCTCATTTCGTAATCAGGGTTTTTATCTGCAAAAATGCGTCTGAAGAATTTCAAAACATATTTTTCATTATAAACCAACGAGGTGTTGCTTTGTTCTAGCCCCATAAAACGAGAAGACTCATACACCATGTTTTCAAACAAATGGCTTTTGTGATATTGTACTTTGGTTTTTTCAATAGGTTCGGCAGTGGCAATACGTTCAAAAACCAACTTTCTAAATGCCTCTAAATTTAGAGCATCAATAATAAACCCTTTTTGGTCTTTAATTTGAATGGGAAGTATTCTATCTTTTTTAGCAAAATTTTCATCTGTTACAAAAGCAATAGGTAAAAAGTAATGCTGATAAAAGGCCTCAATAAAATTAACTTCTAAAATAAGACCATAATAAATTTTGCCTTTTTGTTGAATTTTAAAAAATTCAGCTAATTCAATATATTTAAGTTTGCTGGCTTTACCTCCATACCACCTTTGTTTGATGATGTAATCTTCTAAAACATCTGATAAAAAAACCTTTACAAAGTCATCACTATCAAGCAATTCCTCCCAACTTTTGGTAGTTTTAAAAGTGGGGTTTACTGTTTGTATAGAAGATTGACCAAACATATTTATTTGTTTATCTTGAAAATATGAAATGGTAAGGTAGGATGAAGCTCAATAAAATTCCACTCATTATTCCAATTATAACGGTTATCAGTAATTAAATCGTGCATCTCGAGATTTTGTCCTGCATTGATACCTAATTCACCTAATGGAAGTTGAACAGTACCTTGTTGAGAATTATAAGCATCTAAACTAACGACAACCAAAACCTCATTGGTTTTAGAGTCGTTCCATTTATAAAAGGCTAGTAAATTATGGTTTTCTATGAAACAGAATTTTATATTATTGGTTTGTTGAAGCGCTTCATTATGATGCCTTATATAGTTAACTTTTCCAATAATGGTAATGAGTTTATTTTTAATATTCCAATCGTAATGAGCGATTTGAAACTTTTCAGAATTATTATATTCCTCTCTTCCTAATAGAGCATCACTTAACATATATTCAAAAACAGGACCGTAAATACCAATGCTAGAACTTAAGGTTGCGGCAAGCACATAACGTTGAATGTGCTTGGATTCGTTGGCTCCTTGTAAATGAAATGGGTTAATATCGGGTGTATTGGGCCAAAAGTTGGGCTGCATGTATTCTTTTAATTCACTTTTGGTCAATTCCTCAACATATTCTATTAACTCATGTTTGTTATTTCGCCAAGTGAAATAGGTATAAGATTGGGTGTAGCCTTGTTTCGCCAATTGTTGCATCACTTTTGGAGCGGTGAACGCCTCAGCTAAAAAGATAATATCAGGATGTTTAGCCTTGACTTGCGTGATAATCCAATTCCAGAAATAAAAAGGCTTGGTATGCGGATTATCAACTCTAAATATTTTGATGCCACAATCAATCCAATACATTAAAATACTTAAACACTCGTCCCATAAAGCTTTATAATCTTCACTTTCCCAATAAATGGGTAAAATATCCTGGTATTTTTTAGGTGGATTTTCTGCATATTGTACCGTGCCATCAGGTCGCCATTTAAACCATTTGGGATGTTCTTTAACCCAAGGATGATCGGGCGCAGCTTGTAACGCATAATCCATTGCAATTTCAATGTCATTATCTTTGGCACATTGGATTAAAGATTTAAAATCTTCTAAAGTTCCCAATTGTGGATGGGTGTCTTTATGGCCACCATATTGAGAACCAATTCCCCAAGTAGAACCTACGTCACCATCTTTAGCTACGGTCGTGTTGTTTTTGCCTTTACGGTTCACTTCACCTATTGGATGAATAGGAGGCAAGTATACAACATCAAACCCCATACTTTTTACCCGTGGTAAAATACGCTTACAATCATTAAATGTTCCGTGAACTCCTGCTTGTTCTGATGTTGAACGTGGAAAAAACTCATACCAAGTGCTAAATCGCGCCTTTTTTCTGTCTACATATACTTGGTATTCTTTTGATGAATTATCGAGTATTTTTAATGGGTTTTCAAAAAACAGTTTGTATAATCTATCAGAAGTTGCTTCGGTTATGGCTTCACCATAATCGTTTTCATTTTTAAAAATGTGTTGTAAATACTCCAAATACGGAATGTCTTTGGTATTTACTTTGTCCATGATAGCTTTTACATATTCAGCTCCTTCAAGCAATTCTGAAGAAACATGTTGCCCGTCGTTAATTTTTCTAATTAAACCATGCCTCCAGTTCAAAGCATAATCTACCCAAGCTTGTACTTTATAGGTATAAAACCCTTGTTTTTTAACTGTAAATGCCCCTTTCCACTCATCATTTACAACCAATTTCATTCTGGTTTCTTGCCAATTTTTGTCTTTTTCGTGTTTGTATAGAACAGAGGCTCCTAACACATCGTGCCCATCAGCCATAATATATGCGTCTAGTTTAACTATTTCATTAACAACACGTTTAATATAAAATTCTCCACAATTAATACTTGGGGAAACATAATCAATAACAACTCTTTTTTGGTTTTGCATTGCTTAGTTGGTTAGATAGAAGAGGTTAAAAATTTTGAGTTAAATAACGTATCCTTTAGGAATGGTTGCGCCTTTTTTAACAACTACGATGCCATCTTTTATGGAGTACATATCAGTTTCGTTGTCTTCAAGATGCTTTCCTCCATTAATTCTTACATCGTCGCCAATTCTACAGTTCTTATCAAGTATCGCATTTTTTATAAAACAACGCTCGCCAATTCCCATAAGAATTTCAATTTCGTTTTGGTCAATTTCTTCTAATGTTTCATAGAAATCCGAACCCATCATATAGGTATTAATTATGGTTGATTCTTTACCAATTCTGGAACGAATACCAATAACCGATTTTTCAATTTTAGCAGCGCTAATAATGCAGCCTTCAGCGATAACGGCTTTTTCAAGCATTGTTCCAGCTAGTTTTGTAGTTGGCAGCATTCGTGCTCTAGTATAAATACGCTTTTTCTTATCGTATAAATCAAATTGCGGGATATCATCAGTTAGACCAATATTGGCTTCAAAAAATGAATCAATATTTCCAATATCTGTCCAATAGCCTTCATATTGATAGCTTAAGGTTTTATGAGATTTTATGGATTGAGGAATAATTTCTTTACCAAAATCATTGGTTGAAGGGTCTGACATTAATTTGATTAATAAATCTCTATTGAATATGTAAATACCCATGGAAGCCAGATAATTTCTACCTTGGGATTTCATATCATCACTTACTTCAGATGTCCAATCAGGTAATAAATCAGCGCTTGGTTTTTCAATGAAAGAAGTTATAACACTATCACTGTTAGATTTTAAAATACCAAATGAGGTAGCGTCTTTAGCATTAACAGGAATGGTAGCAATTGATATTTCTGCTTTACTTTCTACATGCGCATTAATCATCAATTCATAATCCATTTGATATAATTGATCTCCAGATAAAATTAAAACATATTCAAAATCATGTCTTAAAAAGTGATGCATACTTTGGCGAACCGCATCTGCCGTTCCCTGAAACCACGTTTTGTTGTGTGGTGTTTGTTCTGCAGCTAAAACGTCAACAAAAGCACTGCTAAAAAAACTAAAATGATAGGTGTCTTTTATATGCCTATTTAATGAAGCAGAATTAAACTGGGTTAATACAAACATGCGTTTAATATCAGCATTAATACAGTTTGAAATAGGAATATCTACCAAACGGTATTTTCCAGCAATAGGAACTGCGGGTTTAGAACGTTGATCTGTTAAAGGATATAATCTTAACCCTTGGCCGCCACCTAAAATAATTGCTAAAACCTTATCGTTAATCATATGTAATTAGTTTTAATTAGTTTGTAGTAAATTTATAATAAAGACCTGTAAAGCGCCTCCACTTGTTTTGCGATGGCTTCCCAATCAAAATAATCTTCAACACGTTTTCTGCCATTTTTTGCCATGGTTTCTTTTAGGCTTTTATTTGATATTACTTTGTTTATTCCGTTTGCTAAATCTTTTGAGAATTTATCAGGATTTACAGGTTCAAATGGTGCCACATTTTGTTGTTCTAGAGGCACTAAAATTCCAGTTTCACCATCAACCACCACTTCTTTAATACCTCCTACAGCACTAGCTACAACAGCTGTGTTGCAAGCCATAGCCTCTATATTTATAATCCCGAAGGGTTCATAAATTGAAGGGCAACAAAATACATCAGCATGGGAATATAATTGGATAATTTGTTCTTTTTCGAGCATTTTATCAATCCAAATAACATTATCTCTTGTTTTTTTAACCTCATTAACCACATTTTCCATTTCCTCTCCAATTTCTTTAGTATCAGGAGCGCCAGCACACAATACAATTTGGGTTTCAATGTCTATGTACTTTATAGCATTTACCAAATGAATAATACCTTTTTGACGCGTAATTCTTCCAACAAACAGCACATAAGGCTTTGTTTTGTCAATACCATATTCGTCTAGGGTAGTGGCTTCAGAGGTAACTTTATATTGCTTTAAGTTAATGCCATTATAGATAACCTTAACCTTACTTTCATCAACGTTAAAATATTTTAGCACATCAACTTTAGTTTCTTCGGAAACCGCTATCACCGCATCAGCCATTTCAATAGCTGTTTTTTCAACCCATGAGGAAGCATCATATCCCCTACCCAGCTGTTCGCGTTTCCAAGGCCTTAAAGGCTCTAGCGAATGCGTTGTTATAACCAAAGGAATGCCATAGCATAGCTTTGCAATAATACCTGCGAACTGAGCATACCAAGTATGGCAATGTACAATATCGGCATCAATATTTTCAGCGTTCATATGCACACAAGTGCTTAGTGTTTGCAAAACAGCTTTGAGTTTACTGTTAGTTATATCAAACTCAGGGTTTTCATAAGGATAACCTTTAACCGTTAAATTTAGTGATTTTTTATCTTGATCGCCAAAGCACCTAACATCCATTTCCATTAATTTAGCTAGTTCATCAGCTAAATATTCAACATGAACTCCAGCGCCTCCATAAACGTAAGGCGGAAATTCTCTAGTATAAAAAAGCGCTTTCATATAAAATTTTTAATCAGAATATAAGGTTTTACCATTTCAAAAAAAAGAAATTCAATTAGTAAATTCAATCTATTTGGGCTAATTATTTTAAAAATTTCTAAAACAATTGTTATTATGCCAATTAATTATAAAAGACACAAAAGATAGCTTTAAAACTGCAAAATTGTTAATAACTAATTAAGCCTAAATAACTTAAGCCGCAACAAAAGCAATGCTTGCAAAACAAAGTGTTGTAAAGCGTTTTGTTAGGGGTAAGTTAATTGTAATAATTACTTTGTTATAAACATACAAAATAATTATTAACAATTTTATTGAAGCGGTATTTTTGAAGAAAATAAGACATAAACGATATTAATCAATATAATTATTAACGATTTGTGATTAAATGCCAAAACTGTTAAAGAAATCTTAGTCGTTTAGTTTAAGAACAGCCATAAAGGCTTGTTGCGGTATTTCAACATTCCCTACTTGGCGCATGCGTTTTTTACCTTTTTTCTGTTTTTCAAGTAGTTTACGCTTTCTGGAAATATCTCCACCATAGCATTTAGCGGTAACATCTTTACGCAGCGCTTTAATGGTTTCGCGTGAAATAATTTTGGCTCCTACCGCTGCTTGTATAGGAATATCAAACTGTTGGCGTGGGATTAATTCCTTTAGCTTTTCACACATTTTTTTGCCTATTGATTGAGCATTATCGGTATGTATTAAAGCTGAAAGCGCATCAACAGATTGTGCGTTTAACAGAATATCCAATCGAACCAATTTTGAAGACTTCATGCCTATAGGGTGGTAATCAAATGAGGCATATCCTTTTGAAACGGTTTTAAGCCTATCATAAAAATCAAAAACAATTTCAGCTAGAGGCATTTCAAAAGATAGCTCAACGCGTTCTGGTGTTAAATATGTTTGGTTTGTTATGATACCCCGTTTTTCAATGCACAACGACATAACATTACCAATAAAATCTGATTTTGTTATAATGGTGGCTTTTATATAAGGCTCTTCAACACGATTTAAGGTTGAAGGTTCCGGCAAATCGGACGGGTTGTTTACTATAATAACATCGTATGGGTTTTTGTTTGTATAAGCATGGTAGGACACATTGGGAACCGTAGTGATAACGGTCATGTCGAACTCACGCTCTAAGCGTTCCTGAATAATTTCCATGTGAAGCATGCCTAAAAAGCCACAACGAAATCCAAAACCTAATGCTGCCGAACTTTCGGGCTGAAATACTAAAGAAGCATCATTTAACTGGAGTTTTTCCATGGAAGCACGAAGCTCTTCGTAGTCTTCGGTATCAACAGGGTAAATACCGGCAAAAACCATGGGTTTTACATTTTCAAAACCTTCAACTATATTTTTTGTTGGGTTGGTAAAATCGGTAATGGTATCACCAACCTTAACTTCTTTAGCCGTTTTAATACCCGTAATTAAATATCCAACATCTCCAGCTTTAATACTTTGCTTTGCTACTTGGGTTAGTTTTAATGTGCCAACCTCGTCTGCATAATAATCTTTACCTGTAGCAACAAATTTAATATGCTGTCCTTTTTTAATTTCTCCATTAAACACCCTAAAATAAGTTTCAATCCCTCTAAAAGTGTTGTAAACAGAGTCAAAAATTAAGGCCTGTAAAGGCGCATTAGGGTCGCCTTTTGGAGCTGGAATTCGCTCAATGATAGCAGCTAAAACATTATCTACCCCAAAACCAGTTTTCCCACTTGCATGTATAACATCTTCGGGTTTACAACCAAGTAAATCAACAATATCATCGGTAACTTCTTCGGGGTTAGCACTTGGTAAATCTACTTTATTTAAAACAGGAATTATTTCTAGGTCGTTTTCTAAAGCCAAATAGAGATTTGAAATTGTTTGTGCTTGAATACTTTGTGCCGCATCAACAATTAACAAAGCGCCTTCGCAGGCAGCAATAGAGCGCGAAACTTCATAGCTAAAATCCACATGACCAGGAGTGTCGATTAAATTCAACACATAAGGCTCACCATTGTAAACATAATCCATTTGAATGGCGTGCGATTTTATGGTAATACCGCGTTCGCGCTCCAAATCCATGTTGTCGAGCAACTGGTCTTGTTTTTCGCGAGCGGTTACCGAACCCGTATGGTCCAACAAACGATCGGCAAGGGTACTCTTACCATGGTCAATATGTGCAATAATGCAAAAGTTTCTTATATTCTTCATATAGGCATCTCAGTAAAAAGATTTGGCAAAGATAATGTAATTATTGTGCTATTTTACGAATAGTTTAAAAGCAATTAATCTTGCCATTCCGCAATGAATAGGTTGGTATCATGCCCACCACCATTGTTTCTGTTTGATGAAAAAATAAGGTGTTTCCCATCATTTGAAAACACAGGGAAGGCATCAAACGTTTCGCTATGTGTTACGCGTTCTAGGTTTTTACCATCAATATCAATTAAATACAAATTGAAAGGGAATCCGCGTTCTGCTTCAAAGTTTGAAGAGAATAATATTTTCTTTCCGCTTGGATGAAAAAACGGACTCCAATTGGCGTTTCCTAAATCTGTTAATTGACGTAAATCACTTCCATCGGCATTACAAATGTAAAGTTCCATATCGGTTGGTTCTACCAGTCCTTCTGCCAATAAATCTTTATATTCTTTAATTTCTTGTTCGGTTATTGGGCGCGATGAACGGAATATAATTTTCGTGCCATCTGGCGAAAAGAAAGCGCCCCCGTCATACCCTAATTCATTGGTGATTTGCTTCACGTCGGTGCCATCAATATTCATAGTGTATAATTCCAAATCACCACTTCGGGTTGAAGTAAACACAATTTTATCGCCTTTTGGCGAGACAGTAGGTTCTGCGTCATAACCAGGCTCATTGGTTAATTGTTTAATGATGTTACCTTCCAGGTCAGCAACAAAAATGTCGAACGTATCATAAACAGGCCAAATATATTTTCCGTTTTTACGTAAAGGTGTTTCAGGGCATTCCTTGCCACCCAAATGTGTTGATGCGTAAATAATGTGGTTATTGTCTGGTAAAAAATAAGAACAGGTGGTTCTACCCATGCCAGTGCTTACCATAGGGGGCGCTATACTGTCGCTTAATGTTTCATTTGCATTCAACAAAAACATTTGATCGCAACTTACCCCCCATTTTTTATTGTTGGATTGAAAAACAATTTGTTTGTCATCAAAACTCCAATAAGCTTCAGCATTATCGCCACCAAAAGTAACTTGACGAATAGATTTGAAATGGGTTTCTTCAGCATAAATTAAACTATCTTTTACAACGGTTGTCAGGCTTTCCTTTTTTCCTTCTTCAGCTTTATTTTGATTTTTACAACCTATTAAAGCAAAAACTAAAACAACGATATATATTCGTTTCATTCTAATTATTAACTATTTTTGTGCAAAATTAATATTTATCACCATGAAAAACCTCTTATCTGTCATTTTTTTAGTTATTCTGTTTTCTTGTAAAACCGAAACACCTAAAGCGTTTAGTATTAAAGAAGATGTGATGTTTTTGGCTAATGATAGCTTAGAAGGCAGACAAACAGGCTCTAAGGGCGAAATTAAAGCAGCAAAATACATTGCGAAGCGTTTTAGTGATTTAGGTTTAGACCCCAAAGGAACAGATGGATATTTTCAAAAATTTTCATTTAAACCAAAAACCAACCCACACCAAAAAGTAAGTTACTCGGTTAAGGATGGCGATAGCACAATTACAGGTACAAATGTAATTGGCTACTTAGACAACAAAGCTGATAACACGGTAATTATTGGTGCTCATTTCGATCACTTAGGGTATGGAGCAGAAGGCAGCTTGTATAGAGGAGACACTATACAAATACATAATGGAGCAGATGATAACGCCAGTGGTGTTGGGGTATTGCTAGATTTGGCAAAAAAACTAAAAGGAGCCAATAAAGGCAACAATTATTTGTTTATTACTTTTTCTGGTGAAGAAATGGGCTTGTTGGGATCTAACTATTATGCCAAAAACCCAACCTTTACTAATGATAAAGCCAATTATATGGTTAACATGGATATGGTTGGCCGTTTAAAAGCCGATAGCACTTTGGCTGTTTATGGCGTGGGCACATCGCCAATTTTCAAGCAAACCCTGAAAGCTCATAACGAAAAATTTAAATTAATTGAAAATGAATCTGGCGTTGGCCCAAGTGACCACACTAGTTTTTACAATGTAGATATTCCGGTATTGCATTTTTTTACTGGACAACATGAAGACTACCACAAACCAACCGACGACTTTGATAAGCTTAATTACGAAGGCATGAATACCATTTCTAGTTACATTTTTGATGTTATTACCGATTTGGATGATAATGGAAAACTACCGTTTAGAAAAACCAAAAATGAAAGTGAGGAAACACCTCGCTTTAAAGTAGGGTTAGGCGTGATACCAGATTATATGTTTGATGGAAAAGGTATGCGTATTGACGGGTTAACTGAAGATAAGCCCGCACAAAAAGCAGGATTGGAAAAAGGCGATGTTGTTGTTAAACTAGGTGATAGCACAATAACCGATATGACGAGTTACATGAAAGCGCTTGCAGCCTTTAAAGAAGGCGATAAAACTACAGTGTTAGTTGAAAGAAAAGGCGATAAGGTGGAGAAGGAGATACAATTTTAATAATATAATGGTAAAAATAGGTAACATAGAACTTCCTGATTTTCCTTTGTTGTTAGCACCAATGGAGGATGTTAGCGATCCGCCTTTTAGAAAACTATGTAAGGAACAAGGTGCCGATGTGGTTTATACCGAGTTTGTATCTAGCGAAGGCTTAATACGCAACGCTTCGAAAAGTGTTATGAAATTAGATATTTACGACAAAGAAAGACCTGTTGGTATCCAAATTTTTGGTGCCAATTTGGATAGTATGTTACAAACTATCGATATTGTTGCCGAGTCTAAACCAGATATCATTGATATTAATTTTGGGTGTCCCGTAAAAAAAGTTGTAAGTAAAGGAGCTGGCGCTGGAATTTTAAAAGATGTTTGCCTCATGGAGCAGCTCACTGCCGAAATGGTTAAACGCACCAACATCCCTATTACCGTAAAAACCCGTTTAGGGTGGGATCACGATTCTATAAAAATTGTAGAGGTTGCAGAGCGTTTACAAGATGTAGGCTGTAAAGCCATCGCAATTCATGGGCGCACACGAGCGCAAATGTATAAAGGTAATGCAGATTGGAAGCCTATTGCTCAAGTAAAAAACAACCCCCGCATGCATATTCCAGTTTTTGGGAATGGGGATGTTGATACACCAGAGCGTGCCGTGGAAATGCGTGACGATTACGGTTTAGATGGCTGCATGATTGGTCGAGCTACCATTGGTAACCCTTGGTTTTTTAAACAAGTGAAATTTTTTTTTAAAACAGGTGAGCATTTGCCACCAATTAGTATGCAAGAACGTGTAGATGCCGCTCGAAGCCATTTGCAAATGGCAATAGACTGGAAAGGAGAAACACTTGGCGTATTAGAGACAAGAAGACATTACACCAACTATTTTAAAGGCATACCACATTTTAAAGAATATCGAACTAAAATGGTTACCAGTGACTACTCAAAAGATGTATTTGCCGCGTTTGATGAGGTTGAACAAAAGTTTGGGGATTATGTTTTTGTTGAGTAAAAATTTTAAAAAATCAACGAACCTCTACCATTGATTTGGTTATGCGCGCCGAAGCAATTTTTGAGGCTATAATACCCAAAACCGAAATTGTAAAAAGAACAATCAATAAGTTTTCAACTTTTATTTTTACAGGATAGGCTAGTGTTGGTGTAATCATTATCATATCAAACTTTTTTTGAAGCACAATAACAATCAAAGCAGCAATTAGTCCTATTACTCCGCCAAAAATACTCATTAAACTACCTTGCAAAAAGAAAATTTTCCTAATATCTTTTATGGTGGCGCCTATATTAAAAAGCGTACTTAAACTCTTCTTTTTGTCTAGCATCATCATAATTAAAGAACCAACAACATTAAAAAAGGCAATAATTAAAACAAGCGTGAAAATTAAATAAACGGCTAAATTTTCGGTGTTTAACATTTTATACAGCGCATCGTTAAGTTGCGCTCTATTTTTTAAAACCGCTTTTTCGCCCAAAATAGCTGTAATGTTTGCTTTTGCAGAGGCTTCATCTATACCTTCTTTAAGTTTGAACTCTATTGAAGACACTTGATTTGACTCATAGTTAAGTAAGTTTTTGACCAAATCAACAGGCGCATAAACATATTCATCATTAAGGTTTTCATTAATATAAAACACCCCAACATTTATGGCTTTTAAAGAGTTAAAGGCATTTTTCGTGGAAGTAATTTGCCCCTTGCCAGGTTTGGGAATATAAATATTTATGGGTTTTGTAAAGTCTAAGACGCCAAGTGACAAACTATTGGAAATACCCCAGCCTACAACTATTTGATTTGATTTTTGATCTAACCAATTGCCATATTCTAATATAGAGTCGGTATTAACAATATTGGGATACTGTTTATCAACGCCTTTTAAAGTTGCTAAGGTGTTTTTATCACCTGAAGTTATGATAACACGATCTTCAATAATTTTTGAATAATACGCGATGTCTTTTAATTTATTGAGATTTGAAATGTCTTTTTCAGAAATCATAAAAGATTTTCCAGTAGCAGCAATAGCTTTTAAATCGGGGTCTACAACACTAGAGAATTGTAATGTAAAATCCTTCAAGCCCGCAAAGCCAGAGAGCACAATAAAAAGCGAGGCAGCACCAAGAACAATGCCTATTAGTGCAATATTGGCAATAAAGTTAATAGCGTTATTGCTGCTTTTAGAGCGTAAATAACGTTTTGCTATATAAAAGGAAACGTTCATGTTTTAAAAGTACACGAATTTTTTCATTTGAAAAACCAACTAACCCTGTTAAGATTTTTTTCGTTTATCTAAAATTGTGGGATCTTTTATGGGGTTTTCTTCACCCTTCAATGACTTGTTTATTTTATCAATGTATTCTAAAGAATCATCAATAAAAAACTCTAAGTTGGGCATGCGTCTTAATTGGTGTTTGGTTCGTTGAGATATTTCGTGCCTAATTAAAGGCGTATTTGATTTTATACCTTGGATAAGTTCTTTAGCTTTATCATTGGGAAAAATACTTAAATACACTTTGGCAATAGATAAATCAACAGTAACTTTAACTTTTGTTACAGATATTAAAACGCCACGCATACCACCTTGTTTTGCAGCGTTTTGCAACACCTCTGCTAGATCATGCTGTAAAACTGAACCTGTTTTTTTTTGTCTTTGACTTTCTTCCAAAACTAAATTTTTAAAAAACCAACAAAGGGTTTTGACTGCAAAAATAACGCATAATTAAAGATTATCTTACTTTTGAAATATATTATTTTAAGTTTTACAACAAACAACTTTTCAATGAATAAAATTGAACACATAGGAATAGCGGTAAAAAGCCTAAAAAATTCGAATGATTTGTTTTCTAAATTATTCAACACGCCTCATTACAAAATAGAAGAAGTCGATGGCGAAGGGGTTAGCACATCTTTTTTTAAGATAGGAAACAATAAAATTGAATTGCTTGAAGCTAGCAATTCCAATAGCCCAATTGCGAAATTTATTGAAAAAAGGGGTGAGGGTATTCATCATATAGCTTTTGATGTGGATGATATTGAAGCAGAGATTAAACGATTAAAAAAAGAAGGTTTTAAGGTTTTAAATGAAACGCCAAAACAGGGGGCAGATAATAAGTTGGTAGCATTTTTACACCCAAAATCTACAAATGGTGTTTTAATAGAATTATGCCAAGAGATAAAGAAATAATTTTTCTTGCTAACAAGCAAAATAAGTAGTAATATTGCACTCCAATTTCGGTCCTATAACTCAGTTGGTTAGAGTATCTGACTCATAATCAGAAAGTCCCTGGTTCGAGCCCAGGTGGGACCACGTACAAAATAAGCCTTTCAATATTTTGAAAGGCTTATTTTTTTTAATAAAAGAGGTTATTTGAAAAAACGTAATATCTTTACATAACAAATTAAATTTTTTATGAAAACGTTTTTAAAAGCTATTTTTATAACCCTTCTTCTCACAATTCTTTCTTCTTGTAATAACGAAATAGTATCTATCAATAATGACGATATTAGTATAATTACAAAGTTGCCTCAAGTCAATATTAATACCTATGGTAGTGATATTGTTGATGAACCAAAAATAAAAGCAGAAATGACTGTAATTGTTGATGAAGAAATTGATTTTATTGGAAATATAGGTATTGAAATTAGAGGCTCCTCCTCTCAAATGTTTCCAAAAAAACAATTTGGTGTTGAAACTCGTGATGCAAACGAAGAAGGAATAAGTGTTTCAATACTTGGTTTTCCAGATGAAGAAGATTGGGTTTTATATGCCCCATATAGCGATAAATCCTTGATGAGGAATATACTTATTTATGATTTATCTAGGGATATGAATCGCTATGCAAGTAGAGCTAAATTTGTTGAGGTTAGTATTAATGGCGTTTATAATGGATTATATGTTTTTATGGAAAAACTAAAAAGAGATTCAAACAGAATAGACATTAATAAATTAAAACCTGATGAAAACAGCGGAGAAGATCTTACTGGAGGGTATATTTTAAAAATAGATAAAGCTTCAGGCTTAGATGAAACTTTATACACAATAACAAATTCTATA
Organism: Tamlana sp.; assembly: GCA_049451635.1. GTDB lineage: Bacteria > Bacteroidota > Bacteroidia > Flavobacteriales > Flavobacteriaceae > JBMTVT01. Next base: position 16,854 of record JBMTVT010000003.1, on the reverse strand, counting down.
ACTTCAAAGTACGCTCCAAATGGTGCTTTATCAAATCAAAAAATACATTTCAATTTTGATACACCAAAAGAAGAGGATATAACACCAGAACAAGTTGACTACATTAGTAATTTTATGTTTGATTTTGAAGACGCCTTAGCTGGGAGCAACTTTACAGATGCAACAGAAGGATACAGGAAATACATAGATACGGAAAGTTTTATAGATTTTTTCTTGCTTAACGAACTCTCTAATAATGTTGATGGATACAGATTAAGTACGTGGTTAACAAAAGATAAAAATGAAAAACTCAAAATGGGCCCTATTTGGGATTTTAATTTAGCCTTTGGCAATGCTAACTATTGTGGTGGAGGTGAAACAAATGTTTGGGCGTATAAGTTTAATGAACGTTGTGCTAATGACCTTTGGCAAATTCCTTTTTGGTGGGATCGATTACTTTCTGATCCTGTTTTTGTGTCAGAATTGAAGGCTAGATGGGGTGATTTGAGAAGTGGAATACTTTCCAATCAAGCTATTCTAGATAAAATTGATAATTACAAAAGCCTTCTAATTACCTCAGAAGCAGCAGAAAAAAACTTTGTAGTTTGGTCTGTGTTAGATAAATATATATGGCCCAATAACTACATTGGAAATACCTATACAGCAGAAATAGATTACCTTAAAAACTGGATTCAAGAAAGAGTTTTATGGCTTGACGTTGAAATTATGAATTTGTAATAATTAAATTTGTTTTTTCTCAAAAAGCATTTTATCGATAAAAAACTACTTTCAGCGGATTTTTTATAGATTTGTGCCCAAATGAATACACAAAATAAAAGAATATTAGCCTCAATTTTATTCATATTAATAAGTTTTGTGTGTTTGGCACAAAAAGTACCGCCGCCAGTTGGCCTAACTATTGACTGAGGCGTTTTATTAGGTGCTTGTTTTGCTGTTTTTTATGGAGCTAAAAGACTATTAAATAATAAATAAGGTCTTACTTATCATTCAAATTAACAAGTTTAGCTACATATTTTCCTAAAACATCAAATTCTAAATTCACTAAAGTTCCTTGTTTAAAGGTTGAGAAGTTTGTATGATTAAATGTGTAGGGTATAATAGCTACACTAAAGCTATCATTTTTTGAATTAATTACCGTTAAACTAGTTCCGTTTACGGTAATAGAACCCTTTTCTATGGTTATATTGTTTAGTTTAGAATCATAATTAAAGCTAAACATCCAACTTCCATTTGTTTCTTCTACTTTTGTACAAATAGCCGTTTGGTCTACATGACCTTGAACAATATGTCCATCTAATCTGTCTCCTAATTTCATGGCGCGCTCTAAATTAACTTTATCATTAATTTTTAAGCTTCCAATATTTGATTTTTCTAATGTTTCTTGAATAGCAGTAACGGTATAAACATCCTTGTCAATATCAACAATGGTTAAACAAACACCATTATGAGAAACACTTTGATCAATTTTTAATTCTGAAGTAAGATTACTTTTTATTGAGATATGAAGATTATTTAAATCTTTCTTCAAATTTGTTACAATTCCCATATCTTCAATTATTCCGGTAAACATATTATTATCTGTTTATTTAGTTAAATTTGCATTAACAAAATTACAAACAAAAGTTATCATTCTTAATGAAGAAAGCAGAAAATATAATCGTTGGAATATCCATTGGAGATTTAAATGGTATAGGAGGAGAAATAGTTTTAAAAACATTTGAGGATTCCAGAATTTTAGAATTTTGTACACCAGTAATTTTTGCTTCATCAAAAGTTATGGGGTTTTTAAAAACTCATTTTAAATCTGAAATTAATTTTAATGATATAAATAATTTAAATCAACTAGTTTTTAGTAGAGTCAATGTTTTAAATTGTTGGAACGAACCGGTAAAAATTGAATTTGGTAAAGAAGATTTAAAAATAGGCGAGTATGCCATAAAATCTCTACAAGCCGCAACAAATGCCCTAAAAAATGGAGAGATAGATGTATTGGTTACCGCACCAATTAACAAGCACAACATCCAATCTAAAGAATTTAATTTTCCAGGACATACCGATTATTTGGCTCAACAGTTGGAGGGCGACAGTTTGATGTTTATGATAACCGACACCTTAAGAGTAGGGTTGTTAACAGATCATATTCCAGTTAAAGATGTCACCAACCATATAACCCCAGAACTAATAGAGAAAAAAATAAATACTATTTATGAATCTTTGCTTAAAGATTTTAAGATAAACAGACCTAAAATTGCTGTCTTAGGAATTAATCCACACACCGGAGATAATGGCGTAATTGGTAAGGAAGACGATGATGTTTTAAGACCCACTCTTCGCAAAATAAAAGAGTCAGGTAAATTAGTTTTTGGCCCCTATGCCGCTGATAGTTTTTTTGGATCTAACAACTACAAAAATTTTGATGCCATAATAGCGTCATATCACGATCAAGGGCTTATACCATTTAAAACATTATCATTCGGGCAAGGTGTTAACTATACAGCAGGCTTAAATAAAGTTAGAACATCACCAGACCATGGAACGGCCTATGAAATTGCAGGCAAAGGTTTAGCCGATGAAAACTCTTTTAAAGAAGCTGTTTTTAGCGCTATTCATATATATAAAAACAGAGAAGATTATAAAAAACTAACTGTAAACCCATTAAAAAAGGCATCTAAAAGCGAACGTCGCTAACCACTTGGTTATTAATCAACAAGCTAAAACAGCCTTAAAAAAGATACAAACAAAAAAATGTTTGTAAGTAAGGTGGCATAAATAAAAATTTATATATTTGCAGGCTCAAAATAGAAATGAGAAATGAAGCCATTGAAAGAATTTACAATTCCATTTGTGGGATTAAAGATTGGAAAGCATCATTTTGATTATAAAGTTGAGCAAGCGTTCTTTGAACATTTTGAGTATGAAGATTTTGATGATGTAAATATTGATGTAGATGTTGTACTAGAGAAAAAAACAACACTATTAGAATTACACTTCAAAATTTCTGGATGGGTCCATGTAAATTGCGATCTTACAAACGAACCTTATAATCAGAACATTGAAAACACATTTGATTTGGTTGTTAAGTTTGGAGATGAATATAATGATGAGTATATTGATATTTTGATTATTCCACACGGTGAATATGAAATAAATATACAACAGTATATTTATGAATTAATCATTCTTTCTGTGCCAGCAAAACGCATTCATCCGGGAGTAATAGATGGCACATTAAACTCAGATATACTTAAAAAATTAGAAGAATTAAGCCCCAAGCTTAAAGACATTAAAGAAAAAGAAGAGGATGTAGATCCTCGTTGGAATACATTAAAGAAATTATTAACGGATAAATAAATATATAAAATGGCACATCCTAAAAGAAAAATCTCGAAAACAAGAAGAGATAAAAGAAGAACACATTACAAAGCAACTGCGCCACAGATTGCTACATGCCCAACAACAGGTGAAGCTCATTTATATCACAGAGCACACTGGCATGAAGGTAAACTTTATTACAGAGGTCAAGTATTAATTGACAATTCTGAAGTAGAAAACGTAGCATAAAAACTATGCAAGCATAAAACTAAACGCTCAATTATGAGCGTTTTTTTTATGAAATGTTTTTTCTAAACCACAAAAACACGTAATTTGCATGATATTACACCAAAATTCACTAATTTTCGTGAAATTTTGACCGTTTTTGTCCAATTTTAATGATTTTTTGGTCGAATTAACTATAAAAGTATGAGTAAAATCTCAGCAGCGATTACAGCTGTAGGGGCATATGTTCCAGAATATGTATTAACCAATCAAATTCTTGAAACCATGGTTGATACAAACGATGAATGGATTACTACTAGAACAGGAATCAAAGAGCGCCGAATACTTAAAGGCGAAGCCAAAGGAACTTCTTATTTAGCAATAAAAGCGGCTCAAGACCTTATAAGTAAAAAAGGAATTGACCCCAAAGATATTGAGCTTGTTGTAGTTGCCACTGCAACACCAGATATGAAAGCGGCTTCAACTGCTGCTTATACCGCATCTGAAATTGGAGCAACCAATGCATTTTCTTTTGATATGGATGCCGCATGCTCAAGTTTTTTATATGGGATGTCGGTAGCTGCTAGATATATTGAGTCTGGAAGATATAAAAAGGTTCTATTAATAGGCGCAGACAAAATGTCTTCATTAATTAATTATAAAGACCGCGCTACTTGTATTATTTTTGGGGATGGAGCTGGAGCTGTTTTGTTCGAGCCCAATGATGAAAACTTAGGACTTCAAGATGAATATTTAAGAAGCGATGGGTCTGGTAGAGAGTTTTTACAAGCTACCTATGGGGGGTCCATGTATCCGTTAACAGCAGAATCTATGGAACAAGGAGGGCAATACGCTTATCAGGAAGGCAAAACAGTTTTCAAGAATGCTGTATTCAATATGGCCGATGCTACCGTTAAAATTTTAGAGCGTAATAATCTTACTAAAGACAGTATAGATTGGCTTGTGGCACATCAGGCCAATAAACGAATTATTGATGCAACAGCACAACGTATAGATTTAGATGAAGATAAAGTAATGATGAATATTCATAAATACGGTAATACAACATCTGCTACGTTGCCATTACTTTTAAACGATTACGAATCACAACTTAAAAAAGGAAATAACTTAATATTTGCCGCTTTTGGTGGCGGATTTAACTGGGGAGCCATTTATTTAAAATGGGCTTATAATTCAAAAAACTAACCAAAAACTAATTAGCAAAATTATGGATATTAAAGAAATTCAAAACTTAATCAAGTTTGTAGCCAAATCCGGAACAAGTGAGGTTAAATTGGAAATGGACGACATAAAAATCACAATTAAAACAGGGTCTGATCCAGACACAACAATTGTACATCAAGTTCCAGCAGCCCAAATACCTCAAGTAGCTGCTGTGCCAGCACCTGTTGTTGAAGCCAGTACTCCTGCAGCACCAGCATCAGGGTCAGCAGAAAATAAAACAGCCAACAATTCAAAATACATCACCATTAAATCGCCAATAATAGGGACATTCTATAGAAAACCTTCACCAGACAAACCTTTGTTTGTTGAGGTTGGGCAAACTATTGCTGAGGGTGATGTACTTTGTATTATAGAAGCCATGAAGCTTTTCAATGAAATTGAATCTGAAGTTTCAGGAAAAGTAGTAAAAATATTAGTTGATGATGCGTCTCCCGTAGAGTTCGATCAACCACTATTTTTAGTTGACCCATCTTAATTTAAAGTTTAAAGTTTAAAGTTTGAAGTTCAAGAGCACTTGCAATTAAACTTATAAACAATTAAACCATAAACTCTTAAACTCAATAGATTATGTTCAAAAAAATATTGATTGCCAACAGAGGTGAAATAGCGCTTCGCGTTATAAGAACCTGTAAAGAAATGGGTATTAAAACGGTTGCGGTTTACTCAACAGTTGATGCAGAAAGCTTACACGTTAAATTTGCCGATGAAGCTGTTTGTATAGGACCACCACCCAGTAAGGACTCTTACTTAAAAATGTCTAACATTATGGCAGCAGCAGAAATTACAAATGCCGACGCTATTCACCCAGGATATGGATTTTTGTCTGAAAATGCAAAGTTTTCAAAAATTTGTGAAGAGCATGGTATAAAATTCATTGGTGCTTCGCCAGAGATGATAGACCGCATGGGAGATAAAGCCAATGCCAAAGCAACCATGAAAGCTGCTGGTGTACCATGTGTTCCGGGTAGTGATGGCGTTATTTCTAGTTTTGAAGAATGCCAAAAAATAGCTAAATCTACTGGATATCCAGTTATGCTTAAAGCATCAGCCGGAGGCGGTGGAAAAGGTATGCGAGCTGTTTGGAAACCAGAGGATTTAAAAGCTGCGTGGGATTCTGCAAGACAAGAAAGTAAAGCAGCCTTTGGGAATGACGATATGTACATGGAGAAACTTATTGAAGAACCTCGCCATATTGAAATTCAAGTAGTGGGTGACTCTCGTGGGAAAGCTTGTCATTTGTCAGAAAGAGACTGTTCAATTCAGCGTCGCCACCAAAAGCTAACCGAAGAAACCCCATCACCATTTATGACAGATAAACTTCGTGATAAAATGGGTAAAGCTGCCGTAAAAGCCGCAGAATACATCAAATACGAGGGCGCAGGGACCATTGAGTTTTTGGTTGATAAGCACAGAAATTTCTATTTTATGGAAATGAATACGCGTATTCAGGTAGAGCACCCTATTACAGAACAAGTTATAGATTTCGATTTAATTCGCGAGCAAATACTTGTGGCTGCAGGCGTACCAATTTCAGGAAAAAATTATACACCAAACCTTCACTCTATCGAGTGCCGTATTAATGCCGAAGATCCTTTCAATGGGTTTAGGCCATCACCAGGAGTAATCACAACCCTGCATGCTCCAGGAGGACATGGTGTGCGATTAGATACACATGTTTACGCGGGTTATGCGATTCCGCCAAACTATGATTCTATGATTGCTAAGTTAATTACTACGGCGCAAACACGTGAGGAGGCCATTAATAAAATGAAGCGTGCCTTAGACGAATTTGTTATTGAAGGTATAAAGACAACCATCCCTTTCCATAGGCAACTTATGGACCATCCAGATTATTTAGCAGGAAATTATACCACTAAATTTATGGAAGATTTCAAGATGGAAAAACAGGTTGAAGAAGAATAAACATAAGACTCCGAAAACATTTTCGGAGTTTTTTTATGGCGTTACTTTCAGCCTATTAGCCAAAAGTCAGGCTTTCACTACTCGCTTCCCAATTTAAAATTGGGAGAGCTCAAACATACCGTTCAATCCTTAGCACAAAACTTCATTATAAAATATTACTTTAGTAGTATGAATTTATCCTATTGGGAAATAAAATCATGGTTAACCAACATCAATTTTACCGTTGTTGGCAGTGGCATTGTTGGGTTAACCTGTGCACTTCATTTAAAGCACCTGTTTCCCAAAGCCAATATTTTAATTTTGGAAAAAGGCTTGCTGCCACAAGGCGCTAGTACTAAAAATGCTGGTTTTGCATGTTTTGGTAGTTTAAGCGAAATTTTGGACGATTTAACCAATCATACCGAAGAAGATGTAATAAGCTTAGTAAGAAAACGTGTTGAAGGGCTACAATTATTACGACAAACTTTAGGCGACACCAATATTGATTATCAACAATTAGGTGGGTACGAGTTATTTACGAATAACGATAGTTTGTTTGAAAAGTGCCTTTCTAAAAAAGACGGAATAAATCAACTATTGAAACCCCTTTTTAAGGCAGAAGTATTTAGCTTAAAAGACAATGTATTTAACTTCAAAAACATCAAAAAGCAATATATTTTTAATGCATTTGAAGGGCAGATTGATACAGGAAAAATGATGGAAACCCTGCTGCAAAAAGCTTACTATAAAGGCATTAAAATTTTAAACAATGTAACGGTTGAGCGTTTTTCAGAAGACAATAATTCAGTGAAAATAAAGACTAAAAATTTTGAATTTTCAACCTCTAAACTTTTAATTGCCACCAATGGCTTTGCTTCTCAATTTTATATTTCAGAGGTTAAACCAGCAAGAGCACAAGTCCTGATAACAAAACCAATAAAAAATTTACACGTAAAAGGCACGTTTCATTTAGAGCAAGGCTATTATTATTTTAGAAATATTGATAATAGAATTTTGTTCGGCGGTGGGAGAAATCTAGATTTTAAAGCAGAAGAAACCACAGAATTTGCACAAACTACCTTAATTCAAAATAAATTAGAAGCACTTTTAAAAAACACCATTTTACCAGAAACCCATTTTGAAATAGATCATCGTTGGAGTGGTATTATGGGTGTTGGTAACCAGAAAAAAGCCATTGTGAAGCAGCTGTCCAATAACGCTTTTTGTGGAGTACGACTTGGGGGGATGGGTGTTGCCATAGGCAGTTTAATAGGCAAGGAACTAGCTGAATTAATTTAATATCTTGTCATTCCTACGAAGACAGGAATCCATATTTTCAGAAGTAAATGAGCATCAAACAGAAACTATACATTCATTGTCAAACAGTTATAAATAACAGGTTGCAAAGCATTCAAAAAACGATTCAGGAAATTCACAATGCATTAACTTCGGAAACCAAAAGTAGTGCCGGCGACAAGCACGAAACAGGACGAGCTATGTTACAATTAGAGCGTGAGAAAGCAGGCAACCAATTGGCTGAAATAGAAAAGACAAGGCAAATTCTTTCTAAAATTAATATTGAAAACACATCAAAAACTATTACTCTTGGAAGTGTTGTTTTTACAACACAGGAAAATTATTTTATTGCCATTAGTGCAGGTGAGTTATTTGTTGAAAGTCAAAAATTTTACGCGATTTCAGCTAATTCACCAATAGGTCAATTGTTGTTAGGAAAAATGGTTGGTGATGAAATTATATTTAGGGGACAAAAGTTTGAAATCATTAAGGTTTTGTGATCGATAGATTAATTATTGAATCTTTTTCTAAATTTTCATCATGCTCAAAAAACACTTTTTTGCTAACCAAATCAGCTTCAATTAGATATTTATTTCCTTTAAAATAACTGGTAATAACGGTCGCTTCTAAATTAGATTTTTCAACCACTTTTAGTTGGTGCGCATAAACAATTGCATTATCAATCACATTAAATTCACCAAAAAATGATGCGATTAAAGGTGTTTTGGGATTGTAATATAGATGCTCTGGTTTGCCTTTTTCTAAAACCTGTTGGTTTTGTAAAATAATAATATAATCTGCAAATCCCAGTACATCTTCTTTATCGTGTGTTGCAACAATGCAAGTAATGTTTTTGTCTTTTAAGTATCTAAAAACACTGCGCCTTAAACTTTGCTTTTTAAAGTTGTCAATATGGCTAAAAGGCTCGTCGAGCAAAATAATTTCGGGTTGTTTGGCCAGTGCTCGGGCTAATGCTACGCGTTGTTTTTGACCTCCAGACAATATTTTTACTTTTGTATTTGCAAATTCGGTAAGCTCAACCACTTCAAGTAATTCTGCGGTACGTTCTTTTTTTTCTTCAGGGAAAAAATTAGACAAGTGTTTGCCTATGTTTTCTGCTACTGTTATAAAAGGCATCAAATCAAATTCTTGATGTACGTATTTCATAAATTCGTAACCAACAACCAAATTATGTTTAGGCCCTAAAATTTCGGTATCTTTCCAAAAAATTTGGCCTTCATTTAAATCATATTCACCATAAATAAGATTGAGTAATGTACTTTTTCCTGAGCCACTTTCGCCAATAACTGCTAGGTTTTCTCCAGGGCTAACCGTAAAAGAAATGTCTTTTAAAACAGGTGTTTTTTTATAAGAAAAGGTGAGGTTGTTTATGTTTAGCATAGCAAAAGTAGTATAAAAAAGACGCTCAAAAGCCCGTGCGGTTTACTTATTTGTTTTTAATATTAATGTGTCTTTTAATCTTTAAAGTTTTTGGTCTTACATGGCAAAACTTTAAGGCCCATATTGTAAAGCGTAAAACCAAAAATATCTGCATATTGTTCAATGATTTTATTTACCGGTGTTCCTGCGCCATGTCCTGCATCGGTTTCAATTCTAATTAGTTTTGGGTTGTTTCCTGTTTGCTTACTTTGTAATTCTGCTGCAAATTTAAAACTATGTGCTGGCACAACTCTATCATCATGATTAGCTGTTGTTATTAAAGTAGCAGGGTATTCAACATCCTTTTTCACATTGTGTAAAGGGGAGTAGCCTTTTAAAAATTCAAACATCTCTTTGCTGTCTTTTGCAGTTCCATAGTCATATGCCCAACCTCCACCAGCAGTAAATGTATGGTAGCGAAGCATATCTAAAACACCAACAGCAGGCAAAGCCACTTTTGCTAAATCTGGACGCTGTGTCATAACTGCGCCAACCAGTAAACCACCATTAGAGCCACCTCTTAATGCCAGATAATCTGAAACGGTATATTTGTTGTTTATTAAGTATTCTCCAGCAGCAATAAAATCATCAAAAACATTTTGCTTTTGCATTTTTATTCCCGCTTCGTGCCATGTTTTTCCGTATTCGCCACCACCACGTAGATTTGGTACTGCCAAAACACCACCTTGTTCCAACCAAACCGCATTTGTTATGCTAAAACTTGGTGTTAAACTTATGTTGAACCCACCATAGCCATAAAGAATAGTTGGGTTTTTGGCGTTTAGCTTTAATCCCTTTCTATGGGTTATCATCATGGGTATTTTAGTGCCATCTTTTGATGTGTAAAAAACCTGGTTACTTACATAATCATTGCTATTGAATTCAATAGAAGGTTTCCAATATAATTTGGTTTCACCAGAATCTGCATGAAGTTTGTATATACTATAAGGCGTATTGTAATTAGTAAAATAAAAGTAATTGGTTTTTTCTTCTTTTTTTGAACCAAAACCGCTAGCCGTTCCTAATCCGGGAAGTTTTATTTCTCTAACAAACGAACCATCGTAATGATATTGTTTTACTTTTGAAATAGCATCAACCATATAATGTGCATATAAATAACCACCACCTACTGAGACTGTTAAAACTTCATTGGTTTCTGGAATAACATCAACCCAATTATCTGGAGTAGGATTTGATGCATCAACTGTAACCACTTTTTTGTTTGGGGCATTTAAATTGGTAACCATGAACAATTGACTGCCTTCATTTTCAATGACATAGGTATCGCTATCCATGGTATCCAAAACAGTTATTAAAGGGCTGTTGGGTATTGAAAGATCTTTGATGTAAAGCTTGTTTCCCGATGTTGAAATTCTGGGTGTCAAAATAAGATATTTGTCATCTTCAGTAACAGTTGCGTAGATATAACGGTATTTTTCATCGGGTGTTCCACCAAAAACTAACTGGTCTTCTTTTTGTGAAGTACCTAATTTGTGATAATACACTTTATGCTGATCGGTTTTTGCTGAAAGCTCGCTGCCCTTTGGTTTATCGTAACTAGAGTAATAAAAACCATCATTTTTATACCATGAAATACCACTAAATTTTATGTTTTTAAGGCTGTCACCTATAGCTTCTTTGGTTTCAGCATCTATAACAATTACTTTTCTCCAATCACTTCCCCCTTCCGAAATTGAATAGGCTACTTTTTTTCCATTTTTTGAAAAATGTAATCCACCTAGAGAGATAGTTCCATTATCAGAAAATGTGTTTGGATCTAAAAAAATTTCTGGCTTTTGATTGTCTTTTTTCCTGTAGATTACATTTTGATTTTGTAAACCATTATTTTTAGTAAAATAGGTATAAACACCTTCTTTAAATGGCGCACCAAGTTTTTCGTAATTCCATAAATTTGACAAACGTTCTTTTAAATCTTCTCTAAAAGGGATATTACTTAAATAAGTATTGGTAAGTTTATTTTGAGCTTTAACCCATTCTTCGGTTTCTTCACTTCTATCATTTTCTAACCAGCGGTAAGGGTCTTTTACATTTATACCAAAAAAAGTCTCGATAGTATCAACAGTTTTAGTTTCAGGATACAATATTTTAGAGGGGATTAAATTCTGTGCCATAAAATTAGTAGAAATCAAAAAAGAGAATATATTTAATGTATAAACCTTCATGATTGAGCTATTTTGAATTTTTCAAAAATAAACAAAAAAGCTCCTTCAATATTAATGAAGGAGCTTAAAGTTATAGTTTGGTTGATAAAAGTATTACACCAAACCTTGTTTAATTAAATATTCGGCGATTTGGATAGTGTTTGTTGCAGCACCTTTACGAAGATTATCGGCAACAATCCACATATTTAAAGTTTTTGGTTGTGATTCGTCCCTTCTTATTCTACCTACAAAAACCTCATCTTTATCGTGTGCATAAATAGGCATTGGGTACGTATTGGTATCGGTATTATCTTGAACAATAACACCAGGGGTCTCGCTTAAAAGCCTTCTTACTTCAGACAAATCAAAATCATTTTCAAACTCAACATTTACGGACTCTGAATGACCACCAGAAGTAGGGATTCTAACCGCTGTAGCCGATACAGAAAACGTACGGTCGTTCATTATTTTTTGAGGCTCTTTGGCAAGTTTCATTTCTTCTTTGGTATACCCGTTTTCTTCAAAAACGTCACAATGGGGCAAGGCATTTCTGCCAATAGGATAAGGATAAGCCATTTCACCTTGTACGCCTGCAATCTCATTTTCTAATTGACGCACAGCTTTAACACCTGTTCCAGAAACCGACTGGTAAGTTGAAACTACCACACGCTTCATTTTATATTTTTTATGAAGGGGGTTTAATGCCATAACCAATTGAATGGTTGAGCAGTTAGGATTGGCTATAATTTTATCGTCTTTTGTTAATTCTGATGCATTTATTTCTGGAACCACCAATTTTTTGGTTGGATCCATTCTCCAAGCTGAAGAATTATCAACTACAGTTGTGCCAACTTCTGCAAATTTAGGAGCCCATTCTAGTGATGTTCCTCCCCCAGCTGAAAATAAGGCAATATCAGGGCGCATGGAAACAGCAGTTTCTAATCCTACTACTTTATAATTAGTTTCTTTATATGTTATTATTTTACCAACCGATCTTTCGGAAGCCACAGGTATTAATTCTGTAACTGGAAAATTACGTTCTTCCAACACTTTTAGCATCACTTCGCCAACCATACCAGTGGCACCAACAACAGCTACTTTCATGAGTTAATTTTTTATTCAGTTTAAATTTGAAGCAAATCTAAATAAAAAAATCCCTCATTTTTATAAAACGAGGTCTTTTAACAATAAATAACACTAAGTTATTTATTTAACATTTTGTTATTTTTTCAACAAGTCTCTTATTTCAGCAAGTAAATCTTCTTGTGATGGACCCGCAGGAGCTGCCGGCGCTGGCTCTTCTTTCTTTTTCATGCTATTAATGCCTTTATTAGCATAAACATAACAAAGGCAACAATAATGAAATCAATAATATTGGTTAAGAAATCACCCCACATTACAGCAACTTCTCCAACGGTTTCACCAGCATCATTTAGGGTTCCTTCGGTTACAATCCATTTTTGGTCTTTAAAGTCTGACTTGAATATCAATCCAATTAAAGGGGAAACAATACCACCGGTAAACGAGCTTATAACTTTATTAAAAGCAGCACCCATTACAAAAGCAACAGCAATGTCGACAAGATTGCCTTTCATTGCAAATTCTTTAAACTCTTTTAACATAATACATTAAATTTTTTTATTTCAAATACTCACGCTTAACACGTTGGGAGACAGCAGTTATAATTTCATAGGAAATGGTTTTAGCAGTTTCGGCAAAATATTCAGCGGTATTATCTGGTCCAAAAACAATAACCTCATCACCTTCTTTACAATCTATGTTCGTAATGTTTACCATAATCATATCCATACAAACATTACCAATTATGTGGGCTTTTTGCCCATTTATGATAACAAAGCCTTTTCCGTTTCCATACTGGCGACCAATGCCATCGGCATGACCAATAGGTAACGTAGCCGTTTTTAAAAAACCATCACTTATAAAGGCGCGATTATAGCCTACCGATTCACCTTTTTCAATAGTGTGAATTTGAGAAATGATAGTTTTTAATGTGCCAATAGGCTTAAAATTTTTATTTTCTTTTACTGAATTACCAAAACCATATAACCCTATACCGCTTCTTACCATATCAAAATGTGCTTCAGGATAATTTAAAACGCCAGATGTATTACAGATATGTAGCATGGGTTTGTAACCAATGGTTTCAATTATATCTTCAGCTATTGTCGTAAATTTTTTTATTTGATTTTCTGTGAAGTCTTTTTCATTTATATCTTCGCTGGCAGCCAAGTGGGAGAAAATAGTTTTTACTTTTATAGTTTTTGTTTCCTTTAATTTTGTAGCAATATAATCCACATCATTTCCCAAAAAGCCCAATCGGTTTAAACCAGTATTGAATTTTATATGAACAGGATAATCCATTTGGTTTTCGCCAGAAGCGATTTCAATAAATTCATTTAAAATTTTTGAACTGTAAAGACTAGGTTCCAAACAAAAATCAATTAATAATTTAAAATTAACAGCCTGTGGGTGCAATACTAAAATAGGCGTTTTAATCCCCGCGTTTCTTAAGGCTATACCTTCATTTACATAAGCAACAGCAAAATAATCAACATCAAGAGTTTGAAGATATTTTGCAATTTCAACAGCATCACTACCATAAGCAAAAGCTTTTACAACAGCCAAAAACTTGGTGTTGCTTTTTAATTTTGATTTTAAATATTCAAAATTATGCTTTAAGGCCTTTAAATCTATTTCAAGTACTGTTTCTTGTGCTTTAGGCATTGGAATCTTTGGTTGGTTTTGGAGTAACTTCTTGGGGGTCGTTAACCTTCATGTTTCTAACTTTATCGCGCATCATGGCTTTATAAAAAGCAGCCCTACTTAAAGGCTCGTATTCATCAACTTCACCCAAAAGAACCAAGCTATCGTTTTTGGCTTTTCGGTAGCTATATTGAGCCAAATTTCCCGTACGAGTGCAAACGGCGTGTACTTTGGTAACATATTCGGCAGTTGCCATTAAATTTGGCATGGGCCCAAAGGGGTTGCCTTTAAAATCCATATCCAACCCCGCAACAATTACCCGTACCCCTTTATTAGCTAAATCATTGCAAACACGCACAATTTCATCATCAAAAAACTGGGCTTCATCAATACCAACAACATCACAACCATCCGCTAAAATAGGGATATTGGCTGCGGCGGGAACAGGTGTAGAGCGTATTTCATTGGCATCATGCGACACCACCATATCTTGATCATAGCGTACATCAATGGCAGGTTTAAAAATCTCCACTTTTTGTCTGGCAAATTGGGCACGTTTCAATCTTCGTATAAGTTCTTCTGTTTTTCCAGAAAACATGGAGCCGCAAATAACTTCAATCCATCCAAATTGTTCTTTATGGTTTACTGTATTTTCAAGAAACATTTCGTAATTTTAACACTAAACAAGGACTATTATTCGTTTCTATAAAGGTGGCGTAAATTTTTTAAAAAACAAAAGCCAATAATAGCAATAATTAAAAAATTATAAACAATGAAATGAGTCATAACAAATCTTTGTTTCAACTTAGATAATTATTGGCGAATTACATCTGACGAATAAAAAAAAAAATAAAAAGATGAAAAAGAAGCTAGAATCTGAACTCGTAAGTATAGCACACAGGATTCTTAAACTTAAAGGGAAAGAGGATGTTGTAAAAATGCATGCAGAAGCAGCTGTGCTTTATGAAAAGCTATCGGTTTTAAAATTTGCACATGAAAATTTTGATGGAGATATTCCAACCATTGGCAGCGATTCATCATTTTTTGTGATGCTGGACGATGCTTTTAACAATAAAATAAGCGACACCATTGAAGTTGAAGATAAAATATACACAAGCCTTGATAATGTAGAGGAAGATGAGATTATGGAACCCGTGATGAACAAAATTAAGGATATGGTATCCCAAATGCCCGATAAGGCCGAAACCATCTCAACAAGAAAATATCACAAAATTGATTTTGAGGAACTGACAGAAGATTTTAAAGAAACACCAATTTTTGAGCCAGTTATAAAAAACGGTGCTTCAAATGGCAAAAAATCATTGAATGATAAATTAAAGACCAAAAGCCTTAACATAGGGCTAAACGATAAAATTGCATTTATAAAACATTTGTTTAATGGAAAAGCTGAAGATTATGACAGGGTGATATCGCAACTTAACACCATTTACAACTTTAATGATGCTAAACGATTTATAGACACTATGGTAAAATCAGATTACAACAATTGGGTAGGCAAACAAGAATTTGAAGAGCGCTTTTTAGAAATTATAGAAACCAAATTCAGTTAACATTTGGCTGTTCCCACGCCAAAGGCGTGGTCGCGCTTTCCATTACAATCTTTTGCAAAAGCAAAAGGATTTCCACTCCAATCGCTAACACATGAGCAAACTCTACATTGTACCAACACCGATAGGTAATTTAAAAGACATGACTTTTAGGGCTGTTGAAGTTTTAAAAGACGTCGATTTAATACTAGCCGAAGACACCCGAACATCAGGGAAACTTTTAAAACATTTTGAAATTGCAACCCATATGCAATCGCACCATATGCACAATGAGCATAAAACGGTTGAAAACATTATTCAAAAAATAAAAAACGGTATAACGGTAGCCTTAATAAGCGATGCCGGAACACCAGCCATTTCAGACCCTGGGTTTTTATTAACACGTGCTTGTATTGAAAACCATATTGAAGTAGATTGTTTACCAGGTGCTACTGCTTTTGTACCAGCTTTAGTGAATAGTGGTTTGCCCAACGACAAATTTGTTTTTGAAGGCTTTTTGCCTGTAAAAAAAGGGAGACAAACCAGATTATTGGCACTTGCTGAAGAAACCAGAACGATGATTTTTTATGAAAGCCCACATAAATTAATAAAAACACTCACTAATTTTTGCGAGTATTTGGGTGAAGACAGGGAAGTTTCGGTTTCTAGAGAATTGACCAAACTATACGAAGAAACTGTTCGTGGAACAGCCAAAGAAGTTTTAGACCATTACACTAACAAACCACCAAAAGGCGAGATTGTAATTTGTGTTAGTGGGAAGAAGTAGTTATGTGATTTAAAAAGCACCAAAAAAAGCTCTATATTTTAAAGCTTCTTTAGGGTTTTCCTTTAGGTTAATTTTTTTATTTCATCAATATTTTTATTTCCTTACCCGTTGTGCATTATGATTTAAAATAAAAAAGTTTTCATCTTACTGATAATCAGGAAATTGTTTTATCGATAAAGCATTAACGATGAACAACTTAAATGGAAATTACGAA
>JBMTVT010000002.1:0-63250 GCA_049451635.1 Tamlana sp. | reverse complement strand
TTGGCAGAAACATTAACAATATTAAAATCAGCATTATTTAAAATGCACAACGGGTAATAGTAATTAACAAATGATTTTTAATTAATTTCATAAATAATTAATTTTTTATAAATGCTTCCCTTTCTCCCAACCATGTTTTCCCAAATATTTTTCACCACTTTCAACTGCGCCATCTTCAATAGAAGTTCCCATACTATCATTCCAACGATTTAAATACCCAAACAATGAAATCACCCCCAACATTTCTACAATTTCACCTTCATCCCAATATTCATATAAACGATTTTTAATAGCGTCATCAACCGAATTTGGTACTTGGCTTGCAGCCAAACTAAAATCTAAAGCGGCACGTTCGGCTTCACTAAAAGCAGGGTGTGTTCGGTATTCCCAAATATTGTCCAACTGTTCTTGTTCAGCGTCATAGCGCTCCGCGGCACGAATGGCATGTGCTTGACAATAACGGCAACCTGTAGCGTTACTACTTACCCAGGCAATCATGCGTTTTAAAACCGATGTTACACGTCCTTCATTTGCCATTACAGCTTTATTTAAATTAATAAATGCTTTGCTTATAGCAGGGCGACGTTGCATGGTTAAAACCGAATTTGGACAAAACCCTAGGGTTTCATTGAAGAACGTGGCGAGTTCTTTGGTTTCTAAATCGTGGTCAGCAGATAATGGTGTTACTAAAGGCATAATTAATTTTTTAAGTAGTATTTTTGGTATCTACAAGAAACATCCATAATTATTAATATGAATTTTAAATAATAGTTTAAGATGTTACTTGTTTCCGGTTTTTAAAATAATTTTACCACAATAAACAAAAAATAATTCATAATAATGGCAGATCATATTACCACAACGTGGTTGGGAGACATGAAGTTTGAAAGTACCAATCCATCGGGGCATAATTTATTTATTGAGGCAGGACCAGATAGCGGTGGCAAAGGAGAAGGCTATCGCCCAAAAGCTTTAATGTTATCCAGTTTGGCAGGGTGTTCAGGATTGGATGTTGCGGCAATAATTAAAAAAATGAAGTTAGAGTTGGATACTTTTAAAATTGAAATTGAGGCTAATTTAACTGAAGAACATCCTAAATATTATGATAAAGTATTGATGCATTTTCATTTTTTTGGAAATGAACTGAATGAAAAAAGGCTTCAAAAGGCAGTTGATTTATCGGTTACCAAATACTGTGGAGTTATGGAAATGTTCCGTCAGTTTTCAGATATTGAAGTAAAAACCCATTTTCATAAAATTTAAATTAAGTTCCCATTAGGTGAATAAAAGGGATTATGCGCTGGACATTAAAACCCAAACCTCAAAACGAAAAAATCGAAACCTTGCAAAAGGCTTTAGATATTGATGCTAATATAGCAACCTTGTTGGTGCAGCGCGGTATCGAAACTTTTGAGGATGCCAAAACGTTTTTTAGACCTAGTTTAGACGATTTACATGATCCATTTCTTATGAAAGATATGGACAAAGCGGTTGCCAGAATTGAAAAAGCAATCGCAAGTAAAGAAAACATTCTGGTTTATGGCGATTATGATGTAGATGGAACAACAGCAGTTGCTCTAATGTTTACATATTTAAAAACAAAACACAATTTGGTATATACCTATATCCCTAACCGATATGATGAAGGTTACGGTATATCATACAAAGGCATCAATTTTGCTTTAGAAAATGATTTTTCACTTATTATAGCACTTGATTGCGGCATCAAATCGGTTGATAAAATTGAGCATGCCAAAAAACTGGGGATTGATTTTATTATTTGCGATCACCATAGACCTTCTGAAAATATCCCAGACGCTGTTGCGGTTTTAGACCCAAAAAGAGAAGATTGCCCATACCCATATAAAGAACTTTGTGGTTGTGGCGTTGGTTTTAAATTGATTCAGGCATTGGCCTCAAAAAATGGAGAAACAGCTGATGATTTAGCGGAGTATCTTGACTTGGTAGCAACTGCGATAGGCGCAGATATAGTACCAATTGATGGAGAAAATAGGGTTTTGGCATATTTTGGGCTGCAAGTTATAAACACTAACCCAAGACCAGGAATAAAAGCCATTTTAGATCAAGTTGAAAAAACCGAACTTACCATTACTGATGTGGTTTTTGTTGTAGCACCTCGTATAAATGCCGCAGGGCGCATGGAACATGGCAATTATGCCGTTGCTTTGTTAGCGGAAGAAGAAGAAGATTTGGCTAAAAAATATGCAGCTGAAATAAACGATTATAACCTTGAAAGACGTGAAACCGACAAACAAATTACCGAAGAAGCTCTCAAGCAAATTGAAGAACAAAAAGAACACAACCGCCTTACTACTGTTGTTTACCATGAAGACTGGCATAAAGGCGTTATTGGTATTGTGGCTTCTAGACTAACCGAAACCTATTATAGGCCAACCTTGGTTTTTACAAAAAGCGGCGAATTTTTAGCAGCATCGGCGCGTTCTGTTAGAGATTTTGATATTTACAATGCCTTGGAAGCTTGTAGCGAGCATATTGAACAATTTGGAGGCCATAAATACGCTGCAGGTTTAACATTAAAAGAAGAAAATTACGAAGCTTTTAAACAAGCTTTTGAAGATGAAGTTTCAAAAACCATAGATAGAAACCTCTTAATTCCTGAAATTAAAATTGATTGTAAAATCAATTTAGATGATATTACTCCTAAATTTTACAGAATTTTAAAACAGTTCGCACCTTACGGACCAAGTAATATGACGCCCGTTTTTATGACCGAAAATTTAATAGATACAGGCTATGGAAAGTGTGTTGGAGGCGATAAAACACATTTACGATTAACAGCAACGCAACCAAATTCAAATGGCAAATTTGTAGGTATTGGGTTTAGTATGGGCGATAAATTTGATATCATTTCCAAAGGAAAACCTTTTAAAGCGGTATATTCAATAGATGAAAATGAATGGCAGGGTAACGTGAGTTTACAGCTTAAATTAAGAGATATAAAAGCATAAGCCATGGCTCAAAAAGATCCCTATGCAGCATTGCGAATAAAGGAATTCAACATCTTTTTATTGGTTCGTTTTGTGTTGGTTTTTGGTTGGGCCATGCAATTTATTGTTATTGAGTGGCAAGTGTATAGCATAACAAAAGACCCATTGTCACTTGGGTTTATTGGTTTAATGGAAATTATACCGGCCTTTACCATGGCGTTGTTTGCGGGTCATATAGTCGATCAAAAAGAAAAACGAAATCTTCTAGCAACATGCATTGCTGCTTTTTCATTAATAAGTTTAGGGCTGTTTTTATTGACTTGGGATGCCGTTGTTGGTGATTGGTCCACCCAAACTATTTTATATTCCATATATGCGCTTGTGTTTTTTGGAGGGTTTTTACGCTCCTTTTTTGGTCCCGCCATTTTTTCATTGGTAGCGCTTATTGTCCCTAAAAAGATATACCCCAATGCTGCTACTTGGAACAGTTCTACATGGCAAATGGCAAGTGTTTTAGGACCCGCATTTGGTGGTTTTTCAATAGGATTGATCGGGGTTCATTGGTCACTTTGTATTGTATTTGGGCTCGTATTGTTGTCGCTATTTATTTTATTACAGATAAAAAGAAAGCCTATTTTAAATCCAAAAATTGGCGAACCTGTTATTGAAAGTTTAAAGGAAGGTGTGCGTTTTGTTTTTAAAACGAAAGCTATTTTGGGCGCCATGACCTTGGATATGATAGCTGTTTTATTTGGCGGTGCTATTGCCCTTTTACCCGTGTTTGCTCAAGATATTCTAGAAGTAGGAAGTGAAGGTTTTGGTGTTTTAAGAGCGGCACCAGCAGTTGGCGCTTTTATTACTATGTTGGTTACCGCTTACATACCCATAAGTAAAAATGCAGGGATGAAATTATTAGTTGCTGTATTTGGTTTTGGGATATGTATTATTGTTTTTGGATTGTCATCAGTGTTTTGGATTTCACTTCTTGCGCTATTTTTCAGTGGCGTAACAGATGGCGTTTCCATGGTGATACGTCAAACCATTTTACAAATTAAAACGCCCGACCATATGCGTGGACGCGTATCATCAGTAAACTCCATGTTTGTAGGGTCTTCAAATGAGTTGGGTGCTTTTGAAAGTGGCTTGACCGCAAAATTAATGGGAACAGTAACGGCTGTAGTTTTTGGAGGCACAATGACATTAATTACTGTTATAACCACAGGATTGGTGTCGCCATCTTTTAGAAAATTAGATTTAACTAAGGATTTAGAAGATCACGAAAAAGATTAAGATTTGTATTCTTTCAACTGGAAAGTATCTCCATCAAAAACACCGTAGGTATAATAGGTTATCCAATCGCCCAAATTGATATATTTTGAGGTTTCTTTGAGGTCAATATTTAAAGGTAAGTGCCTATGTCCAAACACAAAATAATCGCGGTGTTTGTCTTTTAATTTTTCTTTGGAATACTGTACCAACCATTCGTTCTCTTCCCCTAAAAAGGTAGCATCATCATCACCAGAAATCAATTTGTTTTTAACCGATAAATATTGAGCAATACGCATACCAATATCAGGGTGCGCCCACTTAAACAGCCATTTAAAAAGGGGGTTGGTAAACACTTTTTTCATGCGTTTATAGCCTTTATCGTAAGGGCCCAAACCATCGCCATGACCTATAAAAAAGGTTTTATTGTTAAAGGTAAATTCTTTTGGTTTGTGGTAAACGGGTATATTAAGTTCTTCTTCAAAATAGCCATGCATCCATAAATCGTGGTTGCCCACAAAGTAATAGATAGGAATTCCAGAATCGCTAATTTCGGCTAGTTTCCCTAAGGTACGTGTAAAGCCTTTGGGAACAACTTTACTATATTCAAACCAAAAATCAAACAGATCTCCCAAAAGGAAAATGGCAGCGGCATCGTGTTTTATGGCATCTAACCAAGCTACAAATTTTTTTTCGCGAGGGCGGGAAGCTTCTTGAGTTGGAGCTCCCAAGTGGTTATCGGAAGCGAAATATATGTTCTTGCCTTTTGGTATTTGCATGTTGTAAATATAAATAATTCCTGCGAACGCAGGAATCTCTTTTTTGCGTTAGTGATTGCAGCAAGCTACCGTGTAGCGCGAAAAGCACGACCCCAAACGTGTTTTGGGGTAACGCCCTAAATATTGTCGTAGGCAAACCATTCGGCAAATGAGCTTTCGGTTTCTTGTAGTTTTAACGAGTGTAGCGTAATATGACTTGGCAAACGCTTTTTTATTTTTTTTGCAAAATCTATCACCATCATTTCGCTAGTTGGTTGATAATCTACAAGCAACACATTGTGTCCGCGGTCTCCCAGTTCTTTGGCAAGTTCAACATGCGGTGTGTTTTTGTTAAAAACGGTAGCGTGGTCGAATACATTAACGATTTCTTCTTTCACTATTTTTTTTAAGTCGCCAAAATCGATAACCATGCCAAATTTAACGTGGTCTTTATCTGTAATAGGCTTGCCTATAACGGTTACAGAGAGTTTGTAACTATGCCCATGAACATTTCTACATTTTCCATCATAACCATAAAGGGCATGACCTGTTTCAAAAGAGAATTGTTTTGTAATGCGAATGTGATAGCTCATGAAATGAAAATTTAGATTACAAAGATATTCATTTTGTTTAACGAAAACATTTTTAGATTACATTTGCGCACTTTTATCTACAATAGATAGATGGTTTATTATTTAAACTTATGGGTCATCTATTTGAGGCTATTGATTTTGAAGAAAATCCGCTATACGAAAACATCATTTCGGATATAGCTAGACAACGATTTAGCATAACGGACGATTTTTTTTCTGCTGAAGAGGTTGATTTATTAAGAGCATCGCTTTTGCAAAGACACGGGGAAGATGGTTTTAAAAAGGCAGCTATTGGCAATAAATTGAATGAAACGATTGTAAGATCCATTAGAGGCGATTTGATTTTGTGGATAGATGAAGTAAATGGCAATAAGAGTGAAAAATTGTTTTTTAATAAAATCAACAACCTAGCAAGCTACCTTAATAGAACCTGTTTTTTAGGGATTTCACATAAGGAATTTCATTATGCTATTTACCCAAAAGGGACCTTTTACAAAAAGCATATCGATACATTTCAAAATGATGACAGACGTAAATTGTCGTTTGTTTGTTATTTAAACGAAGAAGGCTGGTTGCCAGAAAATGGTGGAGAATTGGTGCTGTATTTGAAACATGAAGAAAAAACAATATACCCTTTACCAGGTAGAGTAGTTATTTTTGAAAGCCAAATTATTGAGCACGAAGTAAAACTAGTAAATACTGAGCGGTTAAGCATTACGGGTTGGTTAAAAACCCGATAAATTAGCGTCTTCTATTTCTATTGTAAAAATAGATAATTATTAAAACGATAGCCAGAATAAGAAACAATCTATTTCCCATGGTGTTAAATTTAAAAGATAGATTAAAGTTACTGTTTTTTAGCAAGTGGCATAAAAATTTGTCTAAATTTTATGATTAGGAGAAGTCCCCTTGAAGCGATCCATATAGTAAGCGCAATAAAAATGGCATAGAGTTTATAATCTAAATAATCTAGCCAAAACAAAACAGGCACAAATACAAGAAAGGTATAAAACAATAAAATATTTCTGAGGTATTTCATTTTACCTAAGCTTGTTACTAAGCGAAATTAAGGTGCTGTATTCTTTTCCTCCCAATAATTTACCAGACAAAATATTGCCTGCGCTTGCATAACCATCAATAATAAACGCACCTAAAAACCATAAATTAATAGCAATAGTATAAGCTGCAATGTATTTTGCGCCATAACGTGTAGCAAAAGAACTGGCAAAATACAGTGTTACATTTAAAGCAATGGTTCTTATAAAAAGATTAAAAATCATTAAAATAAAACGGTTGATTTCTTTGTTGAGCGGCAAACTGAGTTTTAAAGGAATACTTGTTTTTTTTAATAAGTAAAATGCTGAAAGTAAACCCATAATGAGTTGCGAAACAACACTAGCATAGGCAGCTCCTTTTATGTTCATAGGGATTAGAATGTCTTCAATTACGTAAACGAAAATGATATCCAAAACAATATTTAAAAGCGCGCATTATAAAGCTTAAAAATAGATTTTGCAAAAGGGTACGTACCAATAATAATTAAAATACTTAAAGAGGTAATTATAAAAATAGCTTGCGCTGGAAGAATATTGAAATTTAGGATTACTCCAAAAAATATTTGTTTACATTTGCATACAATTACGGGGATGTAGCTCAGTTGGCTAGAGCGCTTGACTGGCAGTCAAGAGGTCGTCGGTTCGAGCCCGATCTTCTCCACTTAATTGAGAGAGGCCCCTGTTAAGGGGTCTTTTTTATTTTAAAAAGGAAATTATATAATCGGTGATTTGTTTCAAATGAATTGGTAAATAGTCTTTTTCCCAAGGATGGTTAGTTCCAAAAACATGGTCTGAGCCTTCAATAATTTTCAATATACTGTTTTTATTCCATTTGTGAAGACTGTGCGCTTCATCAATTAAAACACTTGAGTCATTATTTCCATGAATAATTAAAAAGGGTATTTTTAAATTTGAAACCGCTCGTTTTATGGTTAGCCTATTTTCATTTTCAATAAAATTCTCATAAAATTGATAATAATGAGGCATTAGTTGTTTTGTTCGTCCGTTTAAAACATATTTTACACCATCCTTTTCCCATTGTTCTAAATCACCTTTTGTTGAGGTTCTTTTGCGAAAATCACAAACACCTGCTAGACTTATTACTTTTTTTATACGGGAATCTTCTTCTGCTTTTATGGCTACAATACCGCCAGCCCTACTATGGCCAATTAAATTTATATTATTGGTATCCGCTTCATTTTTTATTTCAGTATTTGAACATAGCCAGTCTATTACTGTTTCTAAATCGTCCAACTCTTTAGTGTAGTTATTGTTTCCAAAAGCCTCTAAATCAGGAAAGTCTAGAGGATGTTCAACAGTCCCTCCGTTGTGGGAGAAATTAAATTTTACAAAATAAAAACCAACTTCAGCAAATGCGTCAGCCATCAAATTCCAAGCACCCCAATCTTTAAAACCTTTATAACCATGGCAAAATACAATAATGGGTTTTGGTATATTGTTTTCAACATTAAATGCATCAATAAGTATGGGCCTACTGTGTTTGCCTTCAATAATTATATTTTTGATGATTTTCATTTTCAAACTTCTTTTTCAGTAAAATCAATATCAGGATTACAAATTTCTATGATGAGGTTTTTTAATTGAACACCAAAAGTAGAGATTGTTTCATTGGTTATAAGCGTATCTTTTTTGGCATAGCTACCTGCTTTATCTTTTTTTGTAAATTTTAAAAACCCGGAACTTAAATTTTTAAATGAAATAATGCCTGCCTCAACAGGAAGGTGTATTGTTTTTGATTGTGCCATCATTAATGCGTAAGAAAGCACCTGTATACTTTTGCTATGCTTTTTGTAATCGGTGTTTAAATCTTCCCAATCAACAATTTCAACTTGATTTTGTTGTACACTTCCAGTTTTATAGTCAATTATTCGAGTTATTCCGTTATACTCGTCTACCCTGTCTACTTTTCCTCTTAGTCTTACAGGAAAATCAAGTTCAGAAATATCTATTAAAACATCGTTACTTGCTTCAATGGCAATAATTTTTATGATATTTCCCGCTTTTAAATCACTTATTTCTAAATCTAAAAAATTAGAAACGTAGCGTTTTGCTATTTCATAAATTATTAAGTTTTTGCCTTTGGTAATATCTCCTTCCTTATATTCATTTTTAAAATAATAAGTTACCTTTTCATCAATTTTTGATTTTAGGTTTTTAATAGTTTCAACGGTTAAGTTTTCACCAATCAAAGGCTTATAGAGATCTTCTAACGTATTGTGCACAACGGTTCCTAGTGTATTAGCAGCAACAGTTTCTTCTACATCATCGTGTTCTTTAATTTTTAAAATGCTTTGGTTATAAAAATCAATGGGATTTCTTATGTAATTGGTTAAAGATGACGGAGAAAAACCAGCCTTAGCAAGTTCAATAATTTGCTTTTGTAACGTTTGGGTTTTCTTAATTACATTTAAATTTGGTTTAATAATTGGAACTAAAGGAGTGATAATTTGATGATTTATGGTATGTTTTTTTTCTAATTCTAATTGCGTGATAAATCTACTTTTTTCACCACCAGTCAGTACATCAGCTTCTGTATTATAAAGAATATGGATGTTTTTAGCGCGTTGGAGCAAGCGATAAAAATGATAGGTATAAACCGCATCTTTTTCTTTGTAGGTGGGCAATTGATTTTCCAACTTTACATCAAAAGGAATAAACGAATTATTACTTTTACCCGAAGGGAGGATACCTTCATTTACAGATGTAATAATGATAGTTTCAAAATCTAACACCCTAGACTCAAGCATTCCCATTATTTGTAAACCCTGTAAAGGTTCGCCTTGAAAATCTAAAGTATTATTACTTAATAACTCTTTATAAACACTGTGCAATGTTGAAATATTTTTTATGTGTTTATAGCTAGAGTTTAATCTTTTAATCTCATTAAATAATTCATTAAATCGGAATACATATTCTAAGGCCAGTAAATTTGAAGCCTTTTTATTATCTAAATAACCTTTAATGGCCAATATTAATTGTGAGCAATTATTAAGTATATCTTCAATTGAATTATTCCAATTTGAAAACAGTAGATCTAACGTATTAGTTAGTTTGTTGTTTGAAATTTCAACTAACCGGGTTTTGTTTAAATAAACCAAGTTATTGGTAATGATGGTTTCAATAATTTTTGAAGCAAAATCAATACCTTCAACCATAAACAAAGGCCTTATAAATTGATGGGATATGATGTTAATAATATCTTTATAATAAAAGGCATTTGATGTTGTTTTATGAACGCGGAATAAGCCTTCAAAAAGGGATGCCAGTGGAATAGACTTTAAAGGGAACCCCATGGTAATATTAAGTGCACCAATGGATGTTGGAAGCGAATTAAGAATAGGAATCAATAAATTTTCGTCCCCCAAAATAACCGCTGTGCTTTCAAGAGAACTGTTCGTTTTTTGTAAAGTGTTTAAAAGCTCACCAACATATTTCACTTGCCCTACACTTTTTGGAACCCCGTAAATAGATATGTTTTTTTCTTTTGAATAATTATTCGTTACCCAATTGAAAGGATTTTTCTTAAAATAAGGCCATTGGGTTTTATGTTTCCGGGTAAACAATGCTGCATCATGTATAGGATTATTTAAAAAAACAGTATCAATATCCCAATATATCCTAGCTAGACCATTTTGAAGCAATTCTTGAATAATTATTTCTTCCGCAGTGTTTAAAGCGTTAAACCCCAAGAATATATGCTGCTTTTCCGTATTATTTTCAATATAAGATTCTATGTTTTCAACGGCTTCTCTGTAAATCAAACCCTGATAACCACTATTTTTACCTAATAGCTGCCTTCTAAAATGGGTATAATATGCGTAAAGTTTACTCCAAAAGGATAAATAGTTTTTTATAAAATCTGTTTGGTTTTCATCAATAGACCAGTGATTACTTTCAATTTCTCTTATAGCGCTTAAGTAACTAAAAATCTTTTCTTGAGGGATTAAATATCTATCAACCTCATTAAAATCTTGAAGCAATATTTGCGCCCATTTTGAAAACGACTCGAAAGAATCCCTATTGTTTTCTTCTGTTAAATCAAGGTAAGTAGAATAAAATTCAAAAAGAAGTTCAGTGTTTGAAATGGTTTTTAATTGAGATAAATCTTCCACAAACTCTTCAATACTGACAATTTTTGGAGAAAAAATGGTTTCATCTATAACTTTAGGTAATTGATGTTTTAAAAATAAACCGGCTCTTTTACTTGGGAGAACAAAAGTAATTTCGGAAAGATTTACATGGTTATTTTTTAAATCTTTAAGAACATCAAAAATAAAAGTTGTCATTGTATAAAAATAAAAAACGCTTCGGATATCCGAAGCGTTTTTTGTAAACTTATTTTAAGAATTAATTGCTCCGAATTATTTAGCTAAGTTAATTTCTACGCGTCTGTTGTTTGCTCTACCAGCTCTAGTTTTGTTAGAGTCGATTGGTTTAGATTCACCAAAACCTTCAGTTGAAAGTCTGAATTCATCAATACCGTTTTTAACTAAGTAATCTTTAACTGAAAGCGCTCTAGCTTCAGATAATGATTGGTTAAGTTTTTCGCTGCCAACACTATCAGTGTGACCCTCTAAAGTAAATTTAGAAGTTGGGTATTCTTTAAGGATAGCTATAATATCAGATAAAACTTTTGCAGACTGAGTTTTAATAGTCGATTTACCAGTATCAAACAAGATAGTTTTTGCATACTCGTTAAGTATTTTTTGAACTTCGTCAGATGCTTCTGGACAACCATTGTTAGCAACAGTTCCTTTAACATCTGGACACTTATCATCTTTGTCTAATACGCCATCACCATCAGTATCTGGCCATGGGCAACCTTTATTTGCTGCAGGACCAGCAGTTTCTGGACAAGCATCATCAGCATCGGTTACACCGTCACCGTCAGCATCAGGACAACCTGCTAAAGCCGCTAAACCAGCAACTGTGGGGCAATTATCATCTTTATCAGCTACACCATCGCCATCAGTATCTGGGCAACCATTCATTTCAGCTAAACCAGCTTCATTTGGACAGTCATCTTTAGAATCTTCAATACCATCACCATCAGTATCTGGGCAACCATTGAAAGCCGCTAAACCAGCGACTTCAGGACAAGCATCATATTTGTCATAAATACCATCTCCATCAGTATCAGTCCCACCAAATTTAATTGAGATACCAGCTGTATGTTGGAAATGTGTTTGTAAATAATCTTCAAAAGCGTGTTTGTAAGCAGTTTGTACTGTTAAACCAACAGTCTCATTTAACCAAATGTTTAAGCCTAAAGTTCCGTTTAGAGTACCAGCGCCTACTTCATCAATCCAAGTGTAACCACCACCAACACCTAAATAAGGATCGATAGTTGTACCTGATAGGAAATTATATTTAATAGTACCATCAATACCATAGTAAGATAATTCATCAACAGTTATAGCATCTGAAGTCCCAGGTACTTCACCCCATTTTTCTATTTTATTTAATGAACCTGTTACACCAAATGAGAATCCATCATTTATATATTTAGAAACTGAGATAGTTGACAAAGAAGGTAAAATGTTGTAATTATCAGTGTCAACAAATTTATTAAAAATGGTTTCACTAAATGGAATGCCATCACCAGATGGATAAGCATCAACTGCGTTTACTCCAATGGTAATTTGCCAAGGATTGTTTTGGTCTTGCGCATTTACGTTGCTATAACCAAATACAAGCAACATAGCGAATAATAATCTGCTAAGATTTTTCATATTCAAAAGTTTAATTTTAAGTGTTAATTGTAAACAAAAGTAAGTTGTTAAATGTTATTAATAAAGACAAATATATAAAAAAATACAACAAATGGTTTATTCATCACTATTTTCAGAATGAATTTAGATAATATTTATTGCTTTCCCAACCTTAATAAAGGCATTTATGGCCTTATCTAAATGTGATTTTGTGTGTGCTGCGGATAATTGTACTCGTATTCTTGCTTTATCTTTTGGAACTACAGGGAAAAAGAACCCTATCACATAAATTCCCTCTTCTAAAAGCATATTTGCCATAGTTTGTGAGAGTTTTGCATCATACAACATAACGGGCACAATGGCAGAATCTCCATCAATTATATCAAAACCTGCTTCTTTCATGCCTTTTTTAAAATAATTGGTGTTCCATTCAAGGGTGTCTCGTAATTGGGTATTGCTTGAAAGCATTTCAAAAACCTTGATGGACGCCCCAACAATTGCCGGCGCCAAAGAGTTAGAAAACAAATATGGTCTTGAGCGTTGACGAAGCATATCAATAATTTCCTTTTTTCCGGTAGTGTAACCACCCATGGCGCCGCCTAGGGCTTTGCCTAAAGTTCCAGTGATAATGTCTACTCTGCCCATAACGTTTTTTTCTTCAAGTGTTCCTCGACCTGTTTTTCCTATAAAACCAGCAGCATGACATTCGTCAATCATTACTAAAGCATCATATTTCTCAGCTAAATTACAAATTTTATCTAAAGGCGCTACTAAGCCATCCATTGAAAATACACCATCGGTTACTATTATTTTAAAACGTGCGCCGTTTTCATTGGCAGCAATTAGTTGTTTTTCCAAATCTGCCATATTACTGTTTTCATATCTGTATCGAGCTGCTTTACACAAACGCACTCCATCTATAATAGAGGCATGATTTAGCGAGTCTGAAATAATTGCATCTTCTTTTCCTAGCAATGGCTCAAAAACCCCGCCATTTGCATCAAAAGCGGCAGCATATAATATGGTGTCTTCAGTTTGGTAAAAATTGGCTATTTTTTGCTCAAGTTCTTTATGGATATCTTGCGTACCACAAATAAAGCGCACAGAACTCATTCCAAAGCCATGTGTATCCATTGTGTCTTTGGCTGCTTGAATAACTTCTGGGTGCGATGAAAGACCTAAATAATTATTAGCACAAAAATTTAAAACTTTTTCTCCAGTGTTAAGGGTTATTTCTGCGCCTTGAGACGATGTAATGATTCGCTCTTCTTTGTAAAGTCCATTATTTTTTATGTCTTGAATTTCATTTTTTAAATAATCTTGCAGTTTCCCATACATAATTTTAAATTTTATACAAATTTAAACATCTTTAACCTTAATGGCATCATTGGTATAAACAAGAATTTTCTTTTTCACTTTTATATTCATTTCAGCTAAAATATCTTGATATAATTGCAATTGTTGTTCGTGCTTTTTGTCTTCATTACCAGTTTTGTAATCTATTATAATCGCTTCATTTTCAGTGTTAACAGCAATTCTATCGGGTCTCAAAATGGTTTCGTTTTTAGAGATGATATCCCGTTCGTTGTATATAGTGTAAGCTGAAGTGTAATAATCTTTTAGCTTTGGGTGGTTTACAATATTAAAAACCAGTGGTTTTAGGGTTGAAGCTTGTTCAAGATTGATTAACGATGCACTTATAAAATCACCAAAAACAAAATCAACATCATTGACGGTAAGTATCTTAGACATAATATCGTGCAAGAGATTTCCTTTTTCAACAGCGTTTTGTTGATTGGTGTCCCATAGCAATCCAGATTTTGTGACGACTCTTATATTATGTGTTTCTTTTGAAGTTGAAATAAACTGGTTTGTTATTGTGGTTTCTTTTGAAGGGACTTCAGGTTGCTTTGTCCTTTTTTCTGATCCAAAACAATAGGTTGTTTCCGAATCGTTCCATACACCTAAGTGCTGTAAATAATTTATTAACAAGCCTGAATAAAGCTTTGTGTTGGCCTCTCCTTTTGCAGAAATATCATTTTTAGAAATAATAAATAGCTGCTCAACAGCCCGAGTTAGAGTTACATATAATAGGTTAATACTGTCCAATTCCAATTCAGATTGGTGTTTGTTAAAAATGTTCAACCCCTCTTCGCCAAAATGTCCAAAATCTTTATTATAGTTTAAAAGTGCATAAGAAAAACCACGATATTGTTCTGGGTTAATTTTAAACCATTCTTTTGGGTCTATGTCTTCATACACATTTAAATCGGCATATGGGAAAATAACAACCGGAAATTCTAAACCTTTAGACTTATGGATGGTCATGATTTGAATGGCATTTTGCCCCTCGGCAGAAACAATACTCAAACTATCTTTTTTCTTATCAAAATACTCTAAGAAACCTGAAACATCAGAGCCTTTTTTTTGTGAAAAATCTAAAACAACATCTAGATAAAATTGTATGTAAGCATCAGAATTATCAACTAAGTGAAATTCCCTTACAATGGTTTCTGCCAAATCATAAAGCGGCAAACGCAATAACCTTTCATTGTTTATAAAAACGTTATGAGCTTCAAAACTTTTAAGCAGCTTTGATAGTGGTAAATTTAAGCATGAGCTAAAAAAGGTATGCTTGTCTTCAATATTAAAAAGTAGAGCCAAAAAATTTAAAACAGAAATTTTTAATTCGTTGTTTTTGGGCTTAATCAATAACGAAAGTAAGTTGTTTACAAAGCAAACTTTTGTTGAATTGGTTAACAGTAAGCCGTCGGCCGAAATAATATTTATGTCGTTTTGGGAAGCCAAAAATCTGGCCAATGCTTTTTCCTCTTTTTTCTTTCTAACCAAAACACAAATATCTTGTTGTTCAAAACCGTTTTCAACACAGCGATTAATGGTTTTTAAAACATTTTCAGCAAAAGAGGTATCTCTATCATCATCTTTTTCAATATCTAAAAAAGATAGTTCTACATAACCCTCTTGCACTTTTGTGATATTTTGATTCGTATTTTCATAAAGATTTGCGTAAGCATCATTATTAAAGACAGTATTTGACAAAAACTTAAAAAACCCATTGTTAAAGTCAACAACTTCCTTAAAGCTACGGTAGTTTTCAGGTAAGTTTTCCACATGCTGTTCTACGAAAGGAAAAGGCTTATTGGTTTTGTTAAACAGGTTTATAAATTGTTCTGCTTTTCCCCCTCGCCAGCGGTAAATAGCTTGTTTAGCGTCGCCAACCAACAAGGTGCTTCCCGTTTCGGTTGCAAGCGAATTGCCTAGTAAGGGGGTTAAATTCTCCCATTGCATAACTGATGTGTCTTGAAACTCATCAATAAAATAATGGTTGAATTTTTCGCCTAAACGTTCATAAATAAAAGGTGTAGGTTGTGCTTTTATTTCGTTACTGATAATGGCATTGAATTCTGAAATAAGCATTTTATTCTGTTCTTCTTTTAGCATGTCTAGCTCTCTGCTAATGGCATTTAAAACCGAAAGGGGTGTGATATTTTTATAAAAATTATTTAAAAATTTAAGGGTGAAAGCAGTCCGTTTAGTGTCATTAAAAGCTATGGTTATTTCTGGTTGAATTTGGTCTACAACGGAAGCGATATCGTCTGTAACACGTTTTGGGTATAAAGTTTTAGATTCTATATCCTCTTGCCATTTGGCATTAAAATTCACATCAAAATTTTTAGTTGCGAGCTTTTGAAAATGTTTTGGTAAATAACTTCCAGAAAAATCATCAAACTGCAAACCGGCTTCTTCAATTAGCGTTAAAATATGTTTCGCTTTTTCAACAATGGCATTTTCAGTAGTTATAATATCTTTTTTTAATTGATTTTTTAAAGCCTTAAAATCGTCTAGAGTTTTATTTTTTAGTTTTTCAATAAAAGGAACATCATTTTCATTAACCAACAATTTGGCTATTTTATTAAAATCGAAGGATACATCCCAACTTTTATCATCATCAGCCTTTTCAATGGCAAAATCCACCAACACATTAGTGAGTTCTTTGTCGGTTCCAGCTTTTGCAATCAAACTATCAACAGCTTCATTCAAAAGTGTATTTTCATCCAGTTCAACTTCAAAATTTAAAGGCAATTTTAAATCATGGGCAAAAGTCCTTATGAGTTTATGGGTAAAACCATCAATGGTTGAAATATCAAAAGCAGCATAGTTATGAATAATGGTATCCAGTAATTTTTTGGCTTTTACTTGAAGGTTTTCAGGCTCAATTTTTAATTCTTCAGCAATATCATTAAACATACTGTTGGGGTTTTCCAAAATAGCCTCATCAGAAAATTGCTTCAAGGTTTCAATAATGCGGTTTTTCATTTCGGCAACCGCTTTATTTGTAAAGGTAATGGCCAAAATATTCTTGAAGGCAAACAGATTGTTTGATGCCAATAAAATTTTCAAATATGCTTTTACAAGCGTGTATGTTTTTCCGCTACCGGCAGAGGCATTGTAAATTAAAAATGGCGAAGTGGTTTGCATTTAATTAAATTTGCATACAAGATAAAAACTATCAATGAGTTGATAGCAATTAATTATTTTTAATTGAAGTCTTTTTATCTGTAAATGCTTAAATTTGATAGAAATTGAATATTAATATTTTAAAACAAAAAATTATGGCTTTCGAATTACCGAAATTAGGATACGCTTATGATGCTTTAGAACCTCATATAGATGCAAGAACTATGGAAATACACCATACTAAACACCATCAAGGATATACAAACAACTTAAATAATGCCATTGCAGGCACTGACTTAGAAGAAAAATCAATTGAAGATATTCTTGCAAATTTAGACATGAACAACATGGCTGTTAGAAATAATGGAGGCGGATTTTACAACCACTCATTATTTTGGGAGGTTATGAATCCTGAGGGGAAAGGTTATTTGTCTGGTGAGTTAAAGGATGCTATTGAAGCTGCGTTTGGCTCAAAAGATAGTTTTATGGATGCTTTTGCTAAAGCTGCAGCAACCCGTTTTGGATCTGGTTGGGCTTGGTTATGCGTTCACAAAGGAGGCAAAGTAGATATTTGCTCAACACCAAATCAAGATAATCCCTTAATGCCAGGAGTTGGCTGTGGTGGAACCCCTATTTTAGGTATCGATGTTTGGGAACACGCTTATTATTTAAATTACCAAAACCGTCGTCCAGATTATATCAATGCATTTTTTAATGTGATTAACTGGGACGAAGTTGAAAGACGCTACGCTGAAGCAAAGTAAGCTGAAAAGTAATATAGAAAATAAAAAAGCAACCTATTTGGGTTGCTTTTTTGTGATTTTTTTGTTTCTACTTTAACCAAAAATTCTTTTAAACAAGGGATTTGATTTTAGCTTCCTGTTTTCTAATAGATGCTCTTGAGTTTCTTTGTACGCAATTTTTTTTTAATTCACACATAATTTTTTCTTTGAAAACTTCTGATACATGTCCATTATTTATTAGGTGAATTTCTTGTTTAAGGTGATCAATTAAATCCCACTAACCATCTGATATTTATTTTCTCTTTTTTTTGAACCGAAATAATTCCAGTGGTCTAAATTCTCATTATATCTGTAGAAGATTTTTTAGTGATCTAAAGTCAACATTCTAAACTATAAATTTTGTTTTAAGATAAATGTTAAAAAGATTCCCATTTTCACGTGAATTTATAAAATGAAAAAGGCGGACTAGTGTCCACCTTTTGCCCCAAATCTACCATGAACTTAACCTACTTATGTTATGGAAAAGCAAATATATATATATTTTTTTAGATATTCTATTTATTTTTAGATAAACGGCACATATTTTAGATTAAGTGCATTTTATAAATTTTTAATAGCGAAAATTATTAATTTGATAATTAATAGGCGCGTTCGTTATTGCCTTCGTAAAAGTTTATAAAAGCTCTATTTACAACTCTATTTCCTCCTACTGTTGGATAGTTTCCTGTAAAGTACCAATCGCCTAAATTTTTCGGGCAGGCTTTGTGTAAATTTTCAACTGGTTGAAAAATAATTTTTACCTCAGCTTGTATACTTTCATGACTTAATAACTCTGATATTTTATCAGAAATTTGCTCATCAGTAAACGGATCATAGAGTTCTTTAACAAAATTTTTCACGTTTTTATCCTCCAATTCTGTTTGGTCTATACATTTTTTATAAACCTCTTCAACAATATGGTACTGATTGTTTTCTTTCAACAACTCTAAAGCAGCCCTAAAAGCCACTAAACTTTCAAGATTGGCCATATCAATACCATAACAATCGGGATAGCGTATTTGTGGCGCTGATGATACCACGATAATTTTCTTAGGGTTTAAGCGATCTAGCATTTTTAAGATACTTTTCTTTAGTGTGGTACCGCGAACAATACTATCGTCTATAATCACTAGGTTATCGGTAGGTTTAATAACACCATAAGTCACATCGTAAACGTGTGCCACTAAATCATCGCGACTACTATCTTCAGTAATAAATGTTCTAAGCTTAACATCTTTAATAGCTATTTTTTCAACACGAATTCTTTCAGATAAAATTTCGGTGACTTTTTCTGCTGAAATATTTCGTTTACCATTTAAAAGTGTTTTGGTTTTGGTTTTATTCAATTCATTTTCAGCAGTTTCTACCATACCAAAAAATGACGTTTCAGCAGTATTTGGAATATAAGAGAATACGGTATTTTTTGTATCATTATTAATGGCTTCCATAACCTTGGGCATTAATAGCTTACCTAGCATTTTTCGTTCCTGGTATATTTCAGCGTCACTTCCTCTGGAAAAATAAATGCGCTCAAACGAACAAGCTTTTCTTTCTAATGGTTCTAATATTTGCTTGATAGATACTTTGCCTGATTTTTTTGTAATAATGGCATGTCCTGGGTCAAGTTCTTTTACATCTTCAAACTTAACATTGAAAACAGTTTGAATAACGGGGCGCTCTGAAGCTACTACCACAATTTCATCATCTTGATAATAATAGGCAGGGCGTATACCCGCAGGGTCTCTTAAAACAAACGAATCGCCATGTCCAATAAGGCCAGCCATAGCATAACCACCATCCCAGTTTTTGGCAGCTCTCTTTAATATTTTGGCAACGTTTAAACGTTCAGCAATAAGCGGGGATGCTTCGCGTTTATTGTATCCTTCTTTTTTTAAATCCTTGTAAATCTTACTAACGGCATCATCAAGAAAATGCCCAATTTTTTCCATAATGGTAATGGTATCGGTATACTCTTTTGGATGTTGACCCAGTTCAATAAGATTTTGAAATAGCTCTTTAACATTGGTCATGTTAAAGTTGCCTGCCATAATTAAGTTTCTGTGCATCCAGTTGTTTTGCCTTAAAAATGGATGAACACTTTCTACACTGTTTTTGCCAAAAGTACCATAGCGTACGTGTCCCAAAAGCACCTCTCCTATATAAGGTATATTCTTCTTTTGGGCTGCAACATCATCGCTATATTCTGGATGAAGGTTAAATTCGGTATTTACTCTATCGTTAATTTGGGCAAAAATATCTTGAATGGGTTGTTGTGCCACAGACCGTACTCTACTTATATAGCGCTCACCAGGCTTTGTGTTTAATTTGATGCTCGCAAAACCAGCTCCGTCTTGACCACGATTGTGCTGTTTTTCCATCATTAAATACATTTTGTTTACACCATAAAAGGCACTTCCGTATTTTTCTTTATAATATTCTAATGGTTTTAGCAGCCTAATTACGGCTATTCCACATTCGTGTTTTAAAACGTCACTCATAGATTATAAATGTTTCCCCTGTAACGGTAAATTATTTTTGTAATTAAAAAACGCACTCTATTTTAGAGCGCGTTTATTTATGTTAATTCTATTTCAAATTGTGTTAGTTGCTTAAATTGCAACAAACGTTTATGTATTTCACTATTTGATAAATTTAGCATGCGTTCGGTTCCAAATTTTTCAACACAAAAGGAAGCTAAGGTTGAACCATAAATTACTGCATTCTTCATGTTTTCAAATGATGTGTCGCCAGTTTTGGCAATAAATCCAGCAAAACCTCCAGCAAAGGTATCTCCGGCTCCTGTTGGATCAAAAACTTCTTCAAGGGGTAATGCTGGTGCATAAAATATATGATCATCATGAAACAATAAAGCACCATGTTCGCCTTTTTTTATCACCACATATTTTGGTCCCATCTCATGAATTTTTCTTGCTGCCACTACCAAAGAATATTCTCCAGTAAGCTGTCTTGCTTCTTCATCGTTTATGGTAATAACATCAATACATTTTATCACATTAAGCAAATCATCTAAAGCACAGTCCATCCAAAAATTCATTGTATCTAAAACCACAAGTTTTGGTTTAGCCGTCATTTGGTCCAATACGCTAGCTTGTATAAGCGGATGTAAATTACCAAGCATAACCACTTCAGCATCTTTATAGTTATTAGGAACAATTGGATTAAAATTTGCCAAGGTATTAAGCTCTGTAACCAAAGTGTCTCTGGAATTCATATCGTTATGGTAACGACCACTCCAAAAAAATGTTTTGCCTTCTTTTACAATTTCAATACCCGAAATATCTATATGTCTGTCTGATAATAAATCTAGGTATTCTTGCGGGAAATCGCCACCAACTATTGAAACTGCTGCTGCATCTACTTCAAAATGAGAAGCAGCAAGACCTATAAAGGTTGCTGCGCCACCAAGAATTTTATCGGTTTTACCGAAAGGTGTTTCAATAGCATCAAAAGCTACGGTACCCACAATGACTAACTTTCCCATAAAAAGGATTGATAATTTTGTGCAAATATAAGTCTTTTAGATGCTATACCAAGAATATTTTATGGAATGTATCATAACAAAAGTTCTTGCTTTTATTTCCGCCCAAAATCTGCAGGAATTTCTCCCCAGGCTTTGGTTTCCCATTTAACAATAATGGTTTTGTAAGTGTTGTTTTTTAACCATTCTATAGCCCTATCTACCAACTCAAATAATGGTTTGTTTTTTTCGTTTCGTTCTAATTTAGTATTGCATGTTTTCTTTTTAATCCAACTTATGGCTGTTTTAGAGTCGGTGTATATAATACGGTCGCTATTCTTTTTTTTAAGAAGCGCCAACCCATGAACAATGGCTAGAAACTCACCAATATTATTGGTGCCCTCTTCAAAAGGCCCTTGAATAAACAGTTGTTTTTTTGTTTTGGTATCAACTCCGCGATATTCCATTTTACCGGGATTTCCAGAGGAAGCGGCATCAACCGAAATGGAATTGTAGTTAGGTTGCCCTATTTTTTTAAGTTGTACATCAGAGAGGTCGCTTTTAAATTTTGAAGTTTTACCAATATAGTCTTTATAATTACCTTTTAATGCCTTTTTTGCGGCCTCAAAGGTTGCAAACGATTTGTAAATTGCACCTTCAAAATTGGTGATTTGCGCCTTACAATCATCCCAACTTTCAAAAATCCCCGTTTTATGACCTTTCCAAACGGTGTAATATTTTTTTTTCTTTTTAGTCATTTAAAAGCTTTTCAACTACCTTCGGAAAGTGTTCCATCTCCAATTCATGAATCTTTGCAGCTACATCTTCAGCAGAATCAGTTGGTAACACCTCACATTTTGCTTGAAATATTACGGCGCCCTCATCATAATGTTCATTTACATAATGTATGGTAATACCGGTTTCAGTTTCTTTATTGCTAATAACAGCTTCATGAACATACATGCCATACATTCCTTTGCCACCATATTTTGGTAATAATGCAGGATGTATGTTAATTACTTTATTGTGGAACTCATTTAAAATAGTCTCTGGAAATTTCCATAAAAAACCAGCTAAAACTATGATATCTGGTTTGGTGGCTTTAAGGATGTTTAACACATCATAAGTCTCATAAAATGCGATACGATTAAATGATAATGCGCTAACTTTCAAATTTTTAGCACGATCTAAAACTTTGGCATGGGGATTGTTAGCAAGTACCTGAATAACAGATGCGTTATCGTTGTTGTGAAAAAACTTAATTAAATTTTCAGCATTAGTACCACTTCCGGACGCAAAAATTACAATACGTTTCATCTGCAGGTTATTATTTTAAAATTAATGTTAGATGCAATTCGCTATCAAAATTAAAAAGAATGCTTTGTAAAATTCTTCAAGCTCATTTCATATAAAGCCTTGTAATGTTAGGATTATTCAAGCAAAAAAAAGAATAATTATTAACAATTAGAAGGTAAAATAAAAATACTTAAAAGTAAATTAGTAAATTAGAATCACATTTTTATTGTAAACATGTGTTTTAAAAATAAAGTTTTTTATTTTTGCCAACTAATTAAAACCTTAAATTAAAAGATTATGTCAGACATTGCATCAAGAGTAAAAGCGATTATCGTAGACAAATTAGGAGTAGATGAAAACGAAGTTGTTACTGAAGCAAGCTTCACAAACGATTTAGGAGCAGACTCTTTAGACACTGTAGAATTAATAATGGAATTTGAAAAAGAATTTGACATCCAAATTCCAGACGATCAAGCTGAAAATATCGCAACAGTTGGTCAAGCTATATCTTATATAGAAGCTGCAAAATAAGCAAACATTTTATGGAATTAAAGCGAGTTGTAGTCACAGGATTAGGGGCTTTAACACCAATTGGCAACACCAAAGATGAATATTGGGATGGCTTAATTAGTGGTAAAAGTGGTGCTGCGCCTATAACATATTTTAATACCGAAAAGTTTAAAACAAAGTTCGCTTGCGAATTAAAAAACTTTAACGCAACAGATTTTATAGATAGAAAGGAAGCCAGAAAAATGGACAGGTTTGCCCAATATGCTATGGTAGCGGCAGACGAAGCTATTGCAGATGCCAAACTAAATCTAGATCAAGTCAATAAATTGCGTGTTGGTGTTATATGGGGTGCCGGTATAGGTGGATTAGAAACCTTTCAAGATGAAGTTTTAAACTTTGCAGGAGGTGATGGGACACCTCGATTTAACCCATTCTTTATTCCTAAAATGATTGCTGACATTGCGCCAGCGAACATTTCCATAAAACATGGTTTTATGGGTCCAAATTACACAACGGTTTCTGCTTGTGCTTCATCTGCAAACGCTATATTCGACGCCTTAAACTCGATACGTTTAGGACATTGTGATATTGTAGTTACTGGAGGAAGTGAAGCAGCGGTTACCATTGCTGGTATGGGAGGCTTTAATGCGATGCATGCCTTATCCACAAGAAACGAAAGTCCTGAAACAGCTTCAAGGCCATTTGATGGAACCAGAGATGGTTTTGTTCTTGGTGAAGGTGCAGGGGCACTTGTTTTAGAAGAGTATGAACATGCAAAAGCAAGGGGCGCTAAAATATATGCTGAGGTAGCAGGAGGTGGTTTATCTTCTGATGCTTACCATATGACGGCACCACACCCAGATGGCATAGGCGTTGTTGCCGTAATGCAGAATTGCTTAGAAAATGCTGGTCTAAAACCAGAAGATGTAGACCATATCAATACACATGGTACATCAACACCTTTAGGAGACGTAGCAGAGCTTAAAGCAATTTCTGAAGTATTTGGAAGTCATGCTAAAAACATCAATATTAATTCAACAAAATCAATGACGGGTCATCTTTTAGGTGCTGCAGGAGCAATTGAAGCAATTTCGGCCATATTAGCTATGGAGCATGGTGTTGTTCCTCCTACCATCAATCATACAACTGTTGATGAAAACATTGATCCCGAATTAAATTTAACTTTAAATAGAGCTCAA
Source organism: Tamlana sp. (assembly GCA_049451635.1). Classification (GTDB taxonomy): domain Bacteria; phylum Bacteroidota; class Bacteroidia; order Flavobacteriales; family Flavobacteriaceae; genus JBMTVT01. The sequence continues at coordinate 39,133 of JBMTVT010000002.1, read as the reverse complement.
AAACGCGACGTAAAAGTAGCAATGAGCAATACATTTGGATTTGGCGGACACAATGCTTGCGTATTATTCAAGAAAATAGACTAAAATCCTGAATGAGATAAACCATTTACTAAATTAAATTTTACGCTAGAATGACATATGGTTTATTACATCTGAAATTAAGTTAAAAAGTTAATTATCAGATGAAAAACATTCGCAACATATTAAATTCCCGTTTTAAACGCAACGGGAATTTTTTTATGGAAATAACTAAAATTTTAGGCTTTAAACCCAAACAAATCAAATACTACGAAAAAGCCTTTACCCATCGCTCTATGAACATAAGAGATAGCAAAGGAAATGCTATTAATTATGAACGATTGGAGTTTTTGGGCGATGCCATGTTAAGTTCTGTTATTGCATCACATTTATATGTTGAAGTACCCAGCGGAGACGAAGGCTATTTAACCAAAATGCGCTCCAAAATTGTTAGTAGGGAGCACCTTAACGAGCTAGGTAAAGACTTAAATTTGATTGATTTGGTTGAAAGCAAAATACCTAAAGGGCAATTTGGCGATAACATACATGGTAATTTGTTTGAGGCTTTGGTGGGCGCTATTTTTTTGGATAGAGGCTATAAATATTGCGAAAAGTTTATTTACAAACGGGTGATTATCCCTTATGTAGATATCGAAACGCTGGAAGGCAAAGTAATTAGCTACAAAAGCTTATTGATAGAGTGGTGCCAAAAAGAAAAGAAAACTTTTGGGTACAACGTTTATGAAGATACTGGTAATGATGAAGTTAGGCATTTTTCGGTAAAACTTTCCATTGACGACAAAGTAGTTGCCAAGGCCAGAGCTACATCAAAGAAAAAAGCTGAAGAAAAAGCTTCAAAACGCGCTTTTTTTGCATTCCAAAATAAAATTTCAAAAATGATTTAACATAAGTTATCCTTAGATAATTTACTACAACGTTTTAGTTGCTTTGTTATTAAGATTGATATAAACTTAATGGCACTCAATTTTATATATATTATATTTACCAAGTTAAATTTAAGTTATGGCTGTTCACAAACTTATTCTTGATGATGCTTTTGATGAGGTAGTTTATACTTTAGTGGCTATGCATTGCGCCTTGGAAGATTATCGTTTGGCCTATTTATTGAACAAGTATTTAGGAATTACACTTAAACGGAAGCCCTTAGATTTAGATTATAACAAAGGAAAAGCAACATATTCCATTTATGATTGGGAAGACCCCAAGCAATTAGTAACTTGGAGCTTAGTTTCAAACATATGTAAAACTGAAATTTCACAAGAAGAAACATCATTTAAAACCTTATTCAGTACAAAACAAAACATAACAAAAACAAGTTATTTATTGCCAGAGCACAAAACAGTCAATTATTTTTTAAAAATAGACAGCGAGTTTAGTTTTAGTAAAGAAAAATATATATTATACAGCATACTTAACATACCCCAAATTGCCACAGCTTACTGTGTAGATTCTAGCCAATTAAAATCCAAAGACAATTTAATTTTTAACTAATGTCAACAAGAAAAAAGACCAAGATAGTAGCAACTCTCGGACCCGCTACAAGCACTAAAGAAGTTTTAAAGGGCATGCTTGAAGCAGGCGTGAACGTATTTAGAATAAATTTTTCCCATGCCGATTATAATGATGTGGCAGAACGTATCAAAATGATACGTGAGCTTAATGCCGAATATGACTTTACAGCTGCTATATTGGCCGATTTGCAAGGGCCAAAACTTCGTGTTGGAGTCATGAAAGAAGAGGTCGTTGTAAATCCAGGAGACGAAATAATTTTTGCAACAGGTAAGCGTTTTGAAGGCACCAAAGAGCGTGTTTACATGACCTATGAAAAATTTCCACAAGATGCTAAACCGGGAGAACGCATTCTTTTAGATGATGGTAAATTAATTTTTGAAGTAGTTTCAACCGACAAGAAAAAAGAAGTTAAGGCCAAGGTTATTCAAGGAGGTCCTTTAAAATCCAAAAAAGGGGTAAACCTTCCCAATACCAATATTTCCCAACCGGCATTAACTGAAAAAGATATAGAAGATGCTATTTTTGCCATCAGTCAAGATGTTGATTGGATAGCGTTATCGTTTGTGCGTCATGCTGAAGATTTAATGCAGCTTCGCGATTTAATAGCCAAACATAGCGATCATAAAATTCCTATCGTAGCCAAAATTGAAAAGCCAGAAGCTGTTGAAAATATTGATAAAATTGTAGCCCATTGTGATGGTATTATGGTAGCACGTGGCGATTTAGGAGTTGAAGTTCCAGCTGAAGAAGTGCCGTTAATACAAAAGCAATTGGTGTTGCGCGCTAAAAAAGCCAGAATTCCGGTAATTATAGCCACGCAGATGATGGAAACCATGATTTCCAGCTTAACACCAACTCGCGCCGAAGTAAACGACGTTGCAAACTCGGTTATGGATGGTGCCGATGCCGTAATGCTCTCGGGCGAAACCTCGGTAGGTAAATACCCCATTCAAGTTATTAAACAAATGTCCGATATTTTAAAAAGTGTCGAGAATTCCGAATTAATAAAAGTACCACAATTACCGCCGCATATTCGTACTAACCGATTCATTACAAAATCTATTTGTTACCATGCCGCCAATATGGCCAACGAAATTAATGCTAAAGCTATTTCAACCTTAACCAACAGTGGGTATACAGCGTTTCAAATTTCGGCTTGGAGGCCATCATGCCATATCTTGGTGTTTACTTCAAACAAGCGTATTTTAACCCGCTTAAGCTTGCTATGGGGTGTACGGGCTTTTTATTACGATAAGTTTGTAAGCACCGACGAAACCATTGAAGACGTAAACGCCATAGCCTGTAAAATGGGCTATTTAGATGTTGGTGATATGCTTATTAGTTTAGCAGCAATGCCAATACAAGATAAAGGTATGGTAAACACCTTACGTGTTACCGAGATTAAAACTTGTAATCTTTAGTTATAAGTATTTTTTTGGGAATTCGTTTAACGGTCTCGTATAACCGTCAGTTACGGGTTAAATTAGCAATTATTTTCGGTTTAGCACAGACTTTAGCAATTCTAAGTGGATTGCTTCGCAATATCGCACTTCGTACTCGTGCCGGACGTAGTCGAATCCGCCGACACGAGCGTAGCGAACTGACGCCAGTAAACTGCGGTTATACATTGTTGGCAACTGATTTATTAGTTTTTATTTTTTGTTTCTTAAGTCAGCAGCTTCTTGAGCACTTGCTAAAGTCCAATAAATTCCAGAAGTATTCTCCTTTACCTCATTTAAAGCGCCTTGATAGGTTAAAAAACTTCTTGGATTAGACTTAATTTGATCCATCTTCCATTGCATTTGTTCTACAGGAACAGCATCATGTATTTCTACAATTTCTACTTTTCTTAACTGCGGATACCATTCTTCATCTAATGTATTTGGTATTGGCCTTATATTTAAAACCCATTGATCTCTATAATTTATCACTTTTCTACAGTCGTTAATAGCGTATGGCGCAGCTTTTACAGTTTCTGGATCTAATAAACTAGCTCTAAATGAATAATACGTTATTGGCATCCAATTTGGGTTTTCTACACATTTGTTACTTCCTAAACTCGCGTAGTTATTTTGAGACGTATTCGTTGATGTATTTTGTGAATTGACATTTATGTTTTGGGTATAGTTAGACCCCGAAATGTCTTGTGTATTTTGAGTAGTATTTGTGTTAGTTGAAGACGTTGAATTGTAATTGCTTTGTGAATTATCAGCTAACCCTAAATACTCGGCATTGCTTTGGGCCACGTGTTGTTTTTGAAGTTGAATACGACGATTAACCTCATTTTGATAGGACGCATTGATTTGAACAATTTGTTGGTTTTCATTGTATTGTCTTTGCAACTCTTTATTGGCACCTTGTAACCCTATAACAACTGCATTAGCCAAGGTATTCCAGTCAAATTCTTTGGGCCTTTCTTTGTGCTCCTCATTTTTGAATGTTAGAAAATAGAATTCTTTAGGAGTAGTAAAATTCAAAGTCGGATGGGGTTTGTTTTTTGCAGTATCACTAAGCCCCAATTCTATCAAATCGAAATAAGCCTTTTCTGAACCACTAAACCGCCAATCACTTTGCTTTTTATGTTCGTAGAACTTACACCTTTGATGACCAAGGCTCCCTGCCGCCAAGTGCAAAAAGGTTGTGCCAGAACTATCCTTATAATAAATATCCGCACCGTATTTTATGAATAAATCAAGGATTCGTTTAGAGTAAAAAAAGTTATAAGCTGTTAATGTAACCATAGGGTTGCTATTCATATAGTGGAGATCTGATTTAAAATTAACAGGGCCTGAATTTAGAATCATTTTGACCAATGAATATCGAATATCCCAAACTTTGTTTTTATAACCCGTAAGGTTTTTAAAGGAGTAATCCCAAAAATCAGGGTCAAAAGTTGTTATTTGAAATTGGTTATCTCTTAGTATGACAATTTCTTTTTCATCCCCTTTATGAAGGATTCTCCGCCTGTTGTAAAGATTTACTTTTTTGACCTTTCCATTTTTTAAGGTGCCAAAAATTACGTCCCCAACTTTTAGTTTGCTGGTATTGGAATTCAATTCGGCAATGATGACTGGGACATCATGTTCATCGTCATATCTAGTTATAACCCATTGTAAGACATAAGAAAGTAATTTAGATCTTTCCTCGACTGTAAGTAGCATGGGTGGGTTTTTTAACATATGTTCTAGTACCCAACTGGTTCTTGAGTTTGTAGTAACGCCAAGATTAGGAAATGCCTGGTTTTTGAAGTTTTCAGGGTTTGCGAGAACAAATTTTTTCCGGGCCTCTTTATCAAAGTTTTTATCAATATCATAGGTAGTTTCATTGCTATAAGCTTGAGTAGAGAAATAAGAATGATTTTTATCTAAGCCATAACGCACATGATACTTGTTTTTCTTCCCAAAACTATCGGTAAATATGCTCAAATAGTATCCCGAGGGGAGTTTTCCACAAACATAGCCTTCACCAGACTCATATTCTTGATAATGCTCGTAGTCTGACCCTAAAAACATTAATAATCTGAAAGCTTCATTTTTATTGGTCTCATTTTTATTGTCCCATTTAAAATCGGCTAATGCTGTTAAAACATTTTCTTTTGTAGGTTCTAAATCATTAAGCCCTGTATTGTTATTTGATTCAATAATAGAGTTGTCGTTATTGTTTTTATTTGTTAAATTTTGAGCGTAAATTGAGGTAAAGGAAAATATAATTATGAGAAGAAGTAAAATACGTTTCATTATATTTTAGATTTTATAAGATTAAAATAAAATATTTTTTTGTTGCCAACTATCATGATATATACAGTTTTAATTGTTTATATCAGACGTTAAACGAATTTAGTTGAAAATTTTTGCAAAGTCAAGTCTAAAACTCAAACTTAAGTTGTACACTTATGCTTTTTTGATTGGTATTGTTTTTCACAGCGCTTGTTTTTTTAGGTTCTGTATTTAAGTTAGAAATTGAAATACCCAGTAAACGCACCGAGTTACTCAATTTATCTTGATACAATAAATCTTTGGCAGTTTCTAATATAATACTCTTATCGCTTATATAATATGGCAAGGTTTTGCTTCGGGTTTGCAAGGTAAAATCGCTATACTTAATTTTTAAAGTCACTGTTTTTCCAGCCACTTTATTTTTATTTAAACGCCTTGAAACTTCTTCGGCAATATGCTCTAACTTTTCAAGCATAAAAATTTCACTTGATAAGTTTTCACTAAAAGTACGTTCGGCAGCTAAACTTTTTCTAATTCTGTTGGGTTTTACCTCACTGTTATGAATCCCCCTCACCACATAGTAATAATACCGTCCAGATTTACCAAAGTTTTCATCTAAATAGTCTAACGATTTCTGTTTTAAATCTCTGCCAGTAAAAATACCTTTTTGATACATTTTTTCTGCAGTTACTTTACCAACACCATAAAACTTTCTAATATCTAAATCTTCTAAAAATTGAAGAACTTCTTCAGGGTTAACCGTTTTTTGTCCGTTGGGCTTATTATACTCACTGGCAACTTTTGCAACAAATTTATTAATAGAAATTCCTGCTGATGCGCTAAGTCCAACCTCATTAAAAATCCGTTCTCGAATTTCCTTAGCTATTAAAGATGCGCTAGGATTTCCCTTTTTATTTTCGGTAACATCTAAATAAGCTTCATCTAAAGACAGTGGTTCAACCAAATCAGTATAATCAAAAAAAATAGCTTTAACTTTTTTAGAGATTTCATGATAACGCTCAAAATTAGCACGCACAAAAATAAGTTCAGGACACAATTTTGCAGCTAAATTTCCTGCCATAGCACTTTTTACTCCATATTTTCTAGCCTCATAACTTGCAGCACTAATAACACCACGCTTACCGCTACCCCCCACAGCAACAGGTTTCCCTTTTAAATCAGGATTATCCAATTGCTCAACAGAGGCATAAAAGGCATCCATATCTACATGAATAATTTTTCGTATTGGTAAATCGCTAGACATACTGTAAATTTATGCATTAAATGCCTTTTAATTATTAAATTTTTAATGGGTATAAAATTTAAATGAGATATTTAATGATAGAAATAGAACGTAAATTTTTGGTGAAATCGGATGCTTTTAAAAATAAAGCTTTTAAAAAAACGAGAATCACTCAAGGATTTTTAAACACACATAAAGAGCGAACAGTACGTGTTAGGTTAAAAAATGATAAAGGTTTTATTACTGTAAAAGGAATTTCAACAAGTAATGGACTATCTCGTTTTGAATGGGAAAAAGAAATCACTAAAGATGAAGCCCAATCCCTTTTAAAACTTTGTGAACCAACAATTATTGACAAAATACGTTATGAAATTGAAGTAAGAAACCATACTTTTGAGGTAGATACCTTTTTGGGTGAAAATGAAGGACTGACAATTGCAGAGGTAGAATTAAAATCTGAAGACGAAATTTTTGAAACTCCTGATTGGTTAGGTAAAGAAGTAACTGGCGACATTAAATATTACAATTCGCAATTAAGTAAACAACCTTATAAAAGTTGGTAATAATTAACCAAATAATAATACTTATGAAATGAGCCATAACAAATGGTAATACCAACCAAGATGTTTAATGGCGAATGACATCTGACCAATGAATAACAATAAAATTTAAACAGATGAAAAATTTTATTTTACTTATGATGTTTTCAATACTTCTTTTTTCTTGTAAGGAAGAAACAAAAACATCAGTATCAGATATTGAAGAAGATACCTTAGAAATAGTTGAAGAAAAAACAGATTCAATACTTGATGTTGTAGAAGTGGATATCCAAAAATCAACAAAACAATTAAAAGAGGCATTAACAGCCCAAGGGTTTAAAACTTTTGATTATGTTGATGAAAAAACTCAAGACACTATTTTAATGCAGCAATACTTTATGGCGTTTTTAAAAACAGGCCCAATACGAGGTCAAAATGAAGAAGAGTCTGCCGAATTACAAGAAGCGCATTTAGCACATTTAGGTAAAATGTACGAACTTGGGTATGCCGATATTTCAGGACCTTTTGGAGACGATAGCAATATTAGAGGCATTACTATCTATAATGTACCCACGCTTAAAATGGCCGATAGTTTAGCCAATGCAGACCCCATGGTAAAAGCAGGGCGCTTAGAAATTGAAGTGCACCCGTGGTGGGCTGCAAAAGGCTTTCCTTTAAGATAATGCTGAAGGTTTTAAAATTTATTTTTCAACTTATAGATGTTGTAATTATTTTAGTTTTAATGGTGCTTCACTTTGTTATAAAGGAGCAAACTTTTTGGTCTTCATTATATTTTTATGTCTTTCCCTTGCCAGTAATTATTCTAATCATTTTGGCATTATCTGTTGTTCTTACTAAAAGATGGAGACTTTATAATTTGAAAATAGCCTTGATATTATTATTAATATGGCTTGGAAGAAGTTTTAAAATTCATATTCCAGATACCATTGAAGAAACCGATTTAGAAGTTGTATTCTGGAATGCATCTCGTGATAACGGACTTAATGAGGCTATCGCCATAAATAAGGGCATTCCTGATGTACTGGTATTGGTAGAATCAAAAAAAAATAATCTAGAGGTGCTTCAAGCAAAATACCCAGATTATTATTTCTATAAATCGGTAAGGGGAATAATGATTTTTTCTAAAACACCTTTAGAAATTATATCAGAAGAAACATCAAAATACAATTCAACGGTAGTTAATTTCAAAACAGGAGGTATTAATTTTTATGTGGTAGATGTTTCGGGAAGTACCGATGTTCCTAGAGCTTGGGAACTAGGGTATGTAAATAAATTAATTGAAAAGCAAGAGAACACCATTATTGTTGGAGACTTTAATGTGCCTTATGAATCAAAGTTTTTAAATCCCTTAAAACAACAATTCAATCATGCATTTAACAAAAAAGGCAATGGGTTCAGAGAAACTTGGGCTTGGGGCATTCCATTACTTTCTATTGATCATATTTGGTTTTCTAAAGATTTGAAAATCCTAAAAACCCAAAAAATAAACACATGGAAATCTGATCATAGTATGATTAATGTCATAATTAACCAATAACACTAAGTTTTTCAGTTTTGGTCCTATTGTATTTGTATATTGCTTTACTTGTATCTGTTTCTAATACATTAATGGTTTTTTGAACCGCATCAACACTGCTTCCTCCATTTTTTAAAATGTTGTAACCCACTTTGATAGCCTCTTCTAACGTTTCTTTGTATTCAGCTTCTTTTTCAGCTAAAGTAGTTTCAGGATTAATATAACCTGCGCCGCTATGAATTACTTTACAAAATGCAACTTTTTTAGACTCGGGGTTTATGGTTTCAGGTTCAGTTTTTGTCTTATTCTTAAATGATATTACTGTAAAAACAACACAAATATTAAAGCTAGATTTCTCATAAGGGTATAAATTTTGTAGCGTATTAAAGTTAATAGTTTTATTATTAATAAAATTCAATAAAATCGACTTTTAATTATTATATTCGTAAATAAATTCAATATAAATAATAAATATATAATATGGAAGCTGTAGCAAATGATTTTGGAATAGAAAATGTACTAAAAGTTTTAGGTGTTAAAGATATAAATAAAGGTACTTCAACAGGAAGGCGAAATTTTTCAAATGGAGAAATTATTGAATCCTATTCTCCTGTTGATGGACAACTTATAGCAAAAGTAAAATCAACAACAAAAGAAGATTACGAAAGCCTTATGAAAGCAGCCACTTCTGCTTTTAAAACATGGCGATTAATGCCAGCTCCTCAACGCGGTGAGATTGTAAGACAATTTGGTGACAAACTGAGAGAAAAGAAAGAGGCTTTAGGTAAATTGGTTTCCTACGAAATGGGAAAATCCTACCAAGAAGGTTTGGGAGAAGTACAAGAGATGATTGATATCTGCGATTTCGCTGTTGGTTTATCTAGGCAATTGCACGGTTTAACCATGCATAGTGAGCGCCCCGGACACAGGATGTATGAGCAATATCATCCACTTGGAGTTGTTGGAATTATTTCTGCGTTTAATTTCCCGGTAGCCGTTTGGAGTTGGAATACGGCTTTAGCGTGGGTTTGCGGTGATGTTTGTGTATGGAAACCCAGTGAAAAAGCACCGCTTTGTGGTATAGCCTGCCAAAATATCGCTGCCGAAGTTTTTGCAAAAAATAATTTACCTGAAGGCATTTCTTGTTTAATTAATGGCGATTATAAAGTTGGTGAATTTATGACAAAAGACACTCGAATCCCTTTAATTTCTGCAACAGGTTCTACCAGAATGGGAAAAATTGTAGCACAAGAAGTGGCAGCCCGTTTGGGTAAAAGTTTATTGGAATTGGGGGGGAATAATGCCATAATAGTGACGCCTGATGCCGATATTAAAATGACGGTTATTGGAGCCGTTTTTGGAGCAGTTGGTACCGCAGGACAGCGGTGTACCTCTACACGTCGTTTAATAATTCATGAAAGTATTTACGATAAGGTTAAGAGTGCTGTAGTTGATGCCTACAAACAATTACGAATAGGAAACCCGTTGGATGAAAACAATCATGTCGGACCATTAATTGATAAAGATGCTGTAAGGATGTACCAAAATGCTTTGGAAAAAGTAGTTGAAGAAGGCGGTAAAATAATTATTGAAGGTGGTGTTTTAGAAGGTGAAGGTTACGAAAGTGGGTGTTATGTAAAACCAGCAATAGCCGAGGCAAAACCAGAATTTAAAATTGTGCAACATGAAACTTTTGCGCCTGTATTATATTTACTGAAATACTCAGGAGAAGTGGAAAATGCTATCGATATTCAAAATAATGTGGCTCAGGGATTGTCATCGGCGATTATGACCAATAATTTGAGAGAAGCAGAGCGTTTCTTATCTGTTGCAGGGTCCGATTGCGGTATTGCCAATGTTAATATTGGAACTTCAGGTGCCGAAATTGGTGGTGCTTTTGGAGGTGAAAAAGAAACAGGAGGAGGTCGTGAATCAGGTTCTGATGCTTGGAAAGTATATATGCGCCGTCAAACCAATACCATCAATTACACAACGGAACTACCTTTAGCGCAAGGGATAAAGTTTGATTTGTAAAAAGAGTTATTGCATATAATTTAAGAACCATTTCAACTTGAAATGTTTTTTTGTATCTTCATTATAGTAATTAAACCTTTTTATTTTATTGATGTCTAATTGTTTATAAATTCCCTCGAATGGTTTTTTTCAAATAAAACTAATAATTTTTCCCATATGAAAAGTAAGCATATTCAGCATTTGTATTGGCGTGTGGGCTTTGGAATTTTACCAAACCATTTGGAAGCACTTTCAAAAAAGAGTAAAAAGGATATTGTTAATCAGCTTTTCAAGGATTCGGCAAAAGCAACACCTCTACAAATACAGACGCCTCAAATTGATGCTATTTTAAATGGATTAGCTGACATGACAGCTGTTGACAGAAAAAAAATTCAAGATTTAAGCAGAAAAAAAACCATAGATTTAAACATTGCTTGGATTGATCGATTAACAAATCCGAAGGAATTGCTTCGCGAAAAAATGACTCTATTTTGGTCCAATGTTTTTGTTTGCGAAGACAATAATATTGTATATACCAAACAATTTCACAATACATTAAGAAAGCATGCACTTGGGTCTTTTAGCGATTTTGTTAAAGCTGTTTCAAAAGAAGCTGCCATGACAAAATACTTAAATACCAAACAAAATCGTAAGCAAAAGCCCAACGAGAATTTTGCGCGTGAACTCATGGAATTATTCACCTTAGGGGAAGGTCATTATACCGAAGATGATATTAAAGAGAGCGCTAGAGCTTTTACAGGATATAGCCATACTATGTGTGGGGAATTTGTATTGCGCCCATTTCAACATGATAATGATACAAAAACCTTTTTTGGTAAAACTGGTAATTTTACAGGAGATGATATTATTGATGTTATTTTAGAACAAAAGCAATGTGCCAAATTTATATGCGAAAAAGTATATCGGTATTTTGTAAATAATCAATTAAACCCAAGCCATATTGACAAAATGGTTAAGGTGTTTTATGACGGTTATAATATTGAAAAATTAATGCGCTTTATGTTGCTATCAAATTGGTTTTATGCCGAAGAAAACATAGGCGTAAAAATAAAATCGCCTGTTGAGTTTTTAGTGGGCATTAAAACGCTTGTTCCTGTGGAGTTTCAAAATAAAAAACAGCTTTTATTTCTTCAAAAACAGCTCGGTCAAATTTTGTTCAATCCACCAAATGTTGCTGGATGGAAAGGTGGCAGAAACTGGATAGATAGCAATACCATTATACTGCGCCTTAAACTACCATCAATTTTACTTAATGATGCCTATATATCTAAAGTTAAACAAAGCGAAAATGAGAATATGGAAATAAAAAAATCAGCTTTTAAAAAAGAATATGGGAAGTTTTTTAAAACGCAACCCGATTGGAATGCCTTTGAAAGCAGATTCAATAAAGTAGCACTAAAAGATTTACATAGCCATATTTTGGCTTGTGATATTAACAATAATACAGGAGATTATTTAAATACCTTGAGTAGAGTTTCAAAGCGTGAATATTGTATTCAATTAATGTCGTTACCAGAATACCAAATGTGTTAGTTATGGACAGAAGAAAATTTATAAAGCAATCATCATTAGCAAGTAGTTTATTTTTTGTGCCAAGTTTTGTAAAAGCTTTTGAAGATGTTACAAGCAGTAGTTTAGGTTTCAAACGATTGGTAATCATTCAATTATCTGGCGGGAACGATGGATTAAATACAGTAATTCCTTTTAGGAATGATATTTATTACAAAGAACGTCCAACACTGGCCATAGCAAAAAATGAGGTTATAAAGCTTAATGACGATTTAGGTTTAAACAGTAGTTTAGCACCCTTAAAACGATTATACGATAAGGGTTATTTAAGCATTATTAACAATGTAGGGTATCCAAACCCAGTGCGTTCACATTTTAGGTCCATAGATATTTGGCAAACCGCAACAGATTCTGATAAATATTTACAAACAGGTTGGGTAGGCAGATATTTAGATAATTATGCTGAAAACCCCTATGCTGCTATTGAAATTGATGATACCTTATCGTTAGCTATGAAAGGCGAAAAGTTGAATGGGATGGCTACCCAAAACCCTAAGCTGCTCTATAATTTAGCAAAAGACCCTTACTTTAAAAATATCAATAATCACGTAAATGATGTGCATTTAAGCGAACATAATTTGGGTTATTTGTACAAATCTATGATAGCTGCACAATCATCAGCAAAATATATTTTTGAAACTAGCAAAGTGTTTTCTTCAACTAAAGAATACCCAAATAATAAGTTCGGGAAACAATTAAAAACCACTGCACAGTTTATTAATTCAGGATTAAAAACAAAAATTTTTTATGCCTCTTTAGGCGGATTTGATACACACGTAAATCAGCAAAACACCCAAAAACGATTATTAAAAATGTATGCTGAATGCATTGAAGCTTTTGTTGAAGACTTAAAAGAGCAAAACACTCTTAAAGACACTTTAATTTTAACCTTTTCGGAATTTGGAAGGCGTGTAAAACAAAATGCCAATGTAGGAACAGACCACGGTACTGCAAACAATGTATTTGTAATTGGAGACCAACTTAAAAAGGCAGGGATCTATAATAATTTGGCTAGTTTAAGTGATTTGGATGATAATGGTGATTTAAAATTTGAATTAGATTTTAGAACCATTTATGCCACTGTTTTAAATAAGTGGTTAGAAGTTAATGATAAAAAAGTACTCAATAAATCGTTCTTTCAATTAGATTTTATATAATATAAAAAGCCTTGCTTCAATACTGATTTTTCGGGAGAAACAAGGTTAATTAAAAAGATTAATAGCGGTCCAAAAATAATAGCTTTTAGCTTTTAATCAAATCCTTTATAATTAAATTAATATTAAGCTTAAATGCTTAACTATATTTCACCTTTCTTAGTATGCGAACCGCTTCTTTATGAAGATTATAAAGCATAGTACTATGTGCTTTCAAGTAAGGCTTTGCCTGGTTGAGTTTATCAAAAGCCTCATGAAATAAATTTAGATAACAAATTAAATAGGTAGCCGGTAAATTCCTTAAATCGGCTTCCTCCCTCGGGGTAAGGCTTAAGCCTTTTTTTAATTTTTCTAAAAGTGCATTGTTAGTATTGTAAATATGGAACAACACTTTTTTATCAAATTGTGGAGGCTCAAACAAAAGCTTGGTTTCAATAGTGTAATTAGCATTGTTTTCAAACTTGATAAGTGTTTCTTCAAGTTGGTAATATTTGTGGGAATCTTGTAACCCCAAGCTAACGTATTCAATAATTTTAAAGCTGTCATCATTGAAAGAGATAGATACCTCGTCTAGGGCCGAGAAAAATAAGCGAACCTGCTCGTTAATAAGTTCAATATCTACGCGAGAAAAAAACACTTCATCTTTAACCACTTTTTTTTGTCCTGCCCAACAAACCACAAAATACTCCTTAAATACTTTGTATTTTGGGTTATAATATTTTCGATGGTTCATAAAATCGAAGACACCATTTAATGTGTGTTCTATATTGTTTTGAGCATTGTTTTCAATGGCTTCAACAATTTTGGAATTGACATCCTTTATTTCAATATCGAAAACTTTGGGCATACTCATACTGCCATCTCTAAAAAACACGGAACCACCATAGTATTTCCAAATGTTTTTTCTAAGTGACGTAATTTTGCCTGTTCCCCTAATAGTCACTAACCCCACAACTTTATCATCTGGTAAATGTGGAAAGGGAATGTTTTCGTATTGAACAATGGGCGGGTTGGTTAAATACGCATTAATAAGGTTTTGAATTTTACTGTCATCAAAAAAATCGACCCCAGTAATATTATTGTCGGTATCTTCAACCCCAATAACAATGTATGAGTTATTTTTAGGGTTACTGTTGGATAGGGCACAAATATGCTTTAAGAATTTTGCTTTTCCTTCTTTATGGCTAATATCAATTTTTCGCTTCTTATCATAAAAACTGTTCTCATCATTGTGAGCTAAAAGGTGTTTTATAAGTAGGCGTTTGTTAATCATAGCGTTATTACTGAGAAGGCAGGAAACTCATTTTAAATATCCTTTTTCACGGTTAAACTATTCGCTTGCGCCGTTGGAAACACTAACAAATCTGCAATATTTACATGATTTGGCCTAGAAATTACAAAGTAGATAATTTCTGCAATGTCTTTGGCTTGAAGGGCTTTGAAGCCTTTGTACACGGAGTCGGCTTCTTTCCTTCCTTTAAAACGCACTTTTGAGAATTCAGTTTCCACCAAACCAGGGCTAACGGCACCAACTTTTATGCCGTATGGATTCAAATCAATCCGCATACCTTCAGTAATAGCTAAAACAGCATGTTTACTGGCACAATAAACATTGCCTTTGGGATAAACCTCTTTACCAGCTGATGAACCAATATTGATAATGTGCCCCGATTTTCGAGCAGTCATTTGCGGAATAATGGCTTTACTAACGTATAAAACACCTTTAACGTTTATATCCATCATGGCGTCCCAGTCGTCTATATTACCTTTGTTTATAGGGTCTAAACCATGAGCATTACCTGCGTTGTTTATTAAAATATCAATTTGTTCAAAGGCTTCAGGTAATGATTCTATAGCCTCAAATGTGGCTTTTTTGTCACGTACATCAAAGTTTAAAATATGTACATCTGTTAATCTTTCCAAAGCTTTTTGAATAGTCATAAGGCGCTCTAATCGTCTACCACAAAGAATTAAATGAATACCTTGTTTAGCAAATTCATACGCTGTTGCCTCACCTATACCGCTGGTTGCTCCTGTAATTAGCGCTGTTTTTATCATATATTGAAAAGGTCATATCGTTAATTTCAAGATAAAAATACTTAAAACAGATTTAATATTATTGGATAAAGGAAAGATTGAGTTTTTTATGAATAAATTTTAAGCCCTGAAAAATAACAGGTTATCTAATTTTTTTTTCGTGGAAAAGCATATTAACCGAAGTTTGCATAATCCAAATTATGAATTCAGCGTAAATTATTTTAGGTAATGAAATAAAAAATTAAAATTAAGGACTTGATTAAAAATTTTAAAGTAACCATTTTATCAATCTTATTAATGTCGTTTTTTGGTTGTAACAACAACAATTATTCTTTGGGATTAGAAGCCTCAGCTCCAACCATAACCGTAAGTTAGTAGATTTACCAGGGGAATTTAAAGCGGTGAATGTTGAGGTAGTTGATGTAATGATTAAAATGGACAACAATAGCGATGATGATAATGGTTGGAGATCACTAAGCGTACAAAACGAAACTGTTAGCTAGTGGTATCTTAAAAAATTGAATTTCTTGATAAATATATTAAAGCGATACCATTGGTATCGCTTTTTCTTTTTAAAATAATATAACTTAGCTATGAGTAATATTTTAACCTATTGTTAACAAGATTAAAGGAAAAATTTTAACAATTTGCAATGCTCAAATAAGGGCAGTATATTAGGGCTTTTAATTAAATAAAAAATGATGGAAGAAACAGGTACAATTGATATTAAGACTATTAACGAGAAAATTGAAAAGGAGAGTGCTTTTGTTGATTTACTGATGCTAGAGATGAATAAAGTCATCGTTGGCCAAAAACACATGGTAGAACGTTTGCTAATTGGCTTATTAGGGCAAGGGCATATTTTACTGGAAGGTGTTCCGGGATTGGCAAAAACACTTGCTATAAACACATTGGCACAAGCGGTTGATGGCAGTTTTAGCAGAATACAATTTACACCAGATTTATTACCGGCTGATGTTACAGGAACATTAATTTATAACATGAAAGCCAATGATTTTTCTATAAAAAAAGGACCCATTTTTGCCAACTTTGTTCTCGCAGATGAGATTAACAGAGCACCTGCAAAAGTTCAATCTGCTTTACTGGAAGCGATGCAAGAAAAGCAAGTTACTATTGGCGATGAAACTTTTATTTTAGACAAGCCATTTTTAGTAATGGCTACCCAAAATCCTGTTGAGCAAGAAGGAACTTATCCTTTGCCAGAAGCACAAGTGGACCGTTTTATGCTTAAAACGGTTATTGATTATCCAAAAATTGCGGAAGAGCAACTCATCATGAGAGCCAACATGAAAGGCGCTTGGGAAAAAGTAAACCCAGTTATTTCAACCCAAAAAATACTTGATGCCCAAAAAGCTGTGAGAGAGGTATACATGGATGAAAAAATTGAAAAATACATATTGGATATTATTTTCGCTTCGCGTTATCCAGAAAAATACAAGCTTGCCGATTTAAAACCACTCATTTCTTTTGGAGCATCACCTCGTGGAAGTATCAATTTAGCAACTGCGGCAAAATGCTATGCATTCATAAAGCGACGTGGCTATGTTATTCCAGAAGATGTTCGCGCCGTAGTTTACGATGTGTTACGCCACAGAATAGGTATTACGTACGAGGCTGAGGCTGAAAACGTGACTTCTGTAGATATCATCAACAAAATAGTAAACGAAATAGAAGTACCATAAAAAGTTAACAGTAAATCAGTAATCAGTAGGCGATCGCTTACTTAAATTCTGATTTGTTTTGACTGCTAACTGAAGACTGCACACTGCATACTGAAAAAATGGATACTAAAGAATTACTAAAAAAAGTACGAAAAATAGAGATTAAGACACGCCGTTTGTCTGATCATATTTTTGGGGGTGAATACCATTCCACCTTTAAGGGTCGTGGTATGACTTTTAGTGAAGTACGCCAGTATCAATTTGGAGATGATGTTAGAAATATTGACTGGAATGTTACAGCTCGCTACAATGAACCTTTTGTAAAGGTTTTTGAGGAAGAGCGAGAGCTTACTATGATGCTAATGGTAGATGTTTCAGGTTCTGAAATGTTTGGAACCAGTCAGCAATTTAAAAATGAAGTCGTTACCGAAATTGCAGCTACCTTGGCTTTTTCAGCAACCCAAAACAACGATAAAATAGGGCTAATTTTATTTTCCGATAAAGTTGAATTATATATCCCTCCTAAAAAAGGACGTTCGCATGTACTCAGAATTATAAGGGAGCTAATAGAATTTGAACCAGAAAGTAAGCAAACAAATTTGGCCGAGGCTTTAAAATTCATGCAAAATGTGATGAAGAAAAAGACTATTGTGTTTGTATTATCTGATTTTATAGCAGACGATTATCATCAAACCATGAAAATTGTTTCAGGAAAACACGATGTTACTGGTATTCGAGTTTATGATAAACGTGAGGAGGAGATACCAAATTTAGGGGTGGTACAAATGATGGATGAAGAAACTTGTGAATGGATGTTGGTTAATACAGCATCAAAAAAAGTAAGGCTTAACTATGGAAAATTTTATCGAGACAAAGTAGAATATTACAAGGAAAGCTTTAATAAATCTGGAGCGGGAAGTATCGATTGTCGTGTAGATGAAAGCTATGTAAAAAAGCTTTTAGGGTATTTTAAAAGAAGAGGGTAATTTAAGTTAAAAGTTTAAAGTGATAAGTTTGAAGTTTGATAATAATGTGTTTAGAAAAACAAAGGCAACGATCATCTGTCTAGTGTCTTCGGGATTTTTACTTTTCTCTTTTTTCTCTTTTGCACAAGTAACATCAACAGTAGATACTACCTCCATAAAAATAGGTGAACAAATTACCTACCATATTCAAGTAGAAACCGACACCACAAGTTTGGTGGTGTTTCCCGAAGGGCAAACTTTTTCACCCTTAGAAATTATTGAATCTTATAAAACAGATACATTAAAAAATAAGGATAGATACAACCTGATAAAAAAATATGGATTAACACAATTCGATTCGGGTAAATATACCATTCCAAGACAAAAAATTATTATTGGCGATAAAACGTTTTTTACCGATTCGGTTCAGGTTGAAGTTAATAATATTCAAATAGATACCACACAAGGAATTTACGGTATAAAACCTATAATAGCTGTTGAAAAAAGCCCAAGTAATTGGTGGAAATATGTATTGTTGACGCTTTTAATAATGGGTGTTATTGCCTTTTTACTTTATTGGTTTATTTGGCGAAAAAAACCATTAACAGAGGCAGAGCAGATAGCCTTATTACCACCTTATGACAGAGCTAAATTGGCTTTGAAAAAACTTGATGAAAGCCAATATTTAGAACAGCAAAACCTAAAAGACTATTATTCCGAATTAACATTCATCATCAGAAAATACCTTGATGAAAAAGTTTATGACCACGCTTTAGAGAGTACTACTGACGAGTTAATAAACAGGCTTAATTTATTAAAAGAAGGCAATCAAGTCGATTTAAACAAAGAGGATATTAAAAACCTTGAAAGCATTTTAAAACGAGCCGACTTAGTAAAATTTGCAAAAAGCGCCCCAGATATTGAATTGGCAAAAATTGACCGTGATACTATTGATATTGAAATAGACCACGTTAAGGAGGCATTGCCAGATCCCACCGAAGAAGAAAAATTACTAGATCAAAAATATAGGGAAGCACTAGAGCGCAAAAAGAAACTTAAAAAAGTTTGGATAATAGTTGCCGTTAGTGTCTTTTTACTTTTAGCGACAATTACAGGGTTTTCCATAAAATACGGTTTTGATTATGTGAAAGATACCATTATTGGTAATGATAGTAAAGAACTTTTAGAGGGCAATTGGGTAACTAGCGAGTATGGTTTTCCGCCTGTTTCAATTTCAACACCAAAGGTTTTAAAAAGAATGGAAGTGCCACTTTCTGATGAGGTTAAGCAACAAATAAAGATGACCGTTTTTGGTTATGGAACCTTATTAGATGAGTTTAGTGTAGTTGTAAATACAACTACATTTAGTCAATTACCAGAAGGAGGAATTGATGTTGAAAAAGCCATTGATGGAAGTCTTAAGACAATGGAAGCTCAAGGCGTGAAAGACCTAGTAACTTTAAATGAAAAATTTACCACGCTAAATGGCGCTGAAGGTATTAAAACCTCAGGGACGTTAAAAGTAGATCCTCTCAAAACAGCTAATTTTGTTGAGGCAAATTATATCATGTTAAACTTTGCTTCTGAGAATGTATTACAACAAATTATGGTTACATACCCAGAAAATGATATTTACGCAGACCAAATGATTGAACGTATTTTAAATTCTATAGAACTTAAAAAAGCAGAAAGCTAATGTTTGAAGGTATTGAGTTTTTAAATAAAGAATTTTTTTGGTTGCTATTAGCATTACCATTGGCTTTGCTATGGTACATTTTCAAAAACAAAAAACAAACGGCGGAGCTCAAAATATCAAGTTTAAAAGGGTTTAAAGTAACTAATTCTTGGTTACCGAAGCTTAGGCATTTGCTGTTCATTTTCCGTTTATTGGCATTGGCTTTACTTATTGCGGCATTAGCAAGACCCCAAACTGTCGATGTATCAACAAAAACCAAAACAACACGTGGTATTGATATTGTTATGGCCATTGATGTATCGGCAAGTATGCTGGCTAAAGACTTATCACCAAATAGATTGGAAGCGCTTAAAGAAGTGGCTTCAGATTTTATAAAAGGCAGGCCAAATGACCGTATTGGGTTGGTAGAATATGCGGGTGAAAGCTATACTAAAACACCCATTACAAGCGATAAGGCCATTGTGTTACGGTCGTTGCAAAGTATTAAATACAATACTATTATTGAAGGCGGTACCGCAATTGGCATGGGGCTCGCAACGGCTGTAAACCGATTAAAAGACAGTAAAGCCACCAGTAAAGTTATTATTTTATTAACAGATGGTGTAAATAATTCAGGGTTTATAGACCCCAAAATAGCAAGCGAACTGGCAGTGGAATATGGTATTAAAGTTTACACTATAGGTCTGGGAACAAACGGAATGGCCCTATCGCCAATTGCCATTGACCCCAGAACAGGCAATTTTCAATATGGCCGTATTCAAGTAGAAATAGATGAGGCCCTACTCAAAGAAATAGCAGGTGCCACTGGAGGTAGGTATTTTAGGGCCACAAACAACAAAAAGCTAGAAGAAATTTATGGCGAAATAAACAAGCTCGAAAAAACTGAAATAGAAGAATTTAAATTTTACAATTACGAAGAAAAATATCGATCATTAGTAATTTTGGCTGGGCTATTATTGATATTGGAATTGTTGTTGAGATATACCGTTTTTAGAAGTTTTGTATAAATAGATTAAAAAAAATGTATCAATTAGAAGAGAAAATATGGTTTTGGGCTTTAGTGATTATTCCAGTAATAATCATACTCTTCTTAGTGCTTCAATTTTGGAAATACAAAACACAGAATAAGTTTGCAGATAAGGAATTACTAAAAAAGTTAAGTCCAAATAAATCAACATTTAAAGCCATATTAAAAATTATCGTTTTGAGTTTAGCTTTTTTGTGTTTAACCATAGCTATGGTAAATCCTAAAATAGGCACAAAACTAGAGACGGTTAAACGTGAAGGTGTTGATATTGTATTTGCTGTTGATGTCTCTAAAAGTATGCTAGCTGAAGATATTGCACCAAACCGTTTAGAAAAATCAAAACAACTCGTTACACAAATTATCAATAATTTGGCGAGCGATAGGGTTGGTATCATTGCTTATGCAGGAAAAGCATTTCCGCAATTGCCCATTACTACTGATTATGCTTCGGCAAAAATGTTTCTTCAAAGCATGAACACAGACATGCTCTCATCTCAGGGAACAGCAATAAATGAAGCCATTAAATTGGCAACTACGTATTTTGATGATGAAGAACAAACCAATAGGGTGCTTATTATTATTTCAGATGGCGAGGACCACAGCGAACAGGCTGCATCAGTTGCTGAACGATCACACGAAGAGGGTATAAGAATTTTCACTATTGGTGTTGGCGATGTTAAAGGAGGTCCTATTCCAGAGAAAAGAAATGGGATAGTTTTAAGCTATAAAAAAGATAATCAAGGAGAAACGGTAATTACAAAACTAAACGAGGAAACCCTAAAAAATATAGCAGAAGCCGCTAATGGGGCCTATATAAACGGAAAGAACACGGCCAACGTAGTAGAAAATATCCGCGACATATTAAACACCATGGATAAAACAGAATTTGAAGCAAAACAATTTGCCGATTTCAAAGATCAATTTCAGTGGTTTTTAGGATTAGGAATTTTCTTTTTGCTATTGGATATTTTCTTGTTGGAACGAAAAACAGCTTGGTTAAAAAAGTTGAATTTATTCAATGAAGATTTTTAACCTACCTAAAACTTTTAACATTTATAATTTTTTTAACGAACAAAAAATATAGGTTTTATAATTTTAGAGTAGGAACGATGCTGAAATTAAACATAAAAATGAAAAAGATAATAACACTTGTAATTGTTTTTATATCGCTGTTCACCTTTGCACAAGAAGATGATAAGGCTAAATTAGTAGCTTTAAAAAAAGCTAATGATTATGTTTATGAAGGAAATAATCTAATTAATAATGAAGATTTTGTCACTGCTGAAATGGCTTATAGAAAAGCTATTTCTGAAAAACCCTCCTTAGTAGCGGGCGCCTATAATTTAGGTAATGCATATTACAACAGTGGCAATTTTGAAGAAGCCTTATATCGTCATCAACAAGCCGCTGAGGTGGCTACTTCAAAAATAGAAAAGCATAAAGCGTTTCATAATATTGGAAACATTTTGATGGAAAACAAGAAGTGTAAAGAAGCTGTTGAGGCCTACAAAAATGCATTGAGAAACGACCCAACCGATGATGAAACCAGATATAACTTGGGGGTAGCCAAAGCTTGTGCGCAACAACAACAAGACCAACAAGACCAAAACAAGGACGAGGATAAAAAAGAAGATAAGAAAGAAGACCAAGAAAACAAGGAAAACAAAGACAATAAAGATAAAGAGGGAGATAACGAAGAAGATAAAAAAGACAAAGGCGACCAAGAAAAGAAAGAAGGAGACGATGAAAAAGACGACAAAGGTAAGCCTAAGGACGAAAAAGATGATAAAGGCAAGGGCGATGAAGAAAAGAAAGACCAAAAACCTAAACCACAACAAGGACAACTATCTCCTCAGCAAATAAAAAACCTCTTGGAGGCCATGAATAATCAAGAGCAAAAAGTTCAAGAAAAAATCAATGCCGAAAAACAAAAAGGAGTAAAAGTAAAAACAGAAAAAGATTGGTAATTAAAGTTAGTAGCTTGAAGACTGATGCTGGAATTCACTTTGTTTAAAAAAATGAAACTTATAAAATACACATCCATATTGCTTTTTTTACTTGTAACTGGTATAACTCCAGCACAGGTTAAATTTGAAGCCAAGGTAAGTAAGCAAACCTTGGGGGTTAATGAGCGTTTGCGTATTGATTTTGAAATGAATCAAGATGGGGATAATTTTAATCCACCAGACTTTACAGGTTTTGCCGTTGTTGGAGGACCTAATCAATCGGTCAGTAATTCATGGATTAATGGTGTGCGAACTTATAAAAAAACTTACAGTTATTTTTTAGCACCAAAGCAAAGAGGAAACTTTACAATTTCACAAGCATCCATAACCATTGATGGGGAAACTTATAAAACAACGCCTATTAAAATAGAAGTTAAGGCTGCGGTTGATATACCAAAAGACCCTAACGACCCAACATATTTAGCTTCTGAAAATATTCATTTAGTAGCTGAGGTTTCAAAAATGAACCCCTATTTAAATGAGGCCATTACAGTTGTTTACAAGCTATATGTGTCACCTAAGATAGCGGTTACAAATTATAACGAAATAGATAGCCCAAGATATAACGATTTTTGGAACCAGAATATAAATATGCAAGGGCAAAAGGTTCAGAATGGCACATTTAATGGCGAAGATTATCGTTTTCTTGTTTTACGAAAAACAGTTTTATATCCCCAAAAAACAGGTAAATTAAATATAGAGCCTTTAACTTTGGATATTTCAATGCGTGTTCCAACAAATAGACGAGATATTTTTGGAAGTATTTTAATGACTCCAGTAAACCGTACGGTTTCAGCAGGCAATAAAACCATTGATGTTAAACCATTACCCGAAACGGGTAAACCAGTAGATTTTACAGGAGCTGTTGGCTATTTCAATTTTAATGTCGTGTCTTCAAAAACAGAATTGGATGCCACAGAATCATTGCAATTAAAAGTGAGTGTAAGAGGAAATGGTAATTTAAAACTGTTTAAACTCCCTAAAGTATCATTGCCCAGTTCTTTGGAGGTTTATGAGCCAGAACGCAATGAAAACGTAAACACTAATTTAGCAGGAATGCAAGGAAGCATTTCAGATAGTTATACTGTGGTGCCTCAATTTAAAGGCAAATATCCTATACCAAGTATTTCATTTTCTTATTTCGATTTGAAAACGGAAACTTATAAACGTTTATCGTCTGATGAGATT
Source organism: Tamlana sp. (assembly GCA_049451635.1). Classification (GTDB taxonomy): domain Bacteria; phylum Bacteroidota; class Bacteroidia; order Flavobacteriales; family Flavobacteriaceae; genus JBMTVT01. The sequence continues at coordinate 15,189 of JBMTVT010000002.1, read as the reverse complement.
GTTATTAATGTTTTAAATGGGCCAACTAGGGGTAATGATATAAGCGGTGATGCTGTTGTTAATACCAATAAACAAGCTGTAGTTTTTAATTCAGACCACTTTGCGTTTATAAAAACCAAAACCACTTTTTCAGCCATAAAACCAGATTATTTCTTTAAAACTAATTTATTTTGGACTTTAATTTTAGCACCATTTTTAGTTATCCCCTTAGCTATTGTTATTAGAAAGAAAAAGGCAAGTAGAGATGCCGATGTTTATGGCAATAGAATAAGAAAAGCCGATAAGCTAGCAAGAAAATATTTGAGCAATGCGAAAAAATCTTTGGGTAAAAAGGAGGCCTTTTACATAGCCCTTGAAAAGGCTTTGCACAACTACTTAAAAGCCAAATTACACATTGAAACCAGTGATTTAAGCAAAGATAAAATCAACGATTTACTTAAAGAAAAACAAGTAAAAGAATCTGTAATCAAAGAGTTTGTGAGCATTTTAAAAAGTTGTGAATTGGCGCGTTATACCCCAATGGATATTGTTACCATGCAGGAAGATTATGATAAAGCAGCAAAAACAATTTCTTTAATTGATAAACAAGCCCGATAAGATGAAATACCTAATATACATACAGTTATTTTTGTTAAGTTTTTCGACTTTGGCACAAAACAAAGCTTTATTTGAAAAGGCCAACACTTTATATAATGAAGGAAAATATGCCGAGGCTTTAGATAATTATAAGGCTATTTTAGAAACTGGCAAGCATTCTGCAGACCTGTATTATAATATGGCAAATGCCCATTACAAACTTAACAACATTGCTCCAAGTATTTATTATTACGAAAAAGCATTGCAGTTAGCACCGAACGATCCAGATATAAAGAATAATATAGCCTTTGCAAGAAACATGACTGTTGATGCAATTGATATAATACCTGATGCGGGATTCTCAAAAATCATTAAAAGTACAAGTAACAAACTCTCGTTTGACGCATGGGCAAAAACCTCAGTCGTCTTGGTTTTTAGCTTTGTAGTATTATTTTTAATCTATTATTTTTCTTACTCGACTGCAAAAAAACGATTTGCATTTATAAGCAGTATAAGTGCTTTAGTACTGGTTTTTATAACATTGGCATTTGCATTTCATAAATATAGTTTGGGAAAAAGTGACAACCCTGCTATTATTTTTGTTCAGGAATGTAAAGTTAAGAACGACCCAAACAACAGAAGCGAAGAGGCTTTTAGACTTCATGAAGGCACAAAAGTACAGGTGGTACAGACGTATAAAGATTGGAAAAAAATAAAAATTTCTGATGGAAAAACAGGATGGGTTGTTTCAGAGGACATAAAAATGTTGAACGACTTTTAAAAGTTTAACAGTTTTCTAAGATTGAAATGTTATATTTGTAATTCAACATTTTGAAATGCATAAAAACGCTATTGCAATTTTCTTTTCAATATTACTTTTGGCGCTTATTTCTGCGCCTTCAATAATTATTGCTATTGATGATTCTGTAGATATTTCTATGTTCTATAGTATTGCAGAAGAAGAAGAAGAAACATCAAAAATTAAAATACAATCACCTCAAGATTTAAACCATACAAATAACATTCTAGCATTAGATAATTTAGATGACATAGCCTACTTTTTTAAAAAGTATCCTAAGCCCCATTTAAATTTAATATCCCCACCTCCCGAAAATTACATATTATAATTACTGATTTTATAGGGTAAATTTTACCTAATTTTTAACCGCTTTTGGTATACACCAAAAGCAAAACTTATTATAATATGTTTAAAACTATTAAAAAAGACTTACCAGCGAGTATAGTTGTATTTTTTGTTGCTTTACCACTATGTTTGGGTATCGCATTAGCTAGTGGGGCACCACTTTTCTCAGGGTTAATAGCTGGTGTAATTGGGGGTATTGTTGTCGGGTCTTTAAGTGGCTCCAATATAGGCGTAAGTGGGCCAGCAGCAGGTTTAGCTGCCATTGTACTAACAGCTATAGGCACTTTGGGGGGCTATCAAAACTTCCTTGTGGCGGTTGTTTTAGGAGGTATAATCCAACTTTTATTTGGCGTTTTAAAAGCTGGAATTATTGGGTATTATTTTCCTTCATCAGTAATAAAAGGTATGCTAACAGGTATAGGTATTATTATTATCCTAAAACAAATACCGCATTTTTTTGGTTATGATGCTGAGCCAGAAGGAGCAGATAGCTTTTTTGAAGCTTCGGGCGAAAACACGTTTTCGGCAATTTTACACATATTTGATAATATTACAGTTGGCTCTATGGTTATTGGTATTATTGGTCTAGCTATTTTAATTCTTTGGGATAAAGTGCTAACTAAAAAAGCCAAAATTTTTGAACTCATTCAAGGGCCGCTCGTGGCGGTTGTTTTAGGAATTGTTTTTTACGCGTTAACAAAATCAGATGATATGTTTGCTATTTCGCAATCACATTTGGTTAGCGTGCCTGTTCCCGAAGATGCTACATCATTCTTAGCTCAGTTTAGTTTTCCAAATTTTAGTGTTATTACAAATTCCGATGTTTGGATTGTTGCATTCACTATTGCACTTGTAGCTAGTTTAGAAACTTTGTTGTGTGTTGAAGCAACAGATAAACTAGACCCTCATAAAAATGTGACACCAACCAATAGAGAATTATTAGCACAAGGTACTGGTAATATACTATCTGGTTTAATTGGTGGGTTGCCCATAACACAAGTAATTGTTCGTAGTTCGGCAAATATTCAATCGGGAGGCGTTTCAAAAATGTCTGCTATAATTCATGGTTTTTTTCTATTGATATCTGTAATTTTAATACCAAAGCTACTAAACATGATTCCTTTATCAGTTCTTGCTGCAATTTTACTGGTGGTTGGGTATAAATTGGCTAAACCTTCTTTATTCAAAAAAATGTACAATCTAGGATGGAAACAATTTATTCCGTTTACAGTAACCGTTTTGGGAATTGTATTTATAGATCTTTTATATGGCATTGGTTTGGGTCTTGCAGTTGGTATTGTAGTTATTCTGTTAAAAAGCTATCAAAACTCACACTTCCTTCATATTGAAGATAAAAGTAATGGTAAGCATAAAATAAAAATGACACTTGCCGAAGAGGTTACTTTTTTCAACAAAGGGGCTATTTTAAAAGAATTAGATAGCTTACCAAGAGACACCAATTTAGAGCTCAATCTTTTAAATACTAGGTATTTGGATAATGATATTATTGAAATTCTTGAAGATTTTCTCTATAAAGCCAAAGAGCGAAACATTGATATTAAATTAGTATCAAAACGAGGTGTTGAAGAAAACCCGGAAAGCTTTATAGAATTTTTTAGAACCAGACCAAAATCCAACCTAAGTTTAAGTTAAATGCCATGAAAAAGAATAAGTATAAAATATTAGTGCTTTCAGATTTAAACAAGTCTACTAGTACCATGCTAAAAAATTCTGTAAGTCTTGCTAAAATGATTCATGGCGAGATACATTTTTTATGCGTAAAAAAGCCTTCAGAAATTGTAGAAAAAGAAAGCCAACTATCGGCAATGCGTACAATAAACGAAGAACATTTTGCCTTAAAAAAAGAGATTTTAAATTTAACAACACCTATTTCTAAAACGCATAACATAGGCATAAGCCCCACATTATCATTCGGTAATGTAAAAAGTGAAATAGAGAGCTGTATAAAAGCCTTAAATCCAGATATTATTGTACTTGGAAAACGAAAACCAAAAACAATAAAATTAATGGGTGATAACATCATACAACTTGTATTAAAGCAGCATAAAGGGGTAATTATGATATCTCCTGATGAACAGGTTATCGAGCCAAATAAAAAACTTACCCTTGGGTTGCTCAATAATTCGGATGGTACTTTCAATTTTGAATTTGAAAAAGATTTAATGAATCATACAAATAAACCATTCAAATCTTTTAAGGTTATAAAAAACTCAAATGAATTAAAACATTCAAGCAACGAATTAGGTAAAGATGTGGTTGAATTCGTGTTTGAGCATAATGATAATACCATCAAAAACCTCTCAAACTATATGTTTAAAAATAATATTAATTTGTTATGTTTAGATAGAACCGAAGGAAATACAACAAGTAAGTCTAGACAAACAATTTCTAATATTGACGACATTATTAGCAACCTTAATATACCGTTATTGTTATCAGGAGTAAAGCAATTAAGCCGTAACCCTATTTAAATAAAATTTAAAAAGATATAATTATGAAAGCACATACAAGAGAAACGCAAGCTACCATGACTCCAGAAAAGGCGTTGCAATTTTTGAAAGAAGGTAACCAAAGATTTCAGCTAAACCTTAAAGCTAACAGAAACTTATTGGAGCAAGTTAATGATACCAGCGACGGGCAATTTCCGTTTGCCACTATTTTAAGTTGTATCGACTCCAGAGTATCAGCAGAATTGGTTTTCGACCAAGGATTAGGTGATATTTTTAGTGTAAGGATTGCCGGAAACTTCGTAAACGAAGATATTTTAGGAAGTATGGAATTTGCCTGTAAACTTGCTGGAACAAAACTTATCGTAGTATTGGGCCACACTAGTTGTGGCGCCATAAAAGGTGCTTGCGACCATGCTAAAATGGGTAACTTAACCAAGCTTATTGAAAAAATTGATCCAGCTGTTAGAGCCGTAACAGAACCTAAAGATGAAAGCTTAAGAAATTCAAATAATTTGGAATTTGTTGATAGCGTATCAAAAAAGAATGTAGAATTAACCATTCAAAGAATCCACAATGAAAGCCCTATTCTAACAGAAATGGAAAAGAATGGTGAAATAAAAATCATTGGCGCTATGTATGATATTAATTCGGGTGCGGTAGAATTTTATGACTAGAAGTACCTCAATGGGAGATAATATTATGAAAAGGAAAATATGCAGGGTAGTATTGATTTTTATATTGATGCTGCCTTTGTTTATTCAAGCGCAAGAGGGTAATTTTGGCAACTGGTTAATATATATAGGTAATAAAAAATTAAACCAAAAATGGAATATTCACAATGAAGTACAATACCGAAATTACAATGCCATTGGAGATTTAGAACAATTGCTTTTAAGAACAGGATTAGGATATACTTTTAATGAAGGTAAAAATAATGTACTATTGGGTTACGGCTATATTTTATCTGAAAATTATATTGGGAATACTAACGAAAAAGTATCGGTAAATGAGCATAGAATTTTTCAACAATTTACGTCTAATCAAAAAGTTGGCAATGTAAAATTAGGACATCGATATAGGTTTGAACAACGTTTTGTTGAAAGCGATTTTAAAATGCGTTTTAGATACTTTTTATCACTAAATATTCCGATAGGCGTTAAAGAAGACAGCACCAACAAGTTTTATCTATCAGCTTACAATGAAATATTTTTAAACACCAAAACATCAATATTTGACAGAAATAGGCTTTATGGTGGCTTAGGATATAATATTAATAAAAATATACGGGTTGAAGCAGGCTATATGAATCAGTTTTTTGAAACCACAAGCAGAGACCAATTTAATATCATAACTTTTGTAAACTTCTAAAGGAAACAATAGGTTAAATTTAAAAGTCAATACTTCGGTATTGACTTTTTTTTTGAAATAAGAAGGGTTATCTTAGAAGTTTTAAATCAATCATTAAGAATGAAAAATTTATTTTCAAACATAAAAGGTGATGCTTTTGGCGGTATCACAGCTGGTATAGTGGCACTTCCATTAGCATTGGCTTTTGGTGTGTCATCAGGGTTAGGGCCAACGGCGGGACTTTATGGGGCTATTTTCATCAGTTTTTTTGCGGCTCTTTTTGGTGGTACCAGTACCCAAATTTCAGGTCCAACAGCTCCAATGACTGCTGTTAGTATGGTGGTTATTGCGGGTATTATAGCTGTAAATGATGGTGATGTAACCAAAGCTCTTCCAGTAATATTAACAGTTTTTTTGCTTGCTGGGTTAATGCAGATCGGTCTTGGGGTTTTAGGCTTAGGTAAGTACATCCGTTATATTCCTTACCCTGTAGTTTCTGGTTTTATGACCGCCATTGGGGTTATTATTTTACTCACCCAAGTGCTACCTTCATTAGGATATTATCCAAAAGAAGACATGGAATTTGTTAATACGTTTAAACCTCAAGCTGATGAAGTTATATTAGAAAATATTTTAAAAGAAGAAGCTGGCGAGGGGATTTTAGTGCTCGAAGATTTTAAGGAAACTATAGATAGAGCAGAAAAGACGACACAAGCAGATATTTTAAAAGAGTCCCAAACATTGGCAGCTAAGGAAGCCTCTGGAGCATTAGGTGCCATTAAATCGTTTCCAAGAGCCATAAAAAACATCAATTGGCTAGAATTGATTTTAGCTTTGGGAACTATTTTTATTATTTATGGATTTAAACGTATTACTAAAGCGGTCCCCAGTACTTTGGTAGCATTGATTGTTATGTCTGGAATAGCAGTTGGTTTTGGTTTAAATTGCAGACCTATAGAAGAAATCCCGAGTGGGTTGCCTCTTCCCAATTTAGAAATTTTCACCAGCTTTAAGCTCAGTAGTGTAACACCCTACATTTTTACTGCATTAACTTTAGCACTTTTAGGAGCTATAGATTCCTTACTTACCAGTGTGGTAGCCGATAATATGACTAAAACAAAACACAACCCCAATAAAGAACTAGTTGGTCAAGGTATTGGCAATAGTATAGCCGCAATTTTTGGGGGTATTCCAGGTGCAGGGGCCACTATTAGAACAGTAGTTAATATTACCTCAGGCGGGAAAACAAAATTATCAGGGATGATAGCCGGTATCATGCTATTGGTAATTCTTTTAGGGTTAGGGCCCATAGCATCAAAAATTCCAGCGGCAGTTTTAGCTGGTATTTTAATTACAGTTGGTATTGGTGTTATGGATTATAAAGGCTTAAAAGCCATTCCAAGTTTGCCGAAAGACATAAAAATTGGCCCTTTAAAAATGAGTTCCGAAGTTTTAATAATGCTCGTTGTTTTAATACTTTCAACCTTTTGGAACTTAGTTTATGCGGTTGGTATTGGATTGGTGATAGCTTCTTTGATGTTTATGAAAAAAATTGGCGATTTAACGGCAGAGCGTAGCGATGTAAAACCATTAAAAGAAGAAGCTTGGGCCGATGAAGTTAATTTTCCTAAAAACTTAAAAGAGGAAGTTTTTATAAAGCACTTAAAAGGACCTTTGTTTTTTGGTTCAACCAGCGATTTCCAACAATTAACAGCACAAATACCAGATACCGCTAAAACAGTAGTTATTAGGCTTGGGCGTATGCAATATATGGATCAATCTGGGTTATACGCCATGGAAGACATGCTTCAAGAATTGAATAAAAAAAATATAGAAGTGCTTTTTGTTGGATTGTTAAAACAGCCCAAATATATGATGGAACGTATTGATATTATTCCAGATTTAATTCCGCGCAAACATATATTTGATACCTTTAAAGATTGCATGAAATGGATTAAAGAAAACGTAAAAAACGTAAGCTAAACTATGAATTTAGACCAAGTATTCAAGAATAACAAGCAGTGGATAAAAGACAAACTAAAAATTCAAGATAATTATTTTGAAGAACTTGGTAAAGGTCAAAATCCAGAATTACTTTATATAGGTTGTAGCGATAGCCGTGTAACTGCCGAAGAACTTATGGGAGCAAAACCTGGAGAGGTATTTGTGCACCGTAATATAGCGAATATGGTTATAAGCATAGATCTAAATACCATGTCGGTTGTGGAATATGCAGTAACCCATTTAAAAGTAAATCACGTTGTAGTTTGTGGTCATTATGCATGTGGAGGTGTTAAAGCTGCAATGCAATCGGCAGATTTAGGCGTGCTTAACGGTTGGTTAAGAAATATTCGCGATGTTTACAGAATCCATAAATTGGAACTTAACAGCATTACTGATGAAGAAAAAAAATACGACCGTTTAGTAGAGCTTAATGTTAAGGAGCAATGTGTAAACCTTATTAAAACAGCCGCTGTACAAAAGGCTTATAGAGATAGAGGGCTAAAAGTACACGGTTGGGTTTTTGATGTGCATACCGGGAAACTGATTGATTTAAAAATTGATTTTGAAAAATATCTTAGGGATATTATGGAGATATATCATTTAGATTAAATAAAAAAGCCACTCAATTTGAGTGGCTTTTTTATACTTCACTTTCTTCAGAAGTGTTATCTTCTTTTGGAGATAAAATATTCGGAAAAATAGTTGGAACTAAACTTTTTACATGCTTGTAAAGAACGGTATCATCAATATCTTCTTCATCAATAAAAGTAATAGTACTGTTCATTTTATCAAAAATATTTAAAACCACACTCAAAACAAGTGCTATTTTCAAAGCACCAAATACAGCACCAAATAGTTTATTTAAAATCCCAAGTGCAGCAAAGTTTGCTAATTTGGTAAGTGCTTTTCCAGCCAACGCAATTGCTAAAACAATGATGACGAAGGTTATGGCAAAGGCCGTAATATTTATAGTTTTCTCATTCCATTCGGTTCTTGATTGTAAAAAATCGGCAGCAAAATTACTAAAATGTATAGCGCCATAGACCCCTGCTACCAAAGCAACTAAGGAGGCTACTTCAACAAAAAGGCCTTTCATAAAACCACGCACTAAACCAAATAAAATTAAAGCGCCTAAAACAATATCTATAACACCCATAATGAAGCAATTTAAGCAAATATAAAATAATAGTCACACTTAGGTTTATTAACTTTGCAACTTTAAGAATATTATGTCTAGAGACGAACAATTAAAGGAACGCTGGGAGTTGGTAGTTGAAAAACTATCCAATCAATTTGCCGATGGAGATACATTAGATCTTGACGCTATCATATATTTAATAGGTGTACAAGAACTGGGTCAGTTAAAAAGAACCTTTAAAAAGGACCAAAAATTGGACCTCATGCACATTGCCATTTGCAAATTGCTAGCGCCTTATGGCTATTATGAATTCGATTTTGTGGATGATGAGGGTTGGCCACACTATAGAGTTTTAGAAACGCTTCCATATTTAAAGGCAGGTGAACAAAGTGTTTTAATGAAAGAAGCTATTGTAAACTATTTTGTTGAAACTGAGTATATAGATTAATAATGCGTCATTGCGAAGTAAATTTTTAATTTACTGTGACAATCTGTATCTATTTATAAGATTACTTCGTCGTTTTCTCCTCGTAATGACAATAATTTATTTAAATTTGCCATCATTTTAAGGATGTTATGATAGATAAGATAAAGGAACTTATAGCTGAAGCCGAAGCATTTAAAGCCCAATCGAAAGAAGAAGTTGAAGCTTTCAGAATAAAATATTTAGGCAAAAAAGGCTTACTTAATGAGTTTTTTGCTGAATTTAAAAATGTAGCCAACGACCAGAAAAAGGAATTTGGTCAAACCATTAATAAGCTAAAAAAAACAGCTGAGGATAAAGTTAATGCCTTAAAAGAAGAACTTGAAAGTAAAGAAGAAATAAAAGGTGTTTATGGCGATTTATCGCGCCCAGGAGAACCTATTCAAATTGGTGCGCGCCACCCGATTTCTATAGTAAAAAATCAAATTATAGATATTTTTTCGCGTATTGGTTTTAACGTCAGTGAAGGTCCAGAAATAGAAGACGATTGGCACAACTTTACAGCTTTAAACTTACCAGAATACCATCCAGCACGTGATATGCAGGACACTTTTTTTATTCAAACCAATCCTGATATTTTATTGCGTACGCATACTAGTTCGGTACAAGTGCGTTATATGGAAAACAATAAACCACCTATTCGTACTATTTCTCCGGGTAGAGTTTACCGTAACGAAGCTATTTCGGCACGTTCACACTGTTTTTTCCATCAAGTAGAAGGGTTGTATATTGATACAGATGTGAGTTTTGCCGATTTAAAGCAAACGCTCCAACATTTCACTACAGAAATGTTTGGGAAAAGTAAAATACGTTTGCGTCCATCATATTTCCCATTTACAGAACCTAGTGCTGAGGTTGATGTGTATTGGGGCTTGGAAACCGAAATAGATTACCGTATAACAAAAGGCACTGGTTGGTTGGAAATTATGGGCTGTGGTATGGTGGATCCTAATGTGCTGGAAAATTGTGGTATAGACTCAAAAGAATATTCAGGTTTTGCATTTGGTATGGGTATAGACCGTATTGCCATGTTATTGCATCAAATTGGTGACATTCGTTTGCTAAGTGAAAATGATGTTAGGTTTTTAGAGCAGTTTAAATCTGCTTTATAAGAAATGAAAAAAGACATCCAAATTCCAAAAGTTGAAGGTGTTTATGTTGCTGTTGTTAATGAATATAACGACATTTATAAAACCCAAGACTGGAATGCCTATATTATTAATGATAAGCCCGTAGATTTAGAAATGGTTATTATTGTAACCAGTGGCTATTCCGAAGACAAAAAAACAGCAACCTTTAGGAAAAAGATTGATTTACTTCCTGAAAAAAGCTATGCTAAAATAGAGTTGATGCAAGAAGAGCTTTTTGCATTAAATAACACTTTTAAAGTGTCTTTTTTTGAAGGTAACCAAATGTTTGATAAAACGTATTTGTTTAGAAAAAACACGATTAACCTAAAAGCTTTACAACCCATTCCGTTAATGGATGTAAAAGGCGTTTTGGTGAAGTAATCCTCTCTGTCGCAGAGCGACATCTCTCCAAAGGAGAGAAATGCCATAATATATTCTCCTCCTTTGGAGGAGTTAGAGGAGGCCTCAATCCAACTTCTCAGTCAATTTCTTAAAAACCTTTTTAGGGTTTTTGTTTTCATACAAAATCTCGTAAACCGCATTAATTATTGGGAGGCGTGTTTTTTTGGCATTTTTTTGGTTAAGTAAATGGGCACTTTTAGTGGCATAATAGCCTTCGGCAACCATACTCATTTCCATTTGAGCCGATTTTACCGTGTAACCCTTTCCAATCATGTTACCAAACATGCGATTTCTAGAAAAGGTAGAATACCCTGTTACCAATAAATCCCCTAGATAAGCCGAATTGTTTATGTTGCGTTTCATTTTATGCATTTTCTTAATAAAACGTTTCATTTCGCGTATGGCATTGCTCATTAACACGCTCTGAAAATTATCACCGTATCCTAAACCATGTGCAATTCCAGCTGCAATGGCGTAAATATTCTTGAGCATTACCGCATATTCAACACCAATAATATCATCACTTATTTTAGTTTTTATATAATCGCTCGATAAGTTTTTTGCAATGGCCTTAGCTTTTTTGGCATCAGAACAGGAAATGGTTAAGTAGGATAAACGTTCTAGGGCAACTTCCTCAGCGTGACATGGGCCAGCAATAACGGCAATATTGTCAAATGGGACTTTATATGCATTGTGAAAATGTTCGCCAACCAACAAGCCGCTTTCAGGCATAATGCCTTTTACGGCTGATACAATTATTTTATTGGAAATATCAATTTTTAGCTTTTCTAATTCGGCATGAATAAAAGCCGAAGGGATAACAAAAATTAACACATCAGCATAATCGGCTATTTCATTAATGTCATTGCTAATTTTTAGTTGCTCTAAATGAAACTCAACCGAACTTAAATAACTGGGGTTGTGTTGCTCTCTTAACAGGTGTTCTTTAATGTAAACGCTGCGCATGTACCAACCTACTTCATTTAAATTTTCACAGAGCATTTTCACAATAGCTGTTGCCCAACTTCCTGCTCCAAAAACCGCATATTTTAAAGGTTTATCCATAAGTAACATCGTATTTACTAGTTCAAAAATACGTAAAATATTAATCATTATTCAGCCATCAAAAACAATACCTATTTCTTTTTTGGCATGTGTTTTGAAACTTACAAAGTAGAACCCCTAAAAATGTTTGATTATGAAGACCATAAAATTACTCTTAAGCTTTTCGTTAATAGCGACACTTTTTACTTCGTGTTACACCGAAGTTATTGTAGATGGTTATAACGACGCCCCACAAATTTCTGTTAACCAATTATTGGGCTCTTACGAGTTGTGGTATGTAGATATTAATGCAACAGTTGGATATCCCTTTTTGGGATGATATGGGCTTTTTTAATTGTCTATGTCAGATGATAAGCTAAGATGGTTGGAATTTTTTATGAAATTAAAATAGGTTACTTGTAAAAATTCATTTCGTCCAAATACTCCCAAACAAATTCTGGAAGCATAGGCTTTACATTTTTGCCAGCTTTAATAGCTTTTCTAATAAAAGTTGAAGAGAGTTCCATAATAGGGGCATCTATATGATGTATCTTTTTATGACTATCGAATTGTGTTTCTACTTTGTTTTCTGAAATTCTTGGATACACAAAAATATGATGATTTTGTAATATTATTTCATGATTTTTCCACTTATGAAAGCTTTTTAAATTATCTTCTCCCATAATTAAAGCAAATTCATAATCAGGATACTTTTCTTGTAAATAGGCAAGGGTATTAACAGTATAATTGGGTTGCGGTAAGTTAAACTCAATATCACTGGGTTTTAGTTTGGTGTAATCTTTTGTTGCTAGATATACCATTTCCAGGCGTTGGTAATTATCAAGCAAACTGCTTTTCTTTTTAAAGGGGTTGTGAGGTGTTACAACAAACCAAATCTGGTCTAAATCGCTGTACTCTGCTATATGGTTCGCGATAACCAAGTGCCCAATGTGTATGGGGTTAAAAGAACCAAAAAACAAACCCACTTTCATACTTATTGTTTTATAAAATCGCTAACCAGTTGTTCAGCTTCTTTTAAGGCATTTTCTAAATTATCATTTACAACAACTACATCAAATAAAGGGGCTGTAGCCAATTCTGCAGATGCTTTTGCTACGCGCATATTAATTTTATCGGCACTTTCGGTTTTGCGTTTTTTAAGACGTATTTTTAGTTCGTCAATACTTGGTGGTTTTACAAAAACAGCCAAGGTTTGCTCAGGAAACTTTCGTTTAATACGTAACCCACCAGAAACATCAATATCAAAAATAACGTTTTTACCTTGCGCCCAAATACGTTCTACTTCAGTTTTTAAAGTACCATAAAAATTATCTCGGTACACTTCTTCCCATTCTAAAAACTCCTCATTTTTAATTTTGTTTTTGAATGCTTTTGTTGAAAGAAAATAATAGTCTTTACCGTTTATTTCTTTGTCTCTTTTTTCACGTGAAGTTGCCGATATTGAAAACTCTAAATTTAAAGCTTCAATACCCAGAAGATGACGTACAATGGTTGTTTTTCCAGAGCCCGAAGGCGCTGAAAACACAATAAGTTTACCTTGTTTTTTATTTTGATGATTCAATATTTTTTACTTTTAAAAACACTTCGACTACGCTGAGTGTAACATTTAATATTTTTTCTATAAGACGTTCAAAAGCTGTTCCTTAATTTTTTCAAGTTCATCTTTCATTTGAACCACCAACTGTTGCATGGGTGCATAATTGCTTTTAGAGCCAATGGTGTTTATTTCCCTACCCATTTCTTGACTTATAAACCCTAGTTTTTTTCCGTTTGAATTTTCAGAATTTATAGATTCGGTAAAATAATTTAAATGGTTTTTTAAGCGGACCTTTTCTTCGGTAATATCAAACTTTTCAATGTAGTAAATCAGTTCTTGTTCAAAACGGTTTTCGTCGTATTTATCTTTTAACTCTTCAACACCTTTTAGCAAACGCTCACGAACACCTTCAACACGTTCAGGATCCATAACAACCACTTCCTCTAGTAATTTTTCAATGGTAATGACGCGGTTATTAAAGTCTTTTTCAAGCACTTTACCTTCATCTAATCTATGATCAATTAAGTCGCTAATAGCTATGTGTATTTCTTTTTCAATGACCTTCCATTCATTTTCATCAATTTCTTCACGTACCGTATTTAAAGCATCAGGAAAACGAACAGCCATTTTAAGTAATTCTAATTCACTGCCATCAACAACATTTTTAAGTTGGTCAATATATTGTTTAACAACAGGGGTGTTTATTTGGGTTGAGGTATCCTCGGCAGTAGCTTCCACATAAATTGAAAAATCAATTTTTCCACGCTCTAGTTTATCAGCAAGAATTTTTCTTATGGTCAGCTCTTTTTCTCTGTAAATAGAGGGCATTCGGGTGTTTAAATCCAAATTTTTGCTGTTTAACGATTTAAGCTCAATAGTTATTTTTTTGGTTGGCAATTGCAATACAGATTTCCCATAACCTGTCATTGAATATATCATAAGCTAAAGTATTTAGTTGTACAAAGGTAATTAAAACCATAAGGATAGAAAACAGGAGAGCCATTATAAATAAAAGGCACCAAAGTTATGTGTTTGGCTTTAAATATTATTTATCTAGCTGATGAATATCATTTTATATAATCTTATATGTTAATAAGTTAGTTTAATCTAAATAATTTAATTTTTAAATATAGATCTTGGCTACTTTAATTGAAGCTTGTAATGATAAAAACCTATAGTTCAAATATCATGAAACTAATAATATATTTTTTGTTGTTATTTTTATTAGTGAACTGTTCTTCTGTAGAGATTGTTGATAATTGGAAAAATCCAGATATTGATGTTTTTGAGTCAAATAAAACTTTGATAGTGGGCATGACCCCGAATATTGAAGCAAGACGTCAATTTGAAAAAGCACTAAAAGCTGAATATGAAGCTAGAGGCATTGAAGCTTATATGAGTTTAGATGTTTTTGAACCAGATTTCACTCTTGAAAAACAATCGGAGAATGATTTAAAACGCATTGAAGATATTTTAGTTGCTAATAATTTTGATGCTGTTTTGCTCACCAAAGTTATAGGTGTTGAAGATAAGATTGCCTACAAAAAAAAATATGATAGTTTTGATGAAACCCATGTTAAGTTTAAAGAAGATTATTTAAAATACCAAGATATTTATTACAATCCAGATTACTACGATGAATACATGGTTTACCATACCGAAAGCTCATTATATTGCCTTTGTCCAGCAAAAGATAAAGAGTTAATATGGAAGGGCTATATTGATATTACAGACCCAGAATCTGTGAGTGAAACAATAAACGACTATGTTAGATTAGTAATTGTTGTATTGGAAGACCAAAACTTGTTAATACCCAAATTAATTAATGTAGAAGAAGGTATTGATAATGCAATTCAATAAACAGTTAGTTAATTGAAAACAAAAAAAAGGG
>JBMTVT010000001.1:0-93197 GCA_049451635.1 Tamlana sp. | reverse complement strand
GATTTAGATCAAGATATAAAAGCAACATATAAGAATGGTATTTTAAAAGTTAGACTACTTAAAAACGAGGAAGCCATTAAACAAGAACCTCCTAAAAAAGTTATTGAGGTTGATTAATTTCTTTTAAGCAGAAAGCAATATTTTATCAATGTTGCTTTCTGCTTTTTTTAACCTTAAAACAAGCAAAAATGAAAGCTAAAGAAATAAAATATGAAGCTTGGTTAAGTGTAGAGACCATGCACAATAATTCACGCAAATGGCTCTCTGAATTAAAGTTTGCTAAAGACGAACAATTATTTTTTGATGATTTGGTAAAATCATATACACTTCAACTAATAGATTCAAAACACTTTGCCGAAAGCAAAAAAGTTGTAGACAAATTAGGTGCTTTACAAAAAGAAACAGAAACCTTGCTCAAAACAGTACAAAACCATGAAAAAGGCATTAAAGTTATGGTAGATGGTGTAAATGAACTTGAAAAAGAAGATGCTTACAGAAATAAACACGCGAAACTTATCATTGTAATCAGTAACTTTTTAGAAAAATATAGAACTCTAAAAACCGAGCTGTTTTCACTCATAAAAGGCATTATAAAAGAAGGGAAGCAAAAGCGCTTGCTTCAATAAAATATTAAGCTTAGCCAAATTGAAGGTGTTTAAAGTTAGTACTTACAACTTATATGTAACAGATTATAGTAATAAATACCAAAATTTGATGAGGCTTTCGATGATAATGGTATTGTTACTGTTTGAAATTTATTAAACAAATCTAAAAAGATATAGAATAATAAAAGCCCTTCGAATTTTTAATTCAGGGGCTTTATTTTTAATTAAGTCGGGGTGGCAGGATTCGAACCTGCGACCTCCGCGTCCCAAACGCGGCGCGATAACCGGGCTACGCTACACCCCGATTTTGGTTATCTGTAACGGGTTGCAAATATACTTTTTTTATTTAATAATTAAAGTTTCTTTTAAAATTTAAAAAATAGTTTTTATTCTCGTATACAATAGCCATGCACAAATAAATTACAATAACGAATCATCAAACAAAGTTTCATCTATAAAAAATAGCCATCACAAAGAAAACCATTTAAAAGTATTTAAGAAATTACATTTTCTATAGCAGTTCATTATACATTTAACTAACTTTGTAAAAAAGCTAATCAAACAATAAATCATGCTAATTATTGGAATTGCTGGTGGCACTGGATGTGGTAAGACAACCGTAGTTAATCAAATTTTAAATGAACTGCCAGAAGGCGAAGTTGGCATCCTTTCGCAAGATTCGTATTACCAAGACACCACACATTTATCTTATGATGAGCGGGTTAAAATAAATTTTGACCATCCAAGATCAATAGATTTTGATTTATTGGAAGCGCATTTAAAAGAACTAAAAAAAGGCAACCCAATACACCAACCCGTTTATTCTTTCGTTAAACATAATAGAACCGGTAATACCATTTTAACGCACCCAAGAAAAGTAATGATTGTTGAAGGTATTTTAATTCTAACAAACGCAGAATTAAGAAAAATGTTCGATATTAAAATATTCGTACATGCCGATAGTGACGAGCGCTTAATACGCCGTTTAAAACGAGATATTTCAGAACGTGGTAGGGATTTAAACGAGGTGCTCTCTAGATACCAAAGCACTTTAAAACCTATGCACAACCAGTTTATTGAACCCATGAAAGAATACGCAGATATTATCATCCCAAACAATCACTACAATACGGTTGCTATTGACATTGTAAAAACAATCATAAACGATAAACTTTAAATGGCTTCATTCAAAAACAAATATTTAAAACCCTTCAAAAATTGGTTCATACTAATTTTAGTGATTTTTGCTGTTTGGATGTTGTTTTTTGATGCCAATTCATGGCTTATTCACCATGAATTAAATACTGAAATAAAAAATTTAGAAAACGAAAAAGAATACTATAAAAAAGAAATAGAAAAAGACCAAAAAGCTATTAAAGAGTTAAGCACAGACAATGGTTTAGAAAAATTTGCAAGAGAAACATATTACATGAAGCGTGATAATGAAGAAATATATATTATTGAATATGAAGATAGCTTAAAAACTAAATAATTATGAGTGAAAAATTATTTAGTGAATTTCAACCCGTTTCATCAAAACAGTGGAAACAAAAAATACAATTCGATTTAAAAGGTGCCGATTATAATGAAACTCTAGTTTGGAAAACTAACGAGGATATTTCAATTAAACCCTTTTACCATCTAGATGATTTTGATAACTTACCAGAAGTTTCAAATACGAAAGCAACACAATGGAAAATTTGTCAATCCATTTTCGTGGCACATACTGAAAAATCAAATTTAAACGCCATAAATGCCATTGAAAGAGGTGCAGAAACTATTCAATTTATAATTCCATCTAAAGATATTTCAATTGAAGATTTACTAAAAAACATCTATATAGATATCATTCCAATTCATTTTGAATTACAATTTCCATCAGATGAATTAACAAAACAACTTAATAACATTTCTTCTAAAGCAGGAATCTATATCCATATGGATATTATTAATAATTTAGCTAAAACAGGTAACTTCTTCAATAATTTAAAAGACGATTTTCAACAATTTGAACAAATTCTAAAATTAACAAATTCAATTACCGTTGACACTTCATTATACCAAAATGCCGGAGCAACTATTGTACAACAACTGGCCTATGCTTTGGCACACGCCAATGAATATTTAAACCACTCAAACAACGTCATTGCGATAGAAGCTAAGCAATCTCTACAAATCACTTTCAAAACATCCATTAGCACAAACTATTTCTTTGAAATAGCCAAACTAAGAGCTTTAAGAACGTTATGGAGTTCACTGGCTGCAGAATATAATGTCAATACAAATTGCCATATTACAACAACGCCTACCAAACGCAATAAAACCATTTACGATTACAATACTAATATGCTTCGTACTACCACAGAATGTATGAGTGCAATACTTGGCGGCGCAAACACCATTAGCAATTCGCCTTATGATGGCATTTATCATAAAACCAATGCATTTGGCGAACGTATAGCCCGAAACCAATTGTTGATTTTAAAGCATGAAAGCTATTTTGATAAGGTAGATAATCCTTCAGATGGCGCATATTACATTGAAACCCTGACCAATCAACTAGCCGAAAAAGCTTTGGATTTATTTAAAGACATTGAAACCAATGGTGGTTTTTTAAAACAGTTAAAAGACGGCACTATCCAAAGAAAAATAAAAGAAAGTGCTACCAAAGAACAACTGCAGTTTGATAAAGGGGAGGATGTTTTGTTAGGAACCAACAAACACCCAAATATGAATGATAAAATGAAGAATGAACTTGAGATTTATCCCTTTGTGAAGATCAATCACCGAAAAACCTTGATTGAACCTATTATAGAAAAACGATTAGCAGAAAACATAGAACAAAAACGATTAAAAAATGAAGATTAAAATGAAATCAAAAATTAACCTTATAGCATTTTTATTAGTAGTCACTTTTTATGGTTGCAAAAAAGAAAACACCTTAACAGATTTTAAATACACTGATAAACCAGATGTTTTAGTATGTGATGGCATTAATAACAAACTATACAAAGAGGCCTTATATAGTTTTGAGGACGATATTTTAAAGTTTTATGGAAAAGGTAAACCTAATGCATCCTTGACTCAAGTTTACTCTCAATTTATAAGAAACACCATTTATAGTAGATTAAAATACGAAGACATTATTTCTGAACATACCCTAAAAATATTTGAAGCCTTAAAAAACGAAAGCAATTTATGGGATGCCAACAGTACTAAAAGCTATTTAAATTATAATAGCAGTATTATAAAATGTATCTCAAGCAATATAATAGATAAAAACTTGAAAACCACATTTAACGCCCTAATTAGCACAAATAGCATGACCCCAAAACTATTTGGAACACCTTTAATGACTAAATATAGAAATTTGATTAATGATAAGTATTTGGCAACTTATGTAGCTTTAGATTTGTATTATGCCAAATTATTCGACGTAAACCTTGCGGACATTAATTTTAACAAACCTCAACCTTTGGATTTTAATGTGGTCCCTCCAAAAGCAAATAAAGAAAATCAATAATTAATTTTGAGAAAAAACCTTCAACATATAACCATAAGCAATATAGTCAAAAGCCAAGAGCCAAAAGTCAAGAGCCCTTTTTTAACCGCTGAAGGCATTGAGGTAAAATCAGACTATTCAAAAAAGGATGTTGAAGATTTGGAACATCTTAATTTTGTTGCTGGTATGGCTCCAAACTTACGCGGACCTTACAGTACCATGTATGTTCGCAGACCATGGACTATACGCCAATATGCAGGCTTTTCAACAGCAGAAGAAAGCAATGCGTTTTATAGAAGAAATTTGGAAGCTGGGCAAAAAGGTCTATCTGTAGCTTTCGATTTGGCAACGCATAGAGGTTATGATAGTGATCATGAACGAGTGGTGGGAGATGTTGGTAAAGCAGGTGTTGCTATTGATTCTGTAGAGGATATGAAAATTTTATTCGACCAAATTCCACTGGATAAAATGTCGGTTTCCATGACCATGAATGGTGCCGTTTTACCAATTATGGCATTTTACATTGTAGCTGCTGAAGAGCAAGGTATTAAACCAGAACAATTGGCCGGTACCATTCAAAATGATATTTTAAAGGAGTTTATGGTGCGTAACACCTATATCTATCCACCAACGCCTTCTATGAAAATCATTTCGGATATTTTTGAATACACGAGTAAAAATATGCCAAAATTCAACAGTATCAGTATTTCTGGTTATCACATGCAAGAGGCTGGGGCTACTTGTGATATTGAGTTGGCTTACACCTTAGCCGATGGATTGGAATATATAAGAAAAGGTTTAGATGCAGGAATGGATATAGATACCTTTGCTCCTCGCCTATCCTTTTTTTGGGCCATTGGCATGAACCATTTTATGGAAATCGCAAAAATGCGAGCCGCACGCATGTTATGGGCGAAAATTGTGAAACAATTCAACCCTAAAGATGAAAAATCGCTGGCTTTAAGAACACATTGTCAAACAAGTGGTTGGAGTTTAACCGAGCAAGATCCTTTTAACAATGTAACTAGAACCACTATTGAAGCTGCTGCTGCTGCTTTTGGTGGCACTCAAAGTTTACATACTAATGCTTTAGACGAAGCCATTGCGTTACCAACTGATTTTTCTGCACGTATCGCTCGAAATACCCAAATACTTTTACAAGAAGAAACTAAAATAACTAAAACTGTTGACCCTTGGGCAGGTAGTTACTATGTTGAAAAGTTAACTCATGATATAGCCAAAAAAGCTTGGGAACTTATTGAAGAGGTTGAAGCATTGGGTGGCATGACCAAAGCCATTGAAGCAGGTATTCCAAAAATTAGAATTGAAGAAGCAGCTGCAAAAAAACAGGCAAGAATTGATTCTGGTCAAGATATTATTGTTGGCGTTAACAAATACAGATTAGATTACGAAGACCCTATTTCAACCCTTGAAGTAGATAACCAAACTGTTAGAAACTCACAAATTGAACGCTTAACTAAAATAAAAACTGAAAGAAATCCTAAAAAAGTAAAAAAAGCTTTGTCAAAATTATCGAAAGCTGCTCGAACGGGACAAGAAAATTTATTAGTTTTAGCTATTGAAGCTGCTCGCGAACGTGCTACACTAGGTGAAATAAGTGATGCCCTGGAAATAGTGTTTGGGCGTTACAAGGCACAAATAAAATCATTTTCTGGCGTGTATAGTAAAGAAATAAAAGACGACGAATCCTTTAAAAAGGCTCAAGAATTAGCTGATATCTTTGCGGAACAAGAAGGCAGGCGCCCGCGCATTATGATTGCAAAAATGGGACAAGATGGTCATGATCGAGGTGCCAAAGTAGTCGCCACAGGTTATGCCGATGTAGGTTTTGATGTAGATATTGGTCCGTTATTTCAAACACCAAAAGAAGCTGCCAAACAAGCTGTTGAAAACGATGTGCATATTTTAGGGGTATCCTCATTGGCAGCAGGACACAAAACCTTAGTACCACAGGTTATTGAAGAATTAAAAAAATATGGTCGTGATGATATTATGGTAATTGTTGGCGGTGTGATACCCAAACAAGACTACCAATTTTTATTTGATGCTGGAGCTATTGCGGTTTTTGGCCCAGGTACAAAAATTAGCGATGCTGCCATTAAAATTTTAGAGATTTTGATTGATTAAACATTTATAAATGTTTAATCAATGTCTTTTTAAATAGTATAAAATCTTAAATTTAAATGGCAGCAAAAAAAGTAAACTAATCAATATTCAAAAATCTGATAAGTTAATTATAAGCATCATGTGTATCTTTTATCGATAACACTTTCAATCAAATTACTAGCTTTGCGGTTACCGATTTGTTAACAAGTTACGTTTTTATTCCTCGCAAATAATTGTATTTTTACCACTTATTAAAACCAAATCATTAATGGGTAAAATCATTGCAATTGCTAATCAAAAAGGTGGCGTTGGAAAAACAACAACCTCTATAAATTTAGCAGCTTCTCTAGGCGTTCTAGAAAAAAAAGTATTACTTATAGATGCTGACCCTCAAGCAAATGCAACTTCTGGAATTGGTATAGATGTAGAATCTGTTGAAATAGGAACCTACCAACTTTTAGAGCATTCCAACACAGCACAGGATGCTATTATTAAAACCGATACACCAAATTTAGATATTATTCCAGCTCACATTGACTTGGTTGCTATTGAAATAGAGCTTGTTGATAAAGATGAACGCGAATACATGCTTAAAAAAGCATTAAGAGACATCAAAGACAAATACGATTATATTTTAATTGATTGTGCACCGTCGTTGGGCTTATTAACTTTAAATGCCTTAACCGCTTCTGATGCGGTCATTATACCTATTCAATGCGAATATTTTGCTTTGGAAGGTTTAGGAAAACTTTTAAATACCATCAAAAGTGTACAAAAAATCCATAACCCTGAATTGGATATTGAAGGCTTATTGCTTACCATGTACGACTCCCGCTTACGCTTATCTAACCAAGTGGTAGAAGAGGTACAAAAGCATTTCAACGATATGGTTTTCCAAACTATTATTCAGCGCAATGTACGTTTAAGTGAAGCTCCTAGTTATGGCGAAAGCATAATTAATTACGATGCCACTAGTAAAGGTGCAAACAATTACTTAAGTTTGGCTAAAGAAATCATCAATAAAAACGGTTAATATGGCTAAGGCAACTAAAAAACAGGCTTTAGGTAGAGGTTTATCGGCATTACTAAAAGACCCAGATAACGATATTCAATCGGTACAAGATAAAAATGCCGATAAAGTTATTGGTAATATTGTTGAATTGGATATTGATTTTATTGAAGTTAACCCCTTTCAACCCCGTACAAATTTTAGTGAAGAATCCTTACGCGAATTAGCATCTTCCATAAAAGAATTGGGTATTATTCAACCCATAACCGTTAGAAAAGTAGGTCAAAATAAATACCAATTGGTTTCGGGTGAGCGTCGTTTTAGAGCTTCTAAATTATTAAGTTTAGAAACCATTCCTGCATACGTTAGAATTGCAAACGACCAAGAATCTTTGGAAATGGCTTTGGTTGAAAATATTCAACGTCAAGATTTAGATCCTATTGAAATCGCCTTATCATACCAACGCTTAATTGATGAAATTAACTTAACCCAAGAACAAATGAGTGAGCGTGTTGGAAAAAAACGCTCTACCATTGCCAATTATTTGCGTCTATTAAAATTAGATCCTATCATCCAAACGGGTATGCGTGATGGTTTTATTTCTATGGGGCATGGGCGTGCTTTAATAGCTATTGAAGACCAGGCCATTCAATTGGATATTTACGAAAAAATCCTATCTAAAAAATTATCGGTTAGAGAAACCGAAAGTTTGGTTCGTTATTACAATGCTCCAGAAACTACTTATTCAACTAATAAAAAAGACGAAGGTGAAGCTGTTCCTAAATACATCAAAAAAGGAATAAACGCATTTTCAGAATACTTTGGACACAAAATTGACGTTAAAGTCTCTAAAAACGGAAAGGGAAAAATCACCATTCCGTTTCATTCAGAAGAAGATTTTAATCGTATTAAAAAATTAGTTGAAGGTGCTAAATAAATCCCTAATATTAAGTATAGCTGCTTTTTTATGTTGCTTTTCTTTAATTGCTCAAGATAAAAATCCAAAAAAAAAACAACTTCTTGAAAAAACTGAATTACCTGAAGAAGTTATAATCGACTCAATTATTGAAGTTAGAGAACCTATCAACCCGTTATCTCCTGCCAAAGCCGCTTTTTATTCCGCTATTTTACCCGGTTTAGGACAAGCTTACAATAAAAAATATTGGAAAATACCTATTGTTTACGGTGCGATTGGTACTGGTGTTTACTTTTATGTTACTAATAATAAAGAATATAATAGGTACCGCGACGCCTATAAAAGTAGGCTAGCTGGTTTTACTAATGATGAGTTTTATTTTGATGCTCAAGGAAACCCGTTAACTAATCCGAGAGTGACCACAGAAGGTTTAGAACGTGCCCAAAAATTTTACAGAAAAAATAAAGAAGTATCTTTACTTGTAACTATTGGGCTTTATGCTTTAAATATTATTGATGCCAATGTTGATGCGCATTTATTGCAATATAATGTAGATGAAAACCTATCTTTGGCACCACATTATAGATTCAATGAATTTGATAGATCGGGTGATGTGGGTTTAACCTTAAATTTTAAATTTTGAAATGAAAATAGCTTTACTTGGATACGGAAAAATGGGGAAAACCATCGAGCAAATTGCTATTAAGCGTGGCCATGAAATTGTTTTGAAAATTGATAAAGACGATACGGATTATGATATCACAAAAGCCGATGTTGCCATAGATTTTAGTATTCCATCAGTGGCATTCAATAATATTTCAAAGTGTCTTAACAATAATGTTCCCGTTATTTCTGGCACCACAGGCTGGTTAGAAAAATATAATGATGCTGTTACTTTATGTAAAGAAAATAATGGAGCTTTTATCTATGCTTCAAATTACAGTTTAGGGGTTAACATCTTTTTTGAGCTGAATAAAACACTTGCGAAAATGATGAGTTCATTAAAACAATATAACGTTTCGATGGAAGAAATCCACCATACACAAAAACTAGATGCCCCAAGTGGCACTGCAATTTCATTAGCGAATGATATTATTTCAAATAATGAAAATTTCAAGGATTGGAAGTTAAATGAACATGGAGAATCCATCATACCAATTACGGCGAAACGTATTGAAGATGTCCCTGGAACACACACAGTCACTTATGAAAGCGAAGTAGATACCATCACTATTGAACACATAGCACACAACCGACAAGGTTTTGCGTTAGGAGCCGTTGTTGCTGCTGAATGGATTATTGGAAAAACAGGCGTTTTCACAATGAAAGACGTGTTAAATATTGGTTAATATTTTATAATTGCGTAACGGAACACCATTACTTGCAACTAACAAAAAATTAAAATTTCAAAATTATGACGTGCACACAGTGGTTTATTTTCATATTGATTATTCAATTAATTCACGGTTTAGGTACTTGGAAACTTTATATTAAAGCTGGCAGAAAAGCTTGGGAAGCATTTATACCCGTTTATAATGCCTTGGTTTTAATGAAAATTATCAACCGCCCTTGGTGGTGGGTTATTTTATTGTTTTTACCCATAGTAAATCTCATCATGTTAATTGTTGTTTGGGTTGAAACAGCAAGAAGTTTTGGAAAAAACACCTATTTAGATACCTTTTTAGCAGTAGTTACTTTAGGTTTTTACAATTTCTATTTAAATTATGTTGCTAACATTGACTATGTAAAGAATAGAAGTATCCAGCCTAAATCTGGCTCTGGTGAGTGGACAAGCTCTATTTTATTTGCTATCGTAGCTGCTACAATTGTTCATACGTATTTTATGCAGCCATTCACCATTCCATCGTCTTCTTTGGAAAAATCATTATTGGTTGGCGATTTCCTATTTGTGAGCAAGTTTCATTACGGAGCCAGAGTGCCAATGACCACAATTGCAGCACCTATGGTGCACGATACTATTCCTGGGTTAAATATCAAATCGTATTTATTTGACGACCACAAGGGTAGCAACTCATGGAAAAACAAACTACAACTGCCTTACCTTCGTATTCCAGGTTTCGAAAAGATAGAGCGCAATGATATTGTGGTTTTCAATCAACCTGCAGATACATTGCTTGATATGAATGATTTTAAACCCGACAGAAATTATTATAAGCCAATTGACAAAAAAACGAACTTAGTAAAACGTTGTGTTGCCATCGCCGGTGATTCATTGGAAGTCCGCGATGGATTTGTTTATATAAATGGTAAGAAAAATGTGTTGCCTTATAGGGCTCATTTACAGTTTAGCTATTTTGTACAACCTAAAACCAATACATTTAATGCCAAATTTTTAAAGGACCGATATGATATCACTGATGGTTTTGGCATCATGAATCAACAAAACACTTATTACTTTTCAGCCATTTCTGATGAAGCTTTAGCGAAGTTTAAAAATCATCCCAATGTGGCAAGCATTACTCCTAATATTCAAGAAAAAGGGGTTAGAGATGCAGATATTTTTCCGCATGACCCAAACTATAATTGGAATTTAGATCAATTTGGCCCTCTATACATACCAGAAAAAGGAAAAACCATAGATATCAATTTAGAAGTTTTACCACTTTACAAAAGGGTTATTACAGAGTATGAAGGTAACACCTTGCATGTAAAAGGCAATCAAATTTTAATTAATGGTGAAATCGTAGACACTTACACTTTCAAACAAGATTATTATTGGATGATGGGTGATAACCGCCATAATTCAGTTGATGCCAGACGATGGGGTTTTGTACCATTTGACCATGTTTTAGGTAAACCTGTATTCATTTGGATGAGTTGGGATGGAGGCAGTCCACGTTGGGAACGCTTCTTTACAACCGTAAGTGGCACTGGTAAGGCAACCTCTTATTTAATACCTTTTTTGATATTGCTAGCAGGGTGGATTGGCTTTAGCCAATTTAGAAAACGTAAACAAAAAAGTTGATTTGCAGAGTCATTAAGTCGTTTATTGAGTGCCTAAACAACATAAGACTAAACAAATGAACATATTAATCCATCCATCATACTTTCCCAACATAGCACATTTTGTTGCCATAGTGAATACTAAGGAAGTCATTTTTGAAATGGATGATAATTTTTTAAAGCAAACCTACCGTAACCGCTGTTATATTTATGGTGCCAATGGAAAGCTTGCTTTAAATATTCCAGTGATTCACTCTCAAAAAAACCGACAGAAATACAAAGATGTCAAAATTTTTAACAAAGAAAATTGGCAAGATATTCACTGGAAATCGTTGCTTTCAGCTTATAGAACCTCACCTTTTTTTGAGTTTTACGAAGCCGAACTTCAACCATTATTTACTACTAAAGCTAATTTTATTTTAGATTTTAATTTGAAGTGTTTTGAAGTGATTTACGATTGTTTGCAATTGGATTTGAATATCTCAAAAACAGAAACCTTTGTAAAAAATCCTGAAGATAAAACCGATTTTCGCTTTTTAGTAAATGCTAAAAAAGAAATCCCTCAGCAGTTTGATAGTTACACTCAAGTTTTTAGTGATAAACACGGTTTTGTTAACAACTTAAGTATTCTTGATTTACTTTTTAATGAAGGCCCGAATGCACTTATTTACTTAGAATCACAAACTGTAATGCTACCATAATGTTACAACCTTTTGCACATTACGGAACACATATTTTACTGCCATTTATTATCGCCTTAATCTGGTATAAATCTGATTGGAAAATGGCTTTTTTAATTATGTTAGCAGGCATATTGATAGACTTAGACCACTTTTTAGCTACCCCAATTTTCGATCCCAATAGATGTAGCATAGGGTTCCACCCGCTTCATTCCTCATTTGCCATTTTATTTTATGTGTTTCTTTTAGCACCTAAAAAATCTAGATTAGTGGCTTTAGGCTTAATTTGCCACATCATTGCTGATTTAGTAGATTGTAGTTTTATGTAAAAATTATTCTTCTAAACTCAACGTTGCCATTATTGGATAATGATCAGAATAGTGTTCATTATAGGCTTTAAATCCATTGACTGAAAAAGCATCATCAGCAAAAATAAAATCGATTCGGATTGGGAAGAATTTTAAATCGTAAGTCCGTCCAAAACCATTGCCTGCCTCTTTAAAAGTGTCGTTTAAATCGCCTTTTATCTTTCTGTAAACATATGAAAATGCCGTATTATTAAAATCGCCACAAATCACCATTTTATATTGGCATTGCTTTTTATGCTCAAGAAATAATTCTGTTTGTAGCTGTTGCATTTTAAAGGTATTCCCTATTCGCTTTAAAAGTCTTTCAGAATCTTCCTTTTTTAAACTTTCTACTTTAGCATCAATACGTAGTGATTCTAGGTGTATATTATAAACCCTAATAGTATCTTTTCCCTTTACTATATCTGCAAAAACAGCATTATTTGAAGTGTTTGGGAATTCCACCGAACCAGAATTCACAATAGGGTATTTAGAAAATATCACTTGTCCAGACCTGGTTTTTTTTCCTGATAGTTTTTCGAATTTATATTTAAAAGAAGATAATTCTGCGTTTTGTTGTGGGTGATACTCCTGAATGCTTAAAATATCTGGTGATTGGTTTTCTATAAAGTCCACTATTTTGGTATCAATATGCTTTTCGGGTAACCAATTATAAAAATTAAAAAGCCTCACATTATAATTCATAACTTTAATGTTGCCTGGATTTTCAACTTTTTTTGAAGATGAAAATTTATAGAGTGAGCCAAAAGAAAAGTAACCTATTAGCAAAACAATCAAAGACAACATCATTTGCTTTTTTAATCGAATTAACCAATACAGAAAACATATGGCATTCACTAAAATTAAAAATGAAACCCCTAAATTAACTACTGATAAAATGGAGAAGGTTTTTGGAGGCAAAAACGGTAAAATAAAGGAAAGGAGCAACAATATAGCTACTACGACATTAATGAAATAGATCATTTTATTTAATAAACCTAAACTTTTCATGTATCTATTTCAATCATAAAATTTATTAATTACTATTTGCCTGCCCTAAACAAGAATTCCTTTTCTTCAGAAGTTAAACTATCATAACCACTTTTACTGATTTTATCCAAAATAACATCGATTTTCTTTTGGTTATTAAACTCATTAAAATCAGATTTCGTATAACCCCCAACCTTACTTTTGTTTTTATGTACCGTTTTTAAAGGCCTTTTTTTTGAAGTTTTAAAAATACTGGCTAAACTATCCATTAAACGTTCAAAGCCCTTACCAATATCTTGCCCATTTAACAATTGTTTCGCATAAACATAACCTAGTAAAGCACCTCCTAAGTGTGCTAAATTGCCTCCTGCATTATCGCCAAACAAGCCAAAGACATCTATAACAACAATAAATGCACCCACATACCAAAGCTTGATATTGAAGGTAAAGAAGCGAATTTCCTGGTTGGGCATATACACACATAAAAAAATCAATAAGGCTCTCACTGCTGCTGATGCACCTAGTAATTTTGAATATCCACCAAAAACATTTGGAAACAAGGTATAACAAAGCATGAACAATAAGCCTCCAAAAATGGCTCCAAGAAAATAAATATTCAATGCCATTTTAGGGCTAAACAGATTTAAAAACATACGTCCTAAAACATACAACCAAAGCATATTAAAAAGGATATGCATCAAATCATAATGCAAAAACGCATAAGTAATAATTGTCCAAGGTTTGGTTATGAATTCTGATAAATCACTGGGCAACTCTAACCACCCCAAACCAGATTTAAAAATAAGCCCTATTAAAAAAACAATCCCATTAATGGCTATTATTTTTTCTAAAGCACTAAGGTTAGATAACTTTTGTTTTATGTCTTCAGAGAGTGAGGTCATTTAATCCCAGCGGTTTCTATTAAACTGATTTTTCTTCCAATACCACATGATAATAAAACCTGTCAAAGCACCTCCTACGTGTGCCATGTATGCTGTATTGCTTGGACTGAAAAATGATTGTCCAGTAAGACCAGATATTAAATCTAAAATAATAATACCAGGTATAAAATACTTTGCCTTAATAGGAATTGGCAGGAATATCAACATCAATTCTGCATTTGGATTCATCATCCCGAAAGCCACTAAAATTCCCATAATACATCCAGATGCTCCAACCATAACTGCATTATATGCCGGAAAAATATGCTTCAACTGTTCAATTTGAAGTTGAGATAATTGCCCAATTGTTTGATTGCTAACCAACATTTGTTTTATACTTTCTGAAGTTAGTCCAGATTCTATCAATGCATTATAATCTGGCAGATATTGAAAATAATAATATGCCGTTTGCAATCCAACAGCTCCTAATCCAGCAGAAAAATAAACAAACATAAATCGCTTGGACCCCAAAACTTGTTCAACGGGTGTGCCAAACATCCAAAGCGCAAACATATTAAAGAGAATATGCATCAAACCACCATGCATAAACATGTGCGTAACGATTTGCCATGGTTGAAAAGCGTCATTTTTTGGGAAATGCATAGCAAACCAATCGTAAAACAAAACACCATCCCCAATGGTTGATGCACCAATAAACATAAGCACGTTTATGATTAATAAGTGTTTAACGGTTTCTGAAATTCGCATCATATTTTAAATAAACTTTTTATCTAATTCATCAACACTCATCGTAACAAATGTTGTTCGGTTAGTAGGTGATACATTAGGTTCTTTACAAGCAAACAGTTTGTTAACCAAATGTTCTTGTTCTTCCTTTTGCAACAATTGTCCTGTTTTAATGGCTAAACTTTTAGCCATAGATTTTGCCAACAAATCGGTTGCGCTAAAATTACTATCTGGCACCTCATTTTCCACATCGCTAATCAATTGCTCTAAAATAATGGACACTTCACTTTCAGGAACACCTACTGGCACACCTTTAACCTCAACTGTTTCTTTTGCAACGTCTGAAAACACAAAACCTGTATGTTCTAAATCTTCTTTTAGCTGATTGATAATGTCTATATCTTGTTTTGAGAAATGTAACTCCAATGGAAACAATAATTGCTGACTTGTAGCCTCCTTAATGGTCATGTTTTTTAAAAAATCCTCATAGAGAATACGCTGATGTGCCCGATGCTGATCTATAATTAACATCCCCGATTTTATAGTGCTAACAATATATTTATTGTGAAGTTGATAGGTGGTATGGGTTTGTTCTACCTCATTTTCATTTTCGAAAATTGAAACGGTTTTTTCGTCGCTTTCAAACTGTACTTCACTAAAATCTTGTTGTGGTGCATTGCCCCTAGATTCTAAGCCAACGTACAAACTTTCCCAGCCTACTGTTGATTCTTTTTTATAAGTCACTGCTTTTGCCCGTGATGCATGTTCATCTTGAAACGGATTGAAGCTTCTATCCACCTCAATTTTTGGAACATTAGCATTATTGCTCTTGTAACTGTAAGGAGTATCTAAATTAGGGTCTCTATCAAAATCTAAAACAGGCGCAATATTAAACTGCCCTAAACTATGCTTTACTGCCGACCGTAATAGGGCGTAAAGTGTATGTTCATCGTCAAACTTAATTTCAGTTTTTGTGGGATGTATATTAATATCGATGGTTTGTGGATTAACTTCAAGATTTAAAAAATAACTTGGATGCAAACCATTTTTCAGCAACCCGTCAAAAGCCGAAACCACAGCATGATTTAAATAGGCACTTTTGATAAAGCGATTATTCACAAAAAAATACTGTTCGCCTCTAGTTTTTTTTGCAAATTCTGGTTTACCTACAAATCCTGATATTTTAAGTACTTCTGTATCTTCTGCAACGGGCACCAATTTTTCATTGGTTTTATTTCCAAAAATATTGACAATACGTTGTCTAAAATTGCTTATTGGTAAATTGAAGGTTTCACTTCCATTGTTATAAAAGACAAAACTGATATTGGGATGTGCTAAAGCAACCCGATGAAATTCATCAATAATGTGGCGCAACTCAACAGTATCCGACTTTAAAAAATTACGTCGTGCAGGAATATTAAAAAACAAGTTTTTTACTGAAACCGATGTGCCTTTTGGGGTAACAACAATTTCTTGAGATACAACTTTACTGCCTTCAATTTCAATGGTTGTACCTACATCATCATTATCCTGTTTAGTCTTTAATTCAACATGCGCAATAGCAGCAATACTTGCCAAAGCTTCACCACGAAATCCTTTGGTATGCAATTGAAATAAATCTTCGGCAGTTCGGATTTTGGAAGTCGCATGACGTTCAAAACTCAATCGTGCATCAGTGGTGCTCATACCTTTACCATTGTCAATAACTTGCACTAGGGTTTTTCCAGCGTCTTTAATGATGAGTTTTATTGTATTTGCTCCTGCATCAATGGCATTTTCAAGAAGTTCCTTTACCACAGAAGCTGGACGTTGTACAACTTCACCTGCGGCTATTTGATTTGCTACATGATCGGGTAAAAGTTGTATAATGTCTGCCATATATTATTTAGAAAAGAATATGGATAAATCGAAATCAATGATAAATAAGAACACTAAAACAAGTATCCCAACAATTATTAAAATACGTCTGGTTGCATCTTTGTCTTGGTTTTTATAATCATCAATAGCTTCATTAAATTTTGTTTTTAAACCTTTGTTGCTCCCAACGGTTTTTCTAAACTCGTCAAACTTATGCTTAATTTCATAAGGATTTCCTTCCCCCTTATCATCAAAATAACGAGGGTTGTAACTAAATTTCTTGTTTTTGCGTAATTTTAAAAGTCCCATGATTTCTAGGTTTTTGTTACATGTATTTGTTTTCTAATAAATACATACAAATCAATAATAGTACCAAAACCAACATTAAAGTTCTTATTGAAATAACACCTCTAGCTTTGGGCTTATGGTCTCTACTCTCTCGCCATTTAGATATAAAATCTTTGGTGTTATTTTCGTTTTCTAAACTAGAATCTGTTTGGTTTTCCTTAGAAAACCGAGGCTGATAATTGAAAGTTCTATGCTTACGTTGTTTAAACAAAATCTAGTGTTCCTATACCTCAAAAGTACTTAAAAATAGAGAGAAACTGAGAGTTAGAATGCTAAAAATTGTTAACATAAACTGAAAAGTTAAATTAGAAACACCACTGCGAGTTTTTCATAGTAAATAATAATGCGACAGTCTGATTAATCATGATATAGATTGCCAAAGTTGCTCCTACTTCTCAATAAAAATTAGATTGAAACTAACTGTTTTTTCGTAATTCAGCCATTTTTATAGCGGCTATGGCAGCTTCGGTACCTTTATTACCATGTTTACCACCTGAGCGATCTATGGCTTGTTGCATGGTATCATCAGTGAGTACGCAGAAAATCACTGGGGTTTCTCGGATCACATTCAAGTCTTTAATTCCTTGAGCAACGCCTTCACAAACAAAATCAAAATGTTTGGTTTCACCCTTAATAACACTACCAATGGCAATAACGGCATTAACCATTTGCTCTTGCATTTTTTTACTGCCATAAATAAGTTCAAAGCTTCCGGGAACATTCCATCTGATAATATTATTTGGCAAAGCACCATGCGCAATCAATGTATCATAAGCACCTTGAAACAAGCCTTCTGTGATGGTATCGTTCCACTCAGAAACAACAATCCCAAACCGAAATTTATTCGCGCTTGGGATTGTTGCTTTATCGTAATCTGATAAATTTTTATTTATCGTTGCCATATTATTTGTTTGCCAACACCTGCGCTTTTCCTATAAACACCTCAACTTTTGATGCCTCGGTTGAGTTTGCATAATCGTCTTTTATCCTTTTAAAATAAGATAAAGCTTTGTCCGCTTGCCCTAAATCTAAAGCAATTGAACCTGCTTTAAACAAGTACATGGGAGTTGTATATTCGTTATCGCGCATTTGTGCCGCTTCTTCGTAATAGCCCAAAGCATCTTCTGTCTGATTTAATTGTACAAAAGCATCTCCTATATTGCCTTTAGCCAAAGGAGCTAACATTTCGTCATCACTTTTAAAATTGCCTAAATACTCAATAGCACTTTTATAGTCTTTCAACCTTAAATAAGCAGTACCTGCATAATAGTTTGCTAAATTTGCAGAAGGTGTGCCACTATAATTTTCAATAATATCCAACATACCATATTTACCTTCGCCTCCTGTTAACGCTAAATTGTAAAGAGAGTCTTTTGCAGTGCCATTTACAGCATCATTAAAATATTTTTGCGCTTGAAACATATCGTTCATAGCATTGATTTGCTTTGGTTTAGCAATAAACTCTTTATAACCTAAAGACCCTAAAACCACAAGTGCTACCACACCTATGATAATGAAAATATATTTTTGGTTTTTTTCTACAAAAGCCTCTGTTTTTGAAGCAGTTTCATCAAGGGTGTTAAATACCTCAGCTGTAGTTGAACCTTCTTCTATATTATGTTCTTTCTCTTCTTTTGTTTTTGGTTTACTTCCTCTTTTTTTATAAGTCGCCATGCTATCTGTCTAAATTATTGTGCGTGCAAAAATATAATTTTTCTTCATAACTAAAAGGGTATTTATTTGATATTTTTCAATAATTTGCACTTCTTTTTAAGAGTTTTGTTTGTAAATGTGGTATAAGCTGCCTTTTGTATGATTTTAAAATCCCTTTCTTTACTTAATTATAAAAATTTCGACAGTAAATCATTCATTTTCAATGATAAAATAAACTGTATTGTTGGTAATAATGGTATTGGAAAAACCAATGTTTTGGATGCTATTTATCATTTATCCTTCGGAAAAAGTTATTTTAATCCAGTAGCCACACAAAATATTAAGCATAACGAAGATTTTTTTGTAATTAATGGAGATTATGAAAAAGATGACAAAAACGAAAAAGTAGCGGTTAGCTTAAAACGCGGACAAAAAAAAGTGATTAAACGTAACGGAAAAGCTTATGACAAATTTAGTGAACACATTGGTTTTTTACCGTTAGTCATTATTTCGCCAGCCGATAGAGATTTAATTATTGAAGGCAGCGACACACGCCGAAAATTTATAGATAGTGTTATTTCGCAAAGCGATAAAAGTTATTTAAACTATTTAATTAATTACAATAAAATTCTGGCACAACGCAATGCTTTGCTAAAGTATTTTGCTTTAAACCATACCTTTAACAAAGATACTTTAGAAGTTTACAACTCACAATTAACTGATTTTGGCACCAAAGTTTTCACAAAACGTAATGCCTTTTTAAAGGAATTTATCCCTATTTTTAAAGAACGTTACCAAGCCATAAGTGGTGGTAAAGAAGCGGTTGATTTGTTATATAACAGTTATTTGTTTGATAATGACTTAAACACCCTCTTACAACAAAACATAAACAAAGACAAAGCATTGCAGTATACCAGTGTAGGCATACATAAAGATGATTTACATTTTAATATTGAAACGCACCCTATAAAAAAATTTGGAAGCCAAGGTCAGCAAAAATCATTTTTAATAGCCTTAAAGTTGGCGCAGTTCGATTTTATAAAAGCCCAAAGTGGTGTAAACCCCATTTTGCTTTTGGATGATATTTTTGACAAACTAGATGAAAACCGTGTAACTCAAATTATTAAACTGGTAGATGATGAAAACTTTGGGCAACTATTTATTAGCGATACCCATGCCGAACGTACTGAAAATGTTGTGAAACTGGTGCATCAATCATATGAAATTTTTAATTTATAGCCCAATGACCAAACGTAACAACGAACATATAAGTATTAGCGACGCACTAAAGGAATTTGTTGAAACCAACAAACTAGAAAAGGGCCTAAATAAAGTAAATGTGGCCGATGCTTGGGCAAAACTTATGGGAAATGGCGTAAATAATTACACAACATCGGTAAATTTGGAACGCGATACGTTGTACATTCAATTAAGTTCTAGTGTTTTGAGAGAGGAATTAAGCTATGGAAAACAAAAAATAATTACCATGCTTAATGAAGAAATAGGTAAAGAAATTATTAAAAATTTGGTTTTGAGATAATTACGAATTCAAAATAAATATAATAAAACCAACAAGCTATACTTATTTACACTACCTTTGGGGCTTAATTATTATAATACAAAATACAATGAGTAAAGGTACCGTAAAATTCTTCAATGATTCTAAAGGTTTTGGATTTATCACTGAAGATGACAACAACAAAGAACATTTCGTACACATTTCAGGACTTATCGATGAAATTCGTGAAGGTGATGCAGTTGAATTCGATCTACAAGAAGGTAGAAAAGGGTTAAACGCCGTAAACGTAAAAGTAATCTAAGATATATACTTTAACAATTACAATGTCAAAGTCTATCAAAAATATTTTTGATAGACTTTTTTTTATTTAGTATCTTTTGGTCGTAAAAACTTTATGTTAAATTAATAGTCATTTATTGTTTGGCACTGAGTTTGTACAACAGTAAATAATTAATTTAATATTTTAAAAACATGAGTAAAGGAACAGTAAAATTCTTCAACGATTCAAAAGGATTTGGATTCATAATAGAAGAAGGTTCGAAAAAAGAGCATTTTGTTCACATTTCTGGATTAATCGACGAAATTCGTGAAGGCGATATTGTAGAGTTTGACTTACAGGAAGGTAGAAAAGGATTGAACGCAGTAAACGTAAAAGTAGTTTAATATAAAATATACTTATTAACTTTATTGAAACAAAAAACCCGCAACAATGTTGCGGGTTTTTTATATTTTATGTAATTGCGAGTAACGAAGCAATCTGTAAGTTATTAGTAATCAATAAAAAGATTACTTTACTGCGTTCGTAATGACGGTTTTTATCTACTTCTATATACCAATTCCTTTTAGCTTAAAACATCTCTCTTCCTGAAAAGTGAAAAGCACCTTCAATAGTAGCATTTTCATCACTATCACTACCATGTATTGCGTTCTCACCAATTGAAGCTGCGTATAATTTACGAATAGTTCCCTCTGCAGCATCAGCAGGATTTGTAGATCCTATAAGCGTTCTAAAATCTTCAACAGCATTATCTTTTTCTAAAATAGCTGCCACTATAGGGCCGCGTGTCATGTACTCTACTAATTCAGGGAAAAATGGGCGCTCTTTATGTATTGCATAAAATGCTTCAGCATCAACTTTTGTCATTTGAGTTAACTTCATTGCTACAATTCTAAATCCTGAAGCTGAAATTTTTTCTAATATTGCACCAATGTGCCCTTTTTCAACAGCGTCTGGCTTAAGCATTGTAAATGTTCTATTTGTTGCCATTTTGTTTTTTTAAATTTATTCAGTGATTAATAATTTGATAAATAAGTCTTCATGAAATCACAAATTGAACCATAGAAAACAATTTAACAAACCTCTTTTGATTTTGCGTGCAAAATTACTCTTTTTAAACAAACTCACAAGTTAATACTCTTGTATTAGATGCTGTTGTAAAACATTATCTATTCCGTGCATTTGCATTGCTACGGTTTTTGTATCAAAATTAAATTTTAAAACCCCAAAACTTAAATCGGAAACCACAAAGCCTTCTCTATATTTGTTAGGTTCGCTTTTAAAATTTTTATAAGAGTGTGTAAGTCCACTAGAGGTAAAATCTATGAGCGGGTATTCCAAATTTTTAATATTGGCTTTTGAAAATTCAGAAATATGCCTATCACCAGATACTATTAAAACCCCTTTGGCTTTGGAAGAAACCATTAGTTGCTTTAATTTATCTACCTCGTGTGGAAAATTTGCCCAAGTTTCAAAACCATGCTCACCAGACAAAAACTGAATACTACTAACTATAATATTAAAATCTGCTTGCGAATTTCTCAACTGGTTTTCTAACCACTGCCATTGCTTGTCTCCTAAAATTGTGCCTTCACCATAATTGTTAGGTTGATATCTCTTTTTTGAATTTTTTGCATCGGTTAAAGCCGTTCGAAAATAACGGGTGTCCAACACTATAACCTTAATAGTTCCTTTAGGGCTAACAATATTTTCAAAATAATAGACACCTTCTTTTTTTCTTCTTTCGTCATCTTTAGATACTCCCAAAAAATCTAAGAATAGCCGTTGGCTTTCTTTTTTAAAATGAAATTCTTCACCCCCATCATTCAAACCAAAATCATGGTCATCCCATGTAGCCATAATTTTTGTGGTTTTTATAAGTTTTTTGTAATCTGGCTGTTTTAACAATCTATTGTAATCAGCTTGCATTATTCTAGCGTCATCTGTATCAGAATAAATATTATCACCTCCCCATATCCAAACATCTGGTTTATGCTTTAATACTTCTTTCCATAACTTATTATCCTTTTTTTGATCGCTACAAGAACCAAAAGCTACTACAAAATCACTTGAAGACACCTCTAAATTAGTATAATTATCTGCCGTTTTATTCGCAGTTTTACAAGCTATTAAGAGCAAGCCAAAAACTATCGTTTTAAAAAGTGATTTCATATTGAGGGTTTAAAGGTTATCAACTATAAAAGTAAAACAAACTATTTTAAGCATATGTTATTAAATTGTATATTCGTCTCCTATGAATGAAAAAGACATTAAAGGTATAAAACGATTATTTTCTGAACCAAAGAAAATCGTAATTGTAACTCATAAAAATCCTGATGGTGATGCTATTGGGTCATCATTAGGGCTCTGCCATTATCTCTTAAAAAATAATCATAAAGCCCAAGTTATTGTACCTAACGATTACCCTAAATTCTTAAAATGGGTACCAGGAAACGATTCTGTTTTAATTTACGATTCCCAAACTGAAAATTGTAATACCATAATTAATGAGGCCGATATTATTTTCACTTTAGACTTTAATGCATTTCACAGAACAGGGAATATGGAAACTGTTTTGACAGAAAGCAACGCCTTAAAAATTATGATAGACCATCATCAAGCACCTGATGATTATGCTATTTACACTTTTAGCGATGTGAGCATGAGCTCAACCAGTGAAATGGTGTTCCACTTTATTGATATGATGGGTGATAGCAATCAAATAGATTCTGATATTTCAACGTGTTTGTATCTGGGAATTATGACAGATACTGGCTCCTTCAGATTTTCCTCAACAAGCAGTGTAACCCATAATATTATAACACATCTTATTGAAAAAGGCGCTAATAATGCTGAAATCCATAATCAAGTATACGACACCAATAGCTATGAACGCATGCAACTTTTAGGCTGTGCGTTAAGTAATTTAAAAACATTTCCAGAGTTCAGAGCAGCTTATATAACGCTTTCTCAAGAAGAATTAAATAAATTCAATTACAAAAAAGGAGATACAGAGGGGTTTGTTAATTATGCCTTATCTATAGACAATATTGTAATCGCTGCCATTTTTATTGAAGATAAGCAAGAAGGCATTATTAAAATATCTTTGCGCTCAAAAGGAAACTTCTCGGTAAACGAAATGTCACGCTTATATTTTGATGGCGGAGGCCACATAAATGCTGCTGGTGGCAAAAGTCTATTATCTTTAAATGATACCGTTGAAAAATTTATCAGTATATTACCTAGTTATAATAAAGCCCTAAACAATGAATAAATTTTTAACAATACTAATAGTTTTACTAGTTTTTAACTGTAAAACACCAGAAGCAAGACGCCCTGTTTCGGTTAAAACAGGTTCTTTTATTGATGCTTCTGTTGAACGTAATAAGAAACTTAACGCCAAAGAACAAGCTTCCATTGAAACCCTTTTAAAGAAAAAAAACAAGGCATATATCACTTCTGAAAGCGGTTTTTGGTATTACTACAACAATAAAATTGATATTGATTCACTTAAAACCCCAGTTTTTGGAGATATAATAAACTACAATTACAATGTTAAAGCACTAAATGGCGACTTAATATATTCTGCTGAAGACATTAAGACACAAACTTATGCCATGGATAAAGAAGAGCTATTTACAGGCTTAAGGGAAGGCTTAAAACTAATGAAAGTTGGCGAGACCGTAACCTTTTTATTCCCCTCGCAAAAAGCTTATGGTTATTATGGCGACGAAAATAAAATATCTAGCAATACCCCTTTAATTTGTGAGGTCACCATAAACTCAATTACTCCAAACCAAACCAATTAAAATGCCCCTACTTACAAAATTTTTTAAGATTTTATCGCTAATATTGGTAATAAGCTTAACATCTTGTAAGACACAATACCCAGATTTGGAAGATGGTATTTATGCTGAATTTATTACCAACAAAGGCACTATGGTTGCAAAACTAGAAATTGAAAAAACCCCGATTACCGTTGCAAATTTTGTATCGCTTGCCGAAGGTAACAACACCATGGTTGATAACAAATACAAGGATAAAAAATATTACGATGGCACTATTTTTCATCGTGTGATGGATGGTTTTATAATCCAAGGTGGCGACCCAACAGGAACAGGATTTGGAAACCCTGGATATAAATTTAATGATGAATTTCATCCAGATTTAAAACATGATAAACCTGGTATATTATCCATGGCAAACCCAGGCTTAAATTCCAATGGAAGCCAGTTTTTTATTACTGAAGTTGCTAATCCAAGTTTAGATAATGTCCATACTGTTTTTGGGGAATTGATTATTGGACTGAACATTCAAGATTCAATTTCAAATGTGCCTGTTGATAAAAAATATAAACCACTTAAAGATGTGGTTTTAAAAGAACTCAACATCATAAGAAAAGGAAAGGTGGCAAAACAATTTGATGCGCCCACTGTTTTTAAAAATCATTTTGCTGAAGTTGAGCGTTTGGTCAAAGAAAATGCCGAAAAAGCTGAAGCTATTACAAAGTCTTCAAGAGAGAAATTTGACACACAAGAAGCAAAAGCCACTGTTTTAGAATCTGGTTTAAAATATTTCATTACAGAAAAGGGCACAGGTGAAAAGTTAAAACAAGGTGATAAAGCACTAACCCATTATGCAGTATATTTTGAAGATGGAAAATTACTGGAAACCAGCAAATTAGAAATTGCCGAAGCTCTTGATGCTGTTAATGAAAAACGTAAGAAAGCAGACAGGTACCAACCCATAAACGTTGAAATAACCCCTGATGCTCCTGTAGTTGCTGGTCTTAAAGAAGGTATTAAACAACTTAGTGTTGGTGATAAAGCAACCGTTTTCATCCCTTATCATTTGGCTTATGGCGAGTATGGTATAAGAGGTATTCCTGGAAAAACCAACCTTGTCTTTGAAGTTGAAATTATTGAACTTCTTAATTAAATTTTAACAATAAATACAGCTTTAACGTTTATATTTACGATGTAAAATAACGCTTATGCAACTATTAAAACTTGATTGGAACCCCATAACCGGCATTGATATTGTTGGAAATTTCAAACTCCATTTTTACAGCCTCATGTGGGTTATTGCCTTCATTTTAGGTTGGTATATTATAAAGCGTATTTTCATTAAAGAAAAGGTGTCTTTGGAATATTTAGACCCTCTTTTCATTTACACCGTTTTAGCCACTATGCTTGGTGCTCGATTAGGACATGTGTTGTTTTATCAACGTGAATTAATATCAGAAGATTTTTTTAGCATCTTTTTACCTTTTAGCTTTAAAAATGGTATTGAATTTACAGGTTTTCAAGGATTAGCTAGCCACGGCGCTGCTATTGGCATTATTATAGGTATGTATTTATACAGAAGAAAATACAAATACAAATCAATGCTTTGGATTTTAGACCGTGTGGTTATCTCGGTGGCCTCAGGAGCTGTTTTTATTAGAATAGGCAACTTTATTAACTCTGAAATCATTGGAAAAGTGTCTGGTGATTTTCCTCTTGGAGTTCGTTTCATTCAAGATTTTTACAATAAATATGAAGCCGTTAGAATAACTGGTATTAAAAATATTCAAAAAGCTTATGATGCTATAGCTAACAATCCAGAGTTATTAGAGCAAGTTCCATACAGGCACCCTGCGCAATTATACGAATCGTTTTGCTATATTTTTGTATTTT
This sequence comes from Tamlana sp., assembly GCA_049451635.1. Classification (GTDB taxonomy): domain Bacteria; phylum Bacteroidota; class Bacteroidia; order Flavobacteriales; family Flavobacteriaceae; genus JBMTVT01. The sequence continues at coordinate 67,097 of JBMTVT010000001.1, read as the reverse complement.
TAATTTTAGGGTATTTCTATTTAAAAACAAAAAAAAGAGACCAGCCTGGGTTTTTATTTGGTTTATTTTTAATACTCCTTTGGACTATCCGTTTCTTTGTAGAGTTTGTAAAAGAGCCTCAAGGCGATGAATATATCAATTGGTTTGGGCTTAACACTGGGCAATGGTTAAGTATTCCTTTTATTCTTATTGGCCTATATTTTATGTTTGTATACAAACCAAAATCTGAAGTAAAATAACATGCTAATAAACCGTTACATATTAGCTTTAATACTATTTTCTTTCACTTTTTCAGCTTGTAAAGACGATAAAAAAGTCATCAAGCAAACCGAAGTGGCCTTTAAAAAAGAGGGTGAACTAACTATTTTTAAAAAAGATTCTACCCAAGTTACTTTAGATATTGAAATTGCCGATACCGAATATGAAACCCAAACTGGTTTAATGTACCGCAGCAGTATGAAAACTAACCAAGGCATGTTATTTGTTTTTGATGATGTTGCACCACGTTCATTTTATATGAAAAACACAAAAATTCCATTAGATTTAATTTTTATTGATGGAAACAACAAGATTGTAAGTTTTCAAAAAAATGCAAAACCTTTTGATGAATCTTCGCTGCCTTCTAACGCGCCAGCTAAATATGTACTAGAAATCAATGCTGGTTTGGTAAACACATGGCAACTTACAGTTGGTGATAGTATCAGTTACAAAAAATAAATACTCATGCTAATTGTGCCCGTTTTACCTTCACAAGACATTGACAGAGATATTATTTGGTATGAAAAATACGTTGGTTTTCAATTAGTAAATAAAGATATATTTTAAAACGAAACAAAACATATATACACCTATAATGGCATGCCGATACGGATGACGACCCACTTCTTGGTGGCTCTGTTATTAAAATTTTTGTAGAAGATATAGAACCTCTTTTTGATGAATTTATTGAAAGAGATACAGTTAATACAGACAAACTTCGTTTAAAAACTGATTGGGGCACCAATGAATTTGGTCTTTATGATTTAAATAAAAACACTATCTTTTTTGTTTAGGATATTTAAAAAGAGCCTATCAAAAAAATGATAGGCTCTTACAAAGAAAAAATTTGAGTTAGTCTTTCTTCTTCTTTTTATCTTCTAATTTTTGAACCGTATCGTACATTATTGGCGTTGCTATAAATAACGACGAATAGGTTCCCACTACAACACCTACTATCAAGGCAAACATGAAACCTCTAATGGAATCACCACCAAAGATGAAAATTGCCAACAATACTACTAATGTGGTTAATGAGGTATTTAAAGTTCTACTTAAGGTACTACTTAATGATACGTTTACTAATTTGTTAAAATCCCAACTAGTATGTTCGTTAAAAAACTCACGTATTCTATCAAACACAACAACAGTATCATTTAATGAATACCCTATTACGGTTAATATGGCTGCAATGAATGCTTGGTCTATTTCCATGCTAAAAGGCATAAACTTATAGGTTAACGAGAATACACCCAATACAATTAACACATCATGAAAAACAGCTGCAACTGCACCAAGTGAGAATTGCCATCTTTTAAAACGAATTAAAATATACAAGAACACCACTATTAAAGACCCTAAAATAGCCCAGAATGATGCTTGTTTAATATCATCGGCAATTGTTGGACTTACTTTGTAATACTTCATTAAACCAACATCTTTAGCTTCAGATTCATTGATAAAATCTTCATAAGATACGCCTTCTAAGTGAGGTTGTAAAGCTGTATAAAGTGTTTTTCTAATGCTTTCATCTACTTCAGCGCCACTTTCATTTACTTTATATTTTGTAGTAATTTTTAATTGGTTGGCATCACCAAAAGTTTTAGCATCAGCACTTCCAAACACATCTGGTTGTGATAATACGCCCGAAATTTCGGCAGCACTAATGTCTTGCGCAAAACGTACTTGGTAAGTTCTACCTCCAACAAAATCTACACCTTGATCAAGTCCATTTGTAAATAAGGATCCTAAACTCACTAAAATAAAAGCTCCTGAAATGATATAGGCAACTTTACGTTTTTTAAGGAATTCAATATTGATATTTCTAAACAGGTTTTTAGTTATAGCTGTTGAAAAATCTAATTTCCCACCTCTATTCACATACCAATCAATTAATAATCTGGTAATGAAAATAGCTGTAAATAAAGATGTACCAATACCTATTAAAAGCGTTGTTGCAAAACCTTTAATTGGACCTGTACCAAAAATAAACAGAATTAAAGCAGTTAAACCTGTAGTGATATTAGCATCTAAAATAGATGACAAAGCATTGTTAAATCCGTCTTGTATCGCTTCTTTTTGTCCTTTGCCTTTGGCTATTTCTTCCCGAATACGTTCAAAAATAAGCACGTTGGCATCAACCGACATACCAATTGTCAATACAATACCCGCAATACCTGGTAAGGTTAACACAGCTCCTAATCCTGACAAAATTCCGAAGATTAATAAGATGTTTAATAACATTGCTATATCAGCAAAACCACCTGCTTTTCCGTAATAGAAAACCATCCATAGTAATACTAAAGCTAATGCAATTAAGAATGATGTTGTACCACTATCAATTGCTTCTTGCCCTAATGATGGACCTACAACTTCACTTTGAATAATATCTGCTGATGCTGGTAATTTACCTGCACGTAATACGTTTGCTAAATCGATTGCTTCATTTAAGGTAAAATTTCCTGAAATGGATGAGTTACCACCAGCAATAGGTCCTGTAGTAACTCCTGGGGCAGAATACACAACATTATCTAAAACTATGGCAATTTGGCTATCTTGTGTAAAAGCTTTACCCGTCATTTCCTCCCAAATCTTAGCGCCTTTGGCATTCATTTGCATAGATACCTCTGGCTTACCAGTTGGTCCAAATTGGTTACGAGCATCAGTAACTACCGCGCCACTTAATTGAGGAATGTTATCTCTATTTCCAACCAGAGCATATAAATCTAACAACTCACTATCTTTTTCTGGTTTTCCAAAAACAAATTTAGCGTAACGTTGCTCCGCAGGAAGTAAAGCTCTTACCTCTGACATATTAAGATAATCAAGAATAGTTTGTTTATCTTTAATTTCAAACTTAGCTATTACTGGTCCACCAGGATAACCTTGACCTCTTATTAAATCGAAAATTGGGTTTACGGTTGCAACTGTCGTAGAATCGGTTGCCGCATCACCTAATAAATCATCAATTTGAGCATCTGTAGCGTCCTCTTCATCTTGAGGCTCTACTTCTTTATCACTAGTTTCTGTATCTACTATATCTTTTAAAGTTTCATTAGCTTGAGATAAAAATGGAAAAAATTGTTCACCTTTATAGGCATCCCAAAACTCAAGTTGTGCCGTACTTTGCAATAAAGACGTAGCTCTTTCAACATCCTTTACACCTGGTAATTCAACTAAAATACGACCAGAAGTCCCTAAACGCTGAATGTTAGGAGAGGTAACACCAAACTCGTCAATACGCTTACGCAAAACTTCAAAAGCTGAAACGATTGATTCATCAATTTTTGTAGATATGATACTTTTTACCTCATCATCTGTCATGCTCCCATCAATCTCTCCATCTAATTCTTTAGTGTAAAAAATATCGGGTGAAGCTAATTTGGTATCGCCTTTAATTTTGTCAAAGGCTACAAAAAAGTCTTCTAAATAAGTGTTTTGACTGTTTTTCTGAAGTTCAGAAGCATCCTCTAAAGCCTTATTAAAAACAGGATCTTTGGTGTTGTTGGCCAATCCTTTTAAAATGTCTTTTACACTTACTTGAAGAATAACATTAATACCCCCTTTTAAATCCAAACCAAGGTTCATGGCCTTTTGTTTCACCTCGTTATAGGTGAATTTTGCTAAACCAATATTAAAAACCGTATCGGTTGCTATTGACTGTAAATAGTCTGCTTCTTCTTGGCTACGTTTAGCACGATAGTCATCCTCGGTTTCGGGGATTTTATTGATTGCAATTTCTTCTGCTTCTTTTTCAATTTGATTGGTTTTAAAGGTAAATGAAAGCTGATAAATACTTACCAAACCAAACAAAATTGCAAATAACTTTACTAGTCCTTTATTTTGCATGTTATCTATTTTTAAGGTCAAATTTTAAAAAACGAGTAAATATAGAATTTACCGCATAATTTGACAATATTTATGTATTTAATTAAAATTTTTGTTTTTTATTGATTGAAATCTGTTGAAATGAAATCTTTTTAAAGATTTTCTTTTAGCAAGAAGGACCTGCTCTAACCTCAGGAATTTTATAGAGAATTTCATCTATTGCAAGGGCAATATTTTTATGTATTTTATATGAAATTTTGGCACTATTATCTTCATTAGCAACTGAATAATTATTAGCAAAATAAAATGTATTTGGGTCTAAAAAACGATTGCTTTTGGTTTCATAAACCTTAACATTAACTCCATTAAAATCCCAATCTACATCATTTGTGTTTTGAATTTCATAAACATCTACGTTGTATACAACGGATTCATTTTTGTTTGGTAATTCTCTAGAGCTTTTAGGCCTGTGTAAAGTATAGTCAATTTTAAGTTGGCTATCTTTAGCAAAAATCCCCTTGATAATGGCAACATCCTCTTTGCTATAATAGGTAATTTTAAGTGTTCCGTATTCTCCTTCTTTTACCTTGATATTACTAACTCCAAAATCTTGAAGTTGTTTTTTAACAACTGCTAGGGCATTTTGAATGGTTTCTGAGGCAACCCCATCATTCGTAAACTGTAAAACAATTTGTTGATTGGGTACAACTGTTTGTTGTTGAGTTGAAATACCCAGCAACGTAAGAAACAATAAAAAAATAATTATGTACCCTTTTTTAAACATCCGCCAAATATAAAAAATAAAGACTGTATTTCTACAGCCTTTATATAAATATCTATTTTACAAGTTTTGGGAGCTATACATCCAACAAAGCATTAGTTTTTCTAACACCTTCGGCACTAGCTTGCATATGTGCTTTTTCGGCATCACTTAATTCAATATCAACAATTTTTTCAATACCATTTCTACCCAAAATTACCGGTACCCCTATACAAATATCATTTAAACCATATTCACCTTCCAATAATGTTGAACATGGAAACAGCTTCTTTTGGTCACAAGCAATCGCCTGTACCAAACCACTAACCGCTGCACCAGGTGCATACCAAGCTGAAGTTCCTAACAATTTGGTAAGTGTAGCACCACCTACTTTAGTGTCTTCAGCTACTTCTTGTAAACGCTCATCACTTAAAAACTCAGAAACTTTTACGCTATTTCTTGTAGCATGCGAAATTAAGGGCACCATACCCGTATCGCTATGCCCACCAATTACCATACCATCTACATCACTTATTGGGGCTCCTAAAGCTTCTGCTAGTCTGTATTTAAACCGAGCTGAATCAAGAGCACCTCCCATACCAATAATTCTATTTTTTGGCAACCCTGTAGATTTATGGGCTAAATACGTCATGGTATCCATTGGGTTACTAACCACTATTAAAATGGTATTTGGAGAATGCTCAACCAAGCTTGACGTTACCGATTTTACAATTCCTGCATTAATACCTATTAACTCTTCTCGAGTCATTCCCGGTTTACGAGGAATACCAGAAGTAATAACACAAATATCGCTATTTGCCGTTTTACTGTAATCGTTTGTAATTCCTGTGATTTTAGTATCGAAACCATTAAGCGATGCACATTGCATTAAATCCATGGCTTTTCCTTCAGCATATCCCTCTTTGATGTCTAACAAAACAACTTCTGAAGCGAAATTTTTAATAGCAATATATTCTGCACAACTTGCACCAACTGCTCCTGCTCCTACTACTGTTACTTTCATTTTAGTTTATATTTAATTTATTATTGATAATTATATGATGTTTTACACATAAAAGCTTAATGATTTAAAGCGCTACGAAATTACAAATTAAAAACCTGTAAATAAAAAAAGTGCAAGATTTTATCTTGCACTTTTTAAAACATAAACTAACTAAAACTAAATAATCAATTTTTTAAATATTTTAATTATCTAAAACCAAAGTTAACCCCTACTGAAAAGGCATTGAATTCTGATAAATGATATTCTCCGTTAAGTCTGAAAAAACCTAATTTTAATTTAAATCCTAGCGTTCCTCTTACTGAAGACACCTCACTTGATACTGAAAAAGGATCAATTTCGTTAAAAGGAATAATTGCTGTACTAGAGCTCCTATAGGTCCCTAAAAGATCTGATTCTGATTTTCCTTTTATAAATCCTAAACCTCCATAAAAATTAATGACTGGTAGCTTTGTGGATGCAATTAATTGAAATAACCACGTATTTGTAGCATTTTCAATACGCTGATTTTCACCAGCAACCCCAGAAGAGTTTGTAATATCATAAGAACCATCTAAATGTGTATAAGCTACAAGACCTGAAACTGCCACCGGTAGTAATTTGTCTGCTGGCAACCATTTAGTCATTTCAAATTGCAACCCTGCTCCATACATACTCAAATCAACATCTTCTGTGTTAATTTTAGGAATGAAACGCGCTTTAATCTCTATACCTTTGCTTAACCCCAACGCACCTTGGATAAATGCTGTTGGTAACACATTAATATTGGCTTCAGCAATTCCCGTTGGCAATGTAATTTGCTCTCTTAAAACAACGCTTGAATTAGGAACTTGATATTCAACTTCAAATAAGATATCAGTTTCGTTATGCCCTAAAGCCGATGCTACCATTTGAGCGCTAGGACCTTGAACAAATTGCACATTATTGTACAAATCTGTGTTCATTAAAAATGTCTTATACTCATCTTTTACAGAAGAAGCATTAGCGATTATGGATATTTCAAAACCGCCCAGAGGTTTTGCATTTGCCGTATTAAACCAACCGGCATTCATGCTGTGCATTAAACCATTGGTTCCTGGAGCTAAATAATCATTTGCAAATCGCTGTGCATCATCTACACCAGCAGCTAAAAGCGCATCAAGATCATTGTTTTGCGCATTTGAAATTGTTATTGCTAAATAAAATAGTAGCGAAAATATCTTTTTCATAAGTTGTTAATTTCAATTTGGTTTGACAAACATAAGAAAAAAAATACATAAAATAACACTTTATCGTATAAAATTGTATTTAATCGGTAAATAGAACAAAAAAATAACCCTAGACCATATGGTTTAGGGTTATTGAAATATTGGTTTTGACACCTATTTATGCATCAATATTGGCATAAATAGCATTCTTTTCAATGAAATCTCTACGTGGCGGCACTTCATCTCCCATAAGCATTGAGAATATCCTATCGGCTTCAGTTCCATTATCTATTTGAACCAAACGCATGGTTCTAAATTCAGGATTCATAGTGGTGTCCCAAAGCTGTTCAGCATTCATTTCACCCAGACCTTTATAACGTTGAATTTTAGTACCATCTCCATACTCCTTAATAATTTCATCGCGTTCTTTATCACTCCATGCATACTGCTTTTTAGCACCTTTGCGAACCAGATACAATGGTGGTGTAGCGATATATACATGTCCTGCTTCAATCAACTCTTTCATATATCTGAAGAAGAATGTCAAAATTAACGTTGCAATGTGAGAACCATCTATATCGGCATCACACATAATAACTATTTTGTGATAACGAAGTTTTGAAAGGTTTAAAGCTTTACTATCCTCTTCGGTTCCAATGGTTACACCTAGTGCTGTAAAAATATTTTTAATTTCCTCATTTTCAAAAACCTTATGGGTCATGGCTTTTTCAACATTCAAGATTTTTCCACGAAGTGGAAGAATCGCTTGAAAAGCTCTATCACGACCTTGTTTTGCAGTTCCACCAGCCGAATCTCCCTCAACTAAAAACACTTCACATTTTGTTGGGTCTTGTTCAGAACAATCGCTTAACTTACCTGGCAAACCACCAATACTCATAACGGTTTTTCGCTGAACCATTTCACGCGCTTTTTGGGCTGCATGACGCGCTTGCGCTGCCAAAATCACTTTTTGTACAATGATTTTAGCATCGTCTGGATGCTCCTCTAAATAATCAGTAAGCATTTCAGAAACCGCTTGACTTACCGATGCTGAAACTTCTCGGTTTCCTAATTTTGTTTTGGTTTGCCCTTCAAATTGAGGTTCTGCAACTTTTACTGATACAATTGCAGTCAATCCTTCGCGGAAATCATCTCCAGCTATTTCAAACTTTAAATTTTTAAGCAACCCAGATTCATCAGCATATTTTTTTAGTGTCATGGTTAAACCACGACGAAATCCTGACAAATGCGTTCCTCCTTCATGTGTATTAATATTGTTCACATAGGAATGCAAATTTTCTGCATAAGAGGTATTGTAAACCATAGCAACCTCAACAGGTACGCCATTTTTTTCACCTTCAAAGGCAATAACATCACGCATTAAGGGCTCTCTATTTCCATCTAGAAACTTAATAAATTCTTTTAAACCTTCTTCAGAATGAAATGTTTCTCCTTCAAAAGAACCATCATCTTTTTTACCTCTTCTATCAACTAGGTGAATGGTAATACCTTTATTTAAATAAGCCAACTCTCGCATTCTGCTGGCCAACGTATCATAACTGTACTCTACCGTTTGGGTGAAAATTGTAGAATCCGGCTTAAAAGTTACAGTTGTACCTCTTTTATCCGTTTCTCCAATTTGTTTGACAGGATACATAGCTTTACCACGCTCATATTCTTGCTCGTATATTTTACCATCTCTGTAAACAGTAGCTCTTAAATGTTCAGATAAAGCGTTCACACAACTCACACCAACACCATGCAAACCACCCGATACTTTATAAGAATCTTTATCAAATTTACCTCCAGCTCCAATTTTCGTCATCACCACTTGAAGCGCAGAAACACCTTCTTTTTTATGTAAATCTACTGGAATACCTCGACCATCATCTTCGGTTGTTATAGAATTATCTTCATTTATGGTTACGGTAATATTATTACAATGTCCAGCTAAAGCTTCGTCAATGGAGTTATCAACTACCTCATAAACCAAATGATGTAAACCCCTAGTGCCAACATCACCAATGTACATTGAAGGACGCATACGCACATGCTCCATTCCTTCGAGTGCCTGAATGCTATCTGCTGAATAATTATGCTTATTAAATTCTTCTTTTTCTTCGCTCATATTTAAAATTTTATCTGAATTTAAGTTTAGTTCTATTTCACAAAAAAATTCCGCTTGCATCGGAACTTTTCAATACAAACAAATATACGAAAATATAACCCTATTAAAAAGCTTTTTATAGGCTCACAAATAAAATTATCAACATTTGTTAATTATTTAAAAGTGTCTTAAATCGCCTAAAAAGTGTCTTAAAATTGATTTAAGATACTTTTTACCTTTTGAAAAATTTAAAAAAAACAAAAGTTTCTTAAAATGGATTTTTTGTTGTTTTAAAATTTTATTTCTATTGAAAATCTTAAGTTTCAAATAACAATTTTGATCTTTGATAATACATTAAAACAAGTGATTCAACAAAAAGATTTTTGAACTTTCAAATTAACTTTAGGTTTTTTATTAATTTGATAATACATATTACGATATTAGAAAAAATAGTGCTTAATATATTTATTCTGTATATATTTGACCTTCAAATAATACAATGGTAAACAACAATAACAATAATAATTTCAATAATCCTAATTTTTAGGACAGGAAGGTTATTGTTTGAAAATATTTGAAGCCTTCCGAAACCGGAAGGCTTTTTTAATTTAAAATTTTAGACATGAGTAAAATTATGACGGTCGATATTTTGTCGAGTATTAAAGGAGCACAACCAAGTGAAGCGGTTAACAAATTGTTTGATGTAATTAAAAATGCACAACCAACAAACAACAACTCCTTTAATACCAAACATAATAATTGTGTGTCTTTAGAAAATTTGAGAGATGATTTAGTGATTGAAAGTTCTGATCTGGAAAAACAAATCATTATTGAGAATTTCCCAAAAGAGAAAAACGGATATTTGGTGGTTTCTAAAATTATAGAAGAATAATTATGGAATCTCAAATACATAAAATTCATCAGCAATTGGTGAACAAGGATATATCTTGTAAGGACCTGATACAGGAAAAACTCAACTTACTAAAACAAAACACGCACAACACGGTTAACAGTTTATTAGATTCTTTAGCTTTTGACCTAGCTGCTAAAGTGGATGCTAAAATAGCTAATGGCGAAACCATTGGCTTATTGGAAGGCATTCCTTTTGGCATTAAAGACGTGTACATGCTTCAAGGCACTTGCACAACGGCGAGTTCCAACCTATTAAAATACTACAAATCGGCTTATACAGCTACCGCTATTCAAAAACTACTCGATGCTGGTGCTATTCCTATTGTAAAAGAAAACTGCGATAGTTTTGGGCATGGGTCATCTAGCGAAAACACCATTTTTGGTGCCGTAAAAAATGCCATAAACCCAAATTTGGTAGGTGGTGGTTCCAGTGGTGGCTCTGCGGTTAATGTAGCTTTAGATTATACGGTTTTTTCAATTGGAGGCGATACTGGTGGTTCGGTACGTCAACCAGCTGGTTATAATCATGTGTATGGTTTAAAACCCACTTATGGACGTATTTCACGCTTTGGTTTAATGGCTTATGCATCATCTACAGATTGTGTTGGCCCTATTGCAAAATCTATTGAGGATATCCGTATAGTTCTGAACATAATGAGCGGTAAAGATGTAAAAGATCAAACCACTTACGCTTCCGTAGAAATTGATGTTGATACCATTAAAAATTTAGAAGGCATAAAAACCGTTGGCTACTTTAAAAACTTCATTGAAAGTGACGCGATTGACCCTAAAATTAAAGCTGACTTTTTAGCATCCATTGAAAAAATAAAAACTAAAGGCATTAAAGTTAAGTCTTTGGATTTTTTTGATTCAAACACTTTAGTTTCTACGTATTATACCTTAGCCATGGCAGAAACAGCTTCTAACCTATCCCGTTTAGATGGTTCTAATTACGGTAATCGCATTGATGATAAAAACCTTAAAGAATCTTACGCCATTACCCGTTCTGAAAATTTCTCAGAAGAAACCAAACGACGTATTGTTGGAGGCAACCAAGTATTATCACAAGGGTTTTCAGACGAAATTTATTTAAAAGGATTAGCGCTACGTGATGCTATTTCCCAAAACTTTGAGCAAGACTTCAAAGAGGTAGATGTTATTTTATCGCCTGTTACACCTAGCTCACCTCCAAAAATTGGAGATAGTTTAAAAGACCCACACGCCATGTATTTAAGTGACGCCTATACGGTTGGTTTTAGCCTTGGGCAATTACCAACATTAACCATTCCGCAAGGCACCGAAACAGGTTTGCAGATTACTGCTGCAAAAAACAATGACGAACTCGTTTTAAAATTTGCTAACTTCTTAAAAGATGTGATATAATGGAATTGAAAGAATTAGATGCTGCATTAAAAGCACACGAGTTAGAATTGGTAATCGGGCTGGAAACGCATGTTCGGTTAAACACAAAGACCAAATTATTTTGTTCTTGCCCCAATGAAGAAGTTGATATCCCAAATCAAAATATTTGTTCGGTTTGTACTGGACAAATGGGTGTGCTCCCGGCAATAAATAAAGAAGTTATTAAGAAAGCTATTTATTTTGGTAAAGCTGTAAAATCTACTTTTGAAAATGAGGTTATTTCTTGGGACAGAAAACATTATGAATACCCCGATAACCCAAAAAATATACAAATTACTCAGTTTCACAACCCCATAATTCCTGATGGGCAAGTGTCTTGTTTTAGAAATGATGGGTCTCAGTTTACCGTTAATTTGTCGCAAGTTCATATTGAAGAAGATGCTGCTAAATTAATACATGAAAAACAAGTGTCGTTGGTAGATTTTAATAAAGCAGGCGTACCTCTTATTGAGATTGTTACCACACCTTGCATTCGTCATATTGAAGATGCGTCAACTTATGCGCAATACATTCAGCGTATTGTTCAAAATTTAAAAATTTCTGAAGCCAATCTTGAAAAGGGTGAGTTTAAATCGGATGTTTCGGTATCACTTCGTAAAAAACACAGTTACAATTTAAACCCACGTACTGAAATAAAAAACTTAAACTCGTTTAAGTTCATGGTAGATGCCCTAAAGGAAGAAGTAGAAAAACAACTCAACTACTACCTGGAACACAAGGAGTTTAGACCAGACCAAACCACCGTCCTATGGGATGCCGATTTGAAGCAAACCAAAACCATGCGCAAAAAGGAATATGAAGCCGATTACCGTTTTATATCTGAACCCGATTTACCTTTTGTTTGCATTAAAGATGTTGTAGAATCAATTGACGTTGATATAAGCGCATTACCTTTTGCCGTAGAGTCCATAATAATTAAAGGTGGTGTGTTACCTCAAGATGCTAAGTTTTTTACGGCAGACGCACTACGCTCCAAAACATTTATGCAAATAAACGATGTGCTTAAAGACCCGTCGTTTGTTACAAAAACATTAGTCAACAATATTAGTACAGAAGACTATGGCGATATTCACCGTATAGAGCATTTAATTGAAATTTTTCAGCTTTTTAAAGAAGAGAAAATCACGTCGGTTTTAGTACAAAATGCTATCACAAATTATTTAAAAGACAGACATTTTGATTATAATAAGTATTTTGAAGCGCACACGATTTCCGAAGACAAAATATATGATGCCATAAGCAAAGTAATTACTGAAAATGAAGCTATTGCAAACGATATTAAAGCTGGTAATCAAGGAAAGGCGGGTATCTTAGTTGGAAAAGTAATTGCCATTATTGGTAAAGGCGCTTCAGGAAAAGTCATTCGAGAGGGTATTTTAGCTTCGCTGGCTGGAGATGTGGAAAGACAGAAGTCGGAAATTGTAAGTGATGAAAAGCCAAAAATCAAAAGCCAAAAGCCAGAAGCTAAAGAAGAAGAAAAACTTCCTGAAATCCCACTAATTATAAAAGATAAATACCGCACGCATTTGATTACTGATATTTCAGATGATAGTATTTCTCAGGTGGTAACTTTTGCTGGTTGGGTTGCCAGTGTTCGCGACCATGGGGAACTCATTTTTATCGATTTACGAGATTCCAGTACCGAGAAATTCCAAGTGCGTTTAAGCAGGGAATCATTTCCAAATCTTGATGAGTTGGTAAAACTAAAACCAGAATCGGTTATTACGGTTTCTGGAACCATTCTACAACGTAAAGAAGACGATTACAACCCGAGCTTGCGAACTGGGAAAATTGAATTGGAAGCTAATGAATTGGATATTTTAAACCTATCTAGAACACTGCCTTTTGAAATAAAACGAGCCACAAAAACCAATGAAAACACACGTTTTCAATACAAGTTTTTAGACCACAGAAATGATGATGTTCGCAGAACCATTGTGAATCGCCATAAAGTAATTAAACTGCTTCGAGATATTTTAGATGAAGAAGATTTCCTTGAAATTGAAACTCCCATTTTAAGTGCTGGAACCGATGAGGGCGCTCGCGAATTTATAGTCCCATCTCGAAAACAAGCCGGTGCTTTTTACACACTACCACAAGCACCTCAGCAATTTAAACAAATGTTGATGGTAAGTGGTTACGAGAAATATTTCCAGATAGCACGTTGTTTTAGGGATGAAGACTCCCGAGGTGACCGACAACCTGAATTCACGCAATTGGATTTAGAAATGGCATACGCCAGCATGCAACAAATTATGGACTTAAACACCAAAATGTTTAATGAAGTGGTTACAAAAATTTATGGCAATAAATGGATTTTACATCCTTTTGAAGTGATTACCTATCAAGACGCCATGGATAAATACGGTTGCGACCGACCCGATTTACGCTTTGGTTTACAGCTTCAAGATATTACAGATATTGTTAAGGAAACAACCTTTCAAGTGTTTAGCAAACCCATTGAAGAAGGTGGTATTGTTAAATGCATCAAGGTATCGGCTAAAGAACAAGGTAAAAAGCGCTTATCTAAAGGGCAAATTGAAAAATTAACGGCCATTGCACAACAGCATGGTTTGGGTGGTTTAGCATATATTATTGTAAATGAAAACAATTTGCAGTCGCCCATTATTAAATTTTTAGGTGAAGATATTGCTGCTGGAATCATTAAAACCACCAATGCACAAGTTGGTGATATTGTTTTCTTTTCAGCTGCCGACTATGCTACTGCCAATAAAGCATTGGATGCAGTTAGACAGGAATTGGGCAGTATGTTGCGTTTAATAAACCCGAAAGAATTACGTCCTGCTTGGGTAATAGATTTCCCGATGTTTGAAAAAACTGATGACGGCCGTTGGACATTTACCCATAACCCCTTCTCAATGCCTGCAGTGTATGATATTGAAAAACACATGAACGGTAAAGATGCTGAAATAGGTACCATTATCGCGCAACAATACGATTTGATTTTGAATGGTTACGAAATTGGTGGCGGTTCGGTACGGGCGCACAAACCTGAAATTTTAGAAGCTACTTACAGAAATATGGGCTACAACAAAGAAGAGATGATGAAAAGTGTAGGTACCATGTATAAAGCGTTCCATTACGGCGCACCACCGCACGGTGGTATTGCTTGGGGAGTTGATAGGCTGATGATGATTTTAGAAAAAAAAGCTTCTATTCGTGAGGTTATGGCATTTCCAAAAACAGGCACCAGTGACGATTTATTGTTTGGCGCACCTTCCATGTTATCTGACAAAAAAGTGGAAGAGATGAATGTAAAGGTGATGCGAAATAAATAATTATATCAGTTCGAGTGTCACGCTATAGCATGATGTATCGAGAACTAAATAAAAATCCTGACAATTTTTGTCAGGATTTTTTCATAGCAAAATATAGGTGTATTTATAGAATAAAACAAGCCAAAACTTGGTTTATTCCTTTTATTTTCTGCATAAAAGAAATAAAAGTTGGGATATAACGAGTTAGCTTTAATGCAAAAACAAATTCACAACAATGAGTGAAGAAAAGTCGTACTAACTCAAATTTTAAAAAGAATAAACTAGGAAAATAAAAAACAGAAATAATTAACAAAATGGACAAAACAGTGCTAATAATGTTAATCTCATCGGGACTACGATTTAGATGTTTGGGGCGCTTTTGGGTATAAAAAAGCTAATGATGTTTTACGTGTTACAGCACCTGTAAGTCTTGGTGGAGCAGTTGAAGCATTCTCAATAGCATTTGCTGATGGCAACATGTATTTGGCTTGGGGCACTACAAGAGTGGCAGTTCCAGTAAAGTAATCATCCAAAAAATATTGAAATCGTCATTGCGAGAAATTTTAATTTCGAAGTAATCTTTTTAATGGTATCAAGATTAAACAGATTGCTTCGTTACACTCGCAATAATGGTTTAATATTATGGTATGTTTAAGTATTTATGTGTTTGAAGCGATACTTTCCATTTTGGGTTCTTCATCACATAATCCACAATATCCGGAATTACTTTATCGCGTTTACTCCACTCAGGTTGTAAGTATAAAATGCAGTTTTTATGAACTTTAGACGCTTGTTCTTCCGCAAAGCGAAAATCATCTTTATTGTAAACAATTACTTTTAGTTCGTCTGCCTTTTCATAAACCTCTTTAGTAGGCAATTTCATTTTTTTTGGCGACAAACAAATCCAATCCCACACTCCAGTTAATTTATATGCACCAGAGGTTTCAATGTGTATGTTTAAGCCTACTGCTTTAAGTTGCGAAGTTAATGGCAACATATCCCACATTAAAGGCTCGCCGCCAGTAATTACAATAGTATCGCTATATTTTTTGGCATTTTCTACTATTTTAGATACTTCGGTTGGCGGATGCAAATTAGCATTCCAACTCTCTTTTACATCACACCAATGACATCCCACATCACACCCGCCAATGCGTATAAAATATGCTGCCGTTCCTTTGTGGTAACCTTCGCCCTGAATGGTATAAAATTCCTCCATTAAAGGTAGTATTTCACCTTTATCGACCAATATTTTCAGCTCATTTTTCATAGATGGCAAAGATACATGTTTTCGGCATTAAGACTAACCAATTTTGAATCTCAATTTAATTTGGCTATTTGACATGAATTATCATAGCTACTCTCAAGTTGGTATTGGCACTACCTCAACCGACCCCTCTTCTATCTTAGATATCGAATCAAACAGTGGGGCTTACTCATACCTCTATTATCCTCTACTCAAATTGCTTCTATTCCGAATCCAGCCAACGGATTATTGGTTTACAACACCGATTGAACATTTTTCAATTTAATTACGGTTCTACAGTTACTCCTAATTGGCTAAGAACATCTCGAAAATTATCGATTAAATATAGTAATGATGCCTCTAACACAGCATTGGATGAAAATAGCAATGCGGCTATTAATACGCCAATAATCAGCACTCTTGAATGGAACGATGACACTACATTGTATACTACAAACACAGCTCTTAATACCATTACTGTAAACCAAAATAGGGCGTTACAGAATAACGGTAAATGTATCATTGGCAAACACTTCAGGAACGGATAGGCTAACCCCTGAAATGTGGATAGAAATAAACGGCACCCAACGAGGTACATATTCATCCAAGGGTTACATCCGCACAAAGAATAGCCATCAAGAAAGTTCACTGCATATTACCGAGGTTTTTAATTTAGTTGCGAGCTATTTAGTAACTGTTCAAATAATCCGAACTGTAAATGCCGGCGTTATCAACTTACGTTCGACTGGATCATCCAATATTTATATTGAAAAAATATAAATGTAAATTAGGCTAAAACCATATTTTTTTCTTCTTTATTTTTCCTGTATTTTTATGCGAAATAAAAATATATGGATAGAAAAGAAACCTTTTTTAATTATATTTTTGAGGGCAATACAACCAAAGGCGATTTTATTCCTGTTGGCGCCGCCATGTTAGATGGTGAAACTGTTACTGGCGCACATGTAAAAATACCTTTAAAAACCTTAAACCGACACGGATTGATTGCTGGAGCCACAGGCACTGGAAAAACAAAATCGTTACAAGTGTTAGCCGAAAATTTAAGCGATAAAGGTATCCCGGTTTTGCTTATGGACATAAAAGGCGATTTAAGTGGTTTGGCGCAACCAAGTCCCGGGCACCCGAAAATTGATGAACGCCATGAAAAGATTGGATTGCCCTTTGAAGCCAAAAGTTTTCCTGTTGAAATTTTAACATTATCAGAACAGGATGGTGTAAGGTTAAGGGCTACCATTAGTGAATTTGGCCCGGTATTATTATCCAGAATCTTAGACCTTTCAGATGCACAATCTGGTGTAGTTGCTGTTATTTTTCAGTATTGCCGCGATAATAAATTACCTCTGTTGGATTTGAAAGATTTTAAAAAGATTTTACAATACGCCACCAAAGAAGGAAAAGCAGAGTTTGATGATGCCTACGGAAGAATATCAACCGCCTCAACTGGTGCCATTTTACGTAAAGTAGTGGAACTAGAACAACAAGGAGCCGATTTATTTTTTGGGGAAACTTCTTTTGATACTCAAGATTTACTGAGGGTTGATGACGATGGCCGTGGCTATATAAATATTATAAGGCTAACAGATCTTCAAGACAGACCAAAACTATTCTCAACCTTTATGTTGAGTTTATTGGCTGAAATTTATTCAACTTTCCCAGAACAAGGTGATAGCGACAGACCAGAACTGGTAATGTTTATTGATGAAGCCCACTTAATTTTTAATGAGGCTTCTAAAGCATTGTTGAATCAAATTGAGAGTATTGTAAAACTGATACGCAGTAAAGGTGTTGGCTTGTATTTTGTAACCCAAAACCCTACCGATGTTCCTGAGGCTGTTTTAGGACAATTGGGCTTAAAAATCCAGCATGCTTTAAGAGCTTTTACTGCCAATGACAGAAAAGCCATTAAATTAACTGCACAAAACTATCCAGATTCTGATTATTATGATACTACCGAAGTGTTAACATCACTTGGTATTGGTGAAGCATTGGTTTCTGCTTTAGATGAAAAAGGGCGACCTACACCATTGGCGGCTACTATGATGCGTGCGCCAATGAGCAGAATGGATGTATTAACCGATACAGAATTAAGCTCTCTTCTTTCAAAATCTAAGATGGTAAAAAAATACAACGAAACCATTGATAGAGAGAGTGCCTATGAAATGCTTAACGAAAAAATAGAAAAAGCCGAAGCTGAAGAAGCAAAAGAAAAAGTACGACAAGAACGGGAAGCCCTTAAAAAAGCAGAATCAAAAAAAAGAACCTCATCAAGCCGTAGGAGCAGTACCAGAATGAACCCTGTAGTTAAAGTGCTTACCAGCGCCACCTTTATTCGTAGTGTATTTGGTATTTTAACTAAGGTGATGAAGAAGTAAGGCGAAAGAAATCGGCAATAATCAACTAACACATATTTTAATTACATGCGAAATTTATTTTTATGCTCAATAACCCTAGCCTTATTGTTTACGGGTTGTAAAAAAGAACAAGATCCTTTCGAAATTGGAAAACAGCATATTGGTTTTTTAACCGATTCAACTCAGGTTAAAGACCTAAAAACAGTCTTTGCTACCGATTCCATTGCACAATTTATTGCTGGTGATGAGTTTTCTGGAAGTAAAAACACCATTGAAATCTTTGAAAAAGGAGGCGACAAACTACTTATATTAACACCACAAGAAGCTTTAGACTCTACATCGGTAATTAGCAACGTTCAAATTATAGACCCCCGTTATAAAACGGCTAAAAACATTTCAACCTTAAGCACGTTCAAAGACATCTCAAGTTCCTATAAAATTTCAAAAATCAATAACTTAATTAATTCGGTTTTAATTACCGTTAACGATGTAAACGCCAGTTTTGCGATAGACAAAAAAGAATTACCAGCTAATCTTAGGTTTGATATGAATTTAAAAATAGAAGCCACCCATATACCTGATAACGCCAAGGTTAAATACTTTTTTATAAACTGGAACAATACCAATTAAAGCAATATGAATCCATTCTTATCAAAGGTACTGGTAGATATTGCCCGTAAAAGGATAAAATCCAAACAGGATATCAATAAACCTGTTAGCAAAAAGCAAATTGTACCTTTAGTAAGAAGTTTACAAGTTGAAATTACCCACGCTGTTAAAGAGTACATCTTTATAATTATTGGTGTTTTTTCGGCAGGTTTTGGGTTAAAAGGATTTTTATTGCCCAATGGTTTTATAGATGGTGGCGCTACCGGTATTTCTTTACTTTTAGAAAACATTACTTATTTAAAGTTAGGTCTACTTCTAGTACTGGTAAATCTGCCTTTTTTAATTTTGGCATCAAAAACCATCAATATTAAATTTGCTGTAAAAAGCATCGCAGCCATTACACTTTTGGCTTTTGTGGTACATTTTGTAAAATATCCAACCATTACGGAAGACAAACTGCTTATCGCTGTTTTTGGTGGTTTCTTTTTGGGTTTGGGCATTGGTATGTCCATGCGTGGTGGCAGCGTTATCGATGGTACCGAAATTCTGGCTATTTACCTAAGCAGAAAATTATCGCTTACCATTGGCGATGTGCTGCTATTAATTAACATTATTATATTTTCGGTTGGTGCTTATGTACTTTCGGTTGAAATTGCCCTTTATGCTATTCTTACCTATTTAGCAGCCGCAAAAACGGTTGATTTTGTGGTAGATGGTGTTGAAGAATATGTAGGCATTACCATTATTTCAGAAAAACATGAGGATTTGAGACTAATGATTACTGAAAAACTTCAACGTGCTTGCACCATTTATGCCGGTAAAGGTGGCTTTGGAACTCAAGGAATAAGTTATGATAAAGATATTATTTATACAGTGGTGACCCGTTTAGAAATTGCTAAATTAGAAACAGAAATTGATAAAATTGATAAACATGCCTTTATTATAATGGGCGTGGTTAAAGATTTAAAAGGTGGTATGATAAAGAAAAAACCTATGAAGGAAGAAAGATGAAAAAATACACAATACAAGACAATCCGTTTGTTGTTCCAACAACCGATGGCAAAATAATTAAAGAACACTTTGGTTTAGCCACCGATGGCAATTCAAATATAAGTATTGCACATATGAAAGCACCGGCCGGTTGGAGCGAACCTTTTCAAACGCCAGAATTTGATGAGTTTACATTCATCATTAAAGGAAAAAAACAATTTATTATTGATGGAGAAACCGTAGTTTTAGAAGCTGGACAATCAATAAAAATTGAAAAAAACACCAGAGTACAATACTCCAATCCATTTACAGAAGTTTGTGAATATATTGCTATTTGTACACCTGCCTTTTCAATGGATTTAGTAAATAGAGAAGATTAACATGGGTAAAAAGCTATTTAAAACTATTGGTGTTTCGTTGAATATAGTAAGTCATTTTTCTTCAAAATTAGCAGCAAAACTTGCCATACAGTTATTTTCAAGACCACAAAAAGGAAAATTAAAAGCCTTAGACAAATCTATTTTAAAATCTGCTAAACGGGAAACATTAACATATAAAGACATCCAAATAGCAACCTATCAATGGAAAGGTGAAAAAGACACTGTTCTTTTAGCGCATGGTTGGGAAAGCAATACATCCAGATGGAAAGATTTGATAAAAATCTTATTGAAAGAAGATTATAATGTAATCGCGCTTGATGCACCCGCACACGGAAACTCTTCAGGGAAATTATTTAATGCCCTTTTGTTTTCAGAATGTATTCATATAGTAGCAAAAAAGTTTCAAGCTAATGTAATTATTGGGCATTCTGTAGGTGGTATGGCTTCTGTATTTTTTCAGCATAAATATCAATTACAGAGCTTGCAAAAATTAGTTTTACTTGGTGCGCCTTCAAATTTTACTGGAGTTTTTGATAGGTATTCAAAAATGATGGGATACAACAAAAAAATTATTGATGCTATGAATCAATATGTTTTAAAAAAATACGACCATTTGCCAGAGTATTTTTCAGCAGCCAAATTTTCAGAAAAAATCCAATCAAAAGGGCTCATTGTTCACGATAAGAAAGACCGCATCATTCCCTATAGTGATGCGCTTGATTTTGAAAAACACTATTCAAATTCAAAATTAATTACCACAACAGGACATGGTCATGGACTTAAATCTGATGAGATTTACAATGATCTTTTAGACTTTCTAAAGACATAAATTGTTGTACTTTTGAATTATGGCAGAAGATTTAAAACGCATAAACAAATTTTTAAGTGAAGTAGGCTATTGCTCGCGTAGAGAAGCCGATAAACTTATTGATGCAGGACGTGTAACCATAAATGGTGTTGTACCCGAAATGGGCACAAAAATTGCCCCGAATGATGTGGTATCCGTAGATGGAAAGGAGATAAAAAACGCTAAAGAAGCTTTTGTTTATTTGGCTTTTAATAAACCTGTTGGTATTGTTTGTACCACCGATACATCTGTTGAAAAAGACAATATCATAGATTTTATAAACTACCCAAAGCGTATTTTCCCTATTGGCAGATTGGACAAACCCAGCGAAGGTTTAATTTTACTTACCGACGATGGCGATATTGTAAACAAAATTCTTCGTGCTAGTAACAACCACGAAAAAGAATATGTTGTTACCGTTGATAAGTCCATTTCACAAACTTTTATTGAGCGTATGAGTGGCGGAATTCATTTAGCAGATTTGAATAAAACCACAAAAAAGTGCGTAGTAGAAAAATTAAGTACTTACACATTTAAAATTATTTTAACTCAAGGTCTAAATAGGCAAATTCGTAGAATGTGCGATTATTTAAATTACGAAGTGCAAACTTTAAAACGGGTTAGAATCATGAATATTAAATTAGATATCCCCGTTGGAGAGTATCGAGAATTAACCAAGACTGAGTTTAAGGAGTTGAATGATTTATTGGTAAATTCAACAAAAACATTTGCTCAAAAAAAACGAGCAAAACGTTAAATTAGCTGTTAATTTATTCATAAATAGCTAACTGGTTTTTAGTTCTTCTTTAACTTTAAAAAAAAGTTAATTATGCGACTAACTACTCCTCTTCTATTTTTTTACGTCATTTTCTGACCTAGCGCAATATGATTTTGAACCCAACAAAGCGTTCTCTTTTGGGAGACCAAACCCTGAAGCACCTTTACAAATTAAGGATTTTGAACCCATGATTGGGGAATACCAATGTAAATCTACTGCTCGAAATCCAGACGGCACTTGGGCATATGAAATTGATATGACATGGCGATTTAAATACATTATGAATGGTATTGCAGTTCAAGATGAGACTTTAAAAGCAGATGGTGGACATTCAGGAAGCATTAGGCAATTTAACGCCGATAGCAGTAAATGGCATGTACATTATTACTCGTCAAAAGGAATCCCAAAAACCTTACCAGCATGGGAAGGCATAAAAGAAGTAGGAAAAATTGTTTTATACAAAGAGCAAAAAGCACCAAATGGAATGGATGGGTTTTTCAGATTGACTTTTTATGACATATCTGAAACCGGTTATAAATGCATTGGTGAATGGGTTGATAAGTCTGAAACCGTTATCTATCCAACTTGGAAAATAAATTGTGAAAGAGAACAATAGGATATCTTAATTAATTATATTTATTTTAGATAGATAAACTAAAAATATGAACACAACTTTATCGCCTTTTCACCTAGCAATTCCAGTTTACAATTTAAATGAATGTAGAGCTTTTTATCGTGATATTTTAGGATGTGAAGAAGGTAGAAGCAGCGATCATTGGGTAGATTTTAATTTCTTTGGACATCAAATAGTTATTCATTACAAGCCAAAATCTGATGACGTTTTACATACTAACCCCGTTGATGGAAAAGATATTCCTGTACCTCATTTTGGTGTGGTTTTACCTTGGGATATTTTTCATGCTTTTGCTGATAATTTAAAACAAAAAAACATCAAATTTGTTATTGAGCCTTATATTCGTTTTGAAGGTTTGGTTGGCGAACAAGCTACCATGTTTTTTTACGATCCTTCTAGGAATGCTTTAGAGTTTAAAGCGTTTAAAGATATGGGGCAATTATTTGCTAAATAATTAGGAAACTTTCCTTTTTTCAACCACATAAAAAGGTAAATAAATCAATAGAAAGTAAGGTATTATAATAAGTTGGGCGACTAAAATATACCAAGGCCATTCACCAAAATAATCTAAAATAGAAGCTGATTGAGGCTTTTCATTTAAATAAAAATAGTTGGCATTTAGTGTGTAATTTATAATAACCATCATAATTACATAAAGCTGTAATGCAAAAAAAGATTTAAAAACACTTTTAAATTTAGGTCTCATTTTTAAAACGAAAGTAGCATAAAAAATAATTGTTAAAAGCCCTAAGTGTACTACCCAATATCTAAAATAATCAAAGCTTGGAAACCCAAGCTGAATATCAGGTGTCAAAACACCTTGCAAAGTCCCTGCAATAATCCAAAAAACCAAAATTTCATACATCCAAAACTTTTGGTAATAAGTAAATAGAGGAATTAACAATCCCATTAAACTACACAAATACAAAGGTAAATCTGTTGAAAGATTGTAATTACCCCAGCTCATTTTATGCAAATGAAAGCCTAAAACGGTTACACTAATTACACAAGCTGAAAGATGAAGTGCCTTTTTCTGCTGTTTTTTGTTCCATTTATATTTCGCATATTTAATAAATAAAACAGAAAACAAAATGGCACTTAAAATGGGTAATATATGTTGAGAACTGCCAATTTCAACTCTGTTCAATAAAAAAATTGCATCATAAATTAAAAAAATCATAATGCAATTTTTTTACTTCGCATTCCTTTCTCTGGCAAGTAGTGTGTTTTTAAGTAACATAGCAATCGTCATAGGTCCAACACCACCTGGTACTGGCGTTATATAGCTTGCTTTTTGGCTAGCACTTTCATAATGCACATCACCAGCAAGTCTGTATCCATTCTTTTTTGTAGCATCAGGAACACGGGTAATGCCAACATCAATAATAACTACATCTTCCTTTACCATATCTCCTGTTAAAAATTCTGAAATACCAATGGCCGCTACAATAATATCAGCACCTAAAGTTATTTCTTTTAAATTTTTAGAACGACTATGAACAACTGTAACCGTAGCATCACCTGCTTTTCGTTTTTGGCTCATTAAAATACTCATAGGGCGACCAACAATATGGCTTCTACCCATAACGACTACATTCTTACCAGAAGTTTCAACTTGATACCTTTCTAAAAGCTCTAGGATTCCATATGGTGTTGCCGGTAAAAACGTTGGCAAATCTAAAGCCATTCTTCCAACATTTACAGGATGAAAACCATCAACATCTTTATTTGGGTCTATAGCCATTATAACCTTTTGTTCATCAATTTGTTCTGGCAAAGGCAATTGTACTATAAAACCATCTATATCATTATTGGAGTTTAATTCGTTAATTTTTTCAAGCAACTCATTTTCTGAAGTATATTCTGGGAGTTCAATAAGTGTAGAATTAAAACCAATGCGCTCGCAAGCCTTTACTTTGGCATTGACGTAAGTCATACTTGCACCATCCGACCCTACTAAAATTGCCGCCAAATGAGGTACTTTCTCTCCTTTTGATTTCATTGCTTTAACATGTTCAGCAATTTCACCTTTTATATCATTACTAACTTTCTTACCGTCTAAAATGGTCATGTTTTATTTTGTGTTTTATAATGAACGATTAACGTATGTTTTTCATCATTTGCATCATCTTTTTACCGCCATCACCTTGCATCATTTTCATCATCTTGCTCATTTGATCGAATTGTTTTAAAAGCTGATTAACCTCTTGAACAGACGTACCGGAACCTTTAGCTACTCGTTTCTTTCTACTCGCATTGAGCACCGCTGGGTTTGTACGCTCTTTTGGTGTCATAGAATGAATTATGGCCTCAATACCTTTAAAGGCATCATCATCAATATCAACATCTTTTAGCATTTTCCCAGCACCGGGAATCATACCCATAAGGTCTTTCATGTTTCCCATTTTTTTAATTTGCTGTATTTGCTTTAGGAAATCATCAAAACCAAACTGGTTTTTGGCTATTTTCTTTTGAAGCTTTCTAGCTTCTTCCTCATCAAATTGCTCTTGTGCTCTTTCAACTAACGATACCACATCACCCATACCCAGAATACGGTCGGCCATACGAGAGGGATAGAACACATCAATTGCTTCCATTTTTTCTCCTGTACCAATAAATTTGATGGGTTTATTAACTACAGATTTTATTGAAATAGCAGCTCCACCACGTGTATCACCATCTAGTTTGGTAAGGATTACCCCATCAAAATTCAATACATCATTAAAAGCTTTTGCCGTATTAACAGCATCTTGACCCGTCATAGAATCTACCACAAATAAGGTTTCATGTGGCTGAATTGCTTTATGGATGTTTGATATCTCAGTCATCATCGCTTCATCAACAGCTAAACGACCAGCGGTATCTATAATAACCACATTAAACCCATTTGCTTTTGCATGCGCAACGGCTGCTTTTGAAATCGCAACAGGATCGTTATTTCCTTTGTCGCTAAAAACCTCAACGCCAATTTGTTCTCCAACCACATGCAATTGGTCAATCGCCGCAGGTCTATAAACATCACAAGCCACCAATAATGGTTTCTTTGCTTTTTTGTTTTTTAAATAATTTGCAAGCTTACCTGAGAATGTAGTTTTACCAGAACCCTGTAAACCAGACATTAAAATTATGCTTGGCGCACCAGACAAGTTAATACCTTCGGCGTCACCGCCCATAAGATCGGTTAACTCATCTTTTACAATTTTAACCATGAGTTGCCCAGGCTGCAAAGTGGTTAATACATTTTGCCCAAGAGCTTTTTCTTTTACCTTATTGGTAAAATCTTTTGCTATTTTAAAGTTAACATCGGCATCAAGTAAAGCTCGCCGTACTTCTTTTAAGGTTTCGGCTACATTTACCTCGGTGATGCTCCCATGACCTTTTAGTACGTGTAAAGCTTTATCTAATTTATCGCTTAAATTATTGAACATAATTTTTATTGAAATTTTAAGAAGTGCAAAGTTAATGATTTGAAGTATATTATAGAAGCCCTTGCATACAAAGTGAATAAAAAAAGGCTGTCAAACTTATTTTGACAGCCTCTTTAAAGGAAACTTAGCTAACTAACCTAAAGTAAACCGAAAATATGGGGTTTCCTTTTAACCAAAAACATAATTAATTTTTCTTTTCAAGGACTAAAATTCTTTCTATGGCACCTGTTGAACTTAAATCTTTCAACTCTATTCTATTAGACGTTACTTCTACAATTTTCCATCTATGATTTAGTTGATTGAATAGTTCGTTTGTACCAAAATATAAACCCAAATTTAAACCATCGTTTCTGTAAGCTAACCAAGAACCGCTAGATTCTCCATTATTTGGATCGGTAACCAATACTTTGCCTGAAACTTTAAAATCTATAGTGTATATGAAGAAATCATTATCTTTTTCTAATTCACCTTCAGCAATGTAATATCTTGCTACTTCCCATTGCCCTTGTATTAATACACCATCAATGTAAACCAAGTCTTCATCTACATCAAAACAATGTCTTTCCAAAACCATTTTGTTATCTCTATTACCCATACTTTCTAGTTTTATCAAACCTAGTTCAAGAAGAGTTACAAACCACTCCAGTTGTAAATTTAATCTTCCTTCTTATTGAATTTGCAATACAAATCCTTGGGTGTTATAAGCTAAAACTTGGTAAGTACCTTCAATAAATTCACCATTTATACGCATTTTAACTACATTGTTGGCGAAAAATTTTAATGTGGCACCTATATAATCTTTTTCATTATCTCCACCATCAATTGTTAATCTTGCTACTCTCCAGTAACATTCTTGTAAATAGTTTTCAATACGCTCTTTGGTAATATCTACTATTATATCGCAATTTTTCTTAAGGATGATTCTATTACCACCTTGTTGATATAATTTAATCTTTTCAGGTCCTAAATCGTAAACAAACCATTCTAAAGTAAAGTCTACTAGCGTGTCAAACTCTAATTTTATTAAGGCACCATGGTCAGTTACACGAGTTGTCCAAGTTCCGTTAAAACATCACCACCTCGAGCATATACTTTAATAACATTTTATGGCTTAAATACCATAATATATTCTTGATACTGCTCTATTAAATTATCTTCGTTTCTATCAAAGATTGATTTTTAACGAAAAAAGAAGAATTTTAATTTAGAAATCATATATTTTATATACTTTAATTAAAAAAATGAATGGCATCTCTAAATCCGTTAGGTCCAAATCTAGATTTAAGAAAGGCTAAACACCTTCTTCGGCGTGCTTCTTTTAGTTTAACCAAGGAGCAATTAAATACTTTCATTGGGAAACCCGCTAGTGAAGCTGTGAACATTTTAATTAAAGACACAGTCAATGACTTGGTTGAACCTTATGACCCTTTACCCACTAGCAATCCTGATGGGTTTTGGACTTCCTCTACCGAACTACCTAACTCATTTAATGGCCAAGGGAGAAAACGAAGCTTCGTTTCGGCTTGGTGGTGGTATAATGCTATGCAATCGCCAACCTTAAAACATAAATTATCCTTTTTTTTACATACAAGCTTTACAGTTGGTAAAGATTCTGGTGTTGGTGCGGCAACATATTTTTACGATCATTTAAATCTATTGGATTTTTATGCTTTAGGAAATATCAAAACCTTAGCTAAAAAAATTACTTTGGATAATGGGATGTTAGATTATTTGGACAATACCCAGAATAATAAAAATAACCCAAACGAAAATTATGCAAGAGAATTTTTAGAGTTATTTACAATTTTAAAAGGTCCACAAATAGGTGAGGGTAATTATACTAACTATACCGAAATAGACATACAACAGGCAGCCAAAGTGTTTTCTGGGTTCAAGAAAAGAAATGACAGAAGTGATATTGACCCTGATACGAATATCCCTATGGGATATATTAATATTAATCAACATGATTTGAATGATAAAACCTTTAGTAATGCCTTTAACAATAAAGTAATAACTGGAAGAACAACTGAAACTGGAGCTTTTGAAGAGCTTGACGACTTTGTTGAAATGGTTTTTGCTCAACCAGAAACTGCCAAAGCTTATTGTAGAAAATTATATCGCTACTTTGTAAAAAGTGAATGGGATCAAGAAGTGGAAACAAATATCATTATACCGCTAGCACAAATACTTATTGATAATAATTACGATCTATTGCCAGTTATAAAAACCTTACTTTCTAGTGAACATTTTTATGATGCAGATGATGGCGATGCTACAGATAATATTATTGGTAGTATAATAAAAAGTCCGCTACAACTACTTTCAGAAATATGCTCAGTTTTTAGTGTAACATATCCAAATCCTAATTCAGATCCACTGAGATTTTATAGCAATTTCTTTTTTAATTTTATACATAATTCATATTTCAAAGCTGCAGGTATGGAAATACACAATCCTGATTCTGTAGCTGGTTACCCTGCTTATTATCAAGAACCTAACTTTGATAGAATCTGGTTTTCATCAAATACGCTCATAGGAAGGTATAAACTTATTGAAAGTTTGATTGAAGGTAAAAACGCGATTACTGGTGTGAATATTTACGCTAAGTTAGACACAGTACAGTTTGTGAAAAATAAAATTGATAATCCAACAGATCCTAATTTTTTAGTTTCTGAAATTGCCGATTTATTATATCCAGAAAGTATTGATAGCGATCGAATAAATTATTTTAAAAGCTTTTTAGTTGATGAAGGTTTTCCTGATTATTATTGGTCTGGAACCTGGGCTCAGTATTTAAATGATGGTGATGACACCACAGTAAGAACGCGTTTAAACGCATTAATTATAGCCATGGTTAATGCTGCAGAATTTCAATTAATGTAAATAACCTTAGTTATGAGAAGGAGACAATTTATTAAATTATCGTCTGCTGCTTCTGCAGTTGCTCTTACCCCTTTTGAATTACAGGCAGCCTTAAAATCATTTTTACCCTTTGCTAACTGTCCAGATATTTCCAACAGAAAATTAATACTCATAAATTTAGCTGGTGCCAACGATGGTTTAAACACTATTATACCGCTAAATCAATATGATACTTATAGCAATTTAAGACCAACAATAAAAGTTCCAGAAACAGGAGTAAATAAATATATTACACTTGATGCTTCTTTACCTGACAACCAACAATTAGGTTTAAACCCTGCATTAATTGGTTTTAAATCTTTATATGATGAAGGTGTTTTTAGAATCATACAATCGGTGGGGTATCCATCGCAAAATAAAAGCCACTTTAAATCTACCGATTTATATTTAACAGGAAACGATGGAAATAGTTTGTTAAATGGATCAGATACCGGGTGGATAGGACGGTTTATGGAACTATACTATGCCGATTTATTATTGGAAACTTTTCCTTTAGCTGTAGAAATAGGTTCTAACAAAACTTCATTAGGCTTTCATGCTGAGGAAGCCCACGGATTATCATTAAATATAACTGGGCAAGACCCTGCCGGTTTTTATTCAGTTTTAAATGGTTTAGGAGGTGTACCTCCAGCTAATATACCCAACTCAGATTATGGTAAACAATTACAATTTATAAATAATACAGATGCTTTATCAAACACATATGCCAACGCCATTTCCACGGCATTTAATGGAGGCAAAAATGATGTAAGCTATCCAGATTCTGACTTATCAAATCAACTAAAAACAGTCGCAAGATTAATTAGTGGTGATTTAAGATCTAAAGTATTCATGGTTCGTATTTCTGGTTTTGATACCCATAACGCACAAGTACAAGGCATTGGAGATGTAACGGGAAGGCACCATGAATTATTAACAGAACTATCTGAAGCTATAAAAGCATTTATGGCTGATTTAAAGAGTCAGAATTTAGACGAAGATGTTGTTGGTTTAACGTTTTCCGAATTTGGCAGAAAAGCTAAAGAAAATGGTAGTTTGGGAACAGATCATGGAGAAATTGCTCCCATGTTTGTTTTTGGAAAACCTGTAGCTGGTGGCGTTTCTGGCACTAATCCTGATTTAACTGAAGCTACAAATAATAATAATTTTCAAATCCAAACTGTTCAATACGATTACCGACAAACCTTTGCCACTTTATTACAAGACTTTTTAGGAGCCGATGATACCATTATTGACGCGACTTTTTTTAACCATACAATAAACGATAGTTTTAATAATTTAAAAATTGGTGAGATTTTGAAAGATGAGTATTCTATAGCAACAAATTGTACTAATCTTTTTGGTGAAAACCCAGAAGAAGAATCTAAAAAATGGGGAATCCACCCCAATCCTTTTATTGATTTAATTACCTTGTCAACCGCTATAGAGAATACTAACTCCATTTCTTATAGACTGTTCAATTCATCTGGAGTCATGTTGATTGATAAAACTGAAAATCTAAAAGATGGAAAATTAGAGCTTAATTTAAAACGCCTTTCTAGCGGATTATATATTTTTCAAATTGACACTCCAAATAAAAATGAAATTCACAAAGTGATTAAAATTTAAGTAATTCAATTACATCCTCTCAGGAACTTTAATTCCCAATAAGCTAAAACTATTTTTGATGGTATTCGCTACCATGTTTGAAAGTTGTACTCTAAAGGTAATGTCATCCTCATTATCTGCTCCCAAAATAGAGACATTTTGATAAAAGGAATTAAACTCTTTTACCAAATCAAAGGTATAATTAGCTATTAATGCAGGACTGTGGTTTTCAGCTGCATTTTGAACCACTTCTGGAAACAATTGAATTTGTTTTATCAATTCTTTTTCCTTTGGATGTAGAGACATTTCAGTAATATTTTTGGAAGAAACAGTAACTAAATCTGTTTTTCGTAAAATCGCTTGAATTCTAGCATAGGTATATTGTATAAAAGGACCTGTATTTCCTTGAAAATCAATAGATTCTTTTGGGTCAAACAAAATACGTTTTTTAGGATCTACCTTTAAGATGTAATATTTTAAAGCACCTAAACCTATGGTTTTATAAAGTTCCTGCTTTTCTTCTTTTGAGTAACCATCTAGCTTCCCCAATTCTTCTGAGATTTCTTCGGCAGTATTTGCCATGTCTGCAATTAAATCATCGGCATCCACTACGATTCCTTCCCTACTCTTCATTTTTCCCGAAGGTAAATCTACCATGCCATAACTTAAATGATATAGGTTTTTAGCCCAATCGAACCCTAATTTTTTAAGTATTAAAAATAACACTTGAAAATGGTAATCTTGCTCATTACCAACGGTATAAACCATCCCGCCAACATCTGGAAAATCTTTCACACGTTGAATTGCAGTACCAATATCCTGCGTCATGTAAACCGCAGTACCATCACTTCGCTGTACTATTTTTTCATCCAATCCATCTTCGGTTAAATCGCACCAAACCGAGCCATCTTCTTTTTTATAAAATACACCCGTTTTAAGTCCTTGGGTAACAAATTCTTTTCCCAATAAATAGGTGTTACTTTCATAATAAAGCGTATCAAAATCGACCCCCAAATTTTTATAGGTTTCGTTAAATCCTTTGTAAACCCAACCATTCATCATCTCCCAAAGGGCTACGGTTTCTTCATCGCCTGCTTCCCATTTTTGAAGCATTTGTTGCGCTTCAATTAAAATTGGTGCATTTCTTTTCGCTTCTTCCTCAGTTTGTCCTTCAGAAATTAAACTAGCTATGTCTTTTTTATATTCTTGGTCGAACTTTACGTAGTAATTACCAACTAACTTATCACCTTTTAACCCTGTACTTTCTGGTGTTTCGCCATTTCCATAAAGTTTCCAAGCCAGCATACTTTTACAAATGTGAATACCTCTATCGTTTATAATTTGGGTTTTGTAAACTTTTTTGCCCGAAGCTTTTAAAATTTCAGCAACACTATAGCCTAAAAGATTATTTCGAATATGCCCTAGATGCAGAGGTTTGTTGGTGTTAGGTGAAGAATATTCTACCATTATGGCTTTATCACCTACTTTGGGCAACTCAAAACCATAGGTTTTATCATCCTTAATAGAATTAAAGAAATTAAGATAATACGAATCGCTTATTTCAATATTTAAAAACCCTTTCAAAACATTAAACGCCTTGACGTCTTGGATGTTATCAACCAAATAATTGCCAATATTTTCACCAATTTGCACAGGATTGCCTTTAATGAAACGCAACATTGGAAAAATTACTATGGTAATATCTCCTGTAAACTCTTTTCTTGTAGCTTGAAATTCAACCGTTTCCAATACAACACCATAATTAGCTTTTACAGCTTGTTTTACTTGGTTTGATAAAGATTGTTGAAGACTCATTAATAATTGTTTTTTAGGTGAGCAAAGATAAAACTTTTATTAAAGTAGTATGGCTATTTTTGATTTTAAAAAGGTTGATCTTTTAGATTGAAAAAGGCTCGAATTTATTCATTAAAAAACTAAAAAAATAACAGGTTAAGCAGCAAAAACAATAATAATAACAAAGTGCATTTCGTCGATAAAGTTACTCTTTTTCTATGATTTTTGCAGTTCGTCTATTCGTAAGTTTTTGGGCTTTTTTTCAATGTCGTTTCGTCTAATTTATTGGTATTAAAACGCAGAAATTAGATTATAATAGCGCTTTTTCCAACTTTTGTGTGGTAAAGCTATTAATGTATCCATTTAATTGGAAAAATTAAAAACTAACAAACTAATTACAACAAAGTAAAGCATTCTTATTTTCCCTCAAATTTAAGAAGTCTTGCACACATGCTTTACAAACCGTTGTGATTTAAATGTTTTTATGAGGAAAATAATTATTTTTGCAGTATTGAACTTATCTATATTCATGGGGTTTTCGCAAGCCAATGATATAGATATTCTTGCTTTAGAATTAACTTTTCAAAAACAAGATTCCTTAAAAATTGAAACCTCATTAAAACTTATCAAATCACTTTATGACGCAAACGAATATGATAGGGCTCTTAAGTACATAATTAAAAGTGAAAAGCTTTCAAATACCCTAAACTATCAAAAGGGCATTGCGGGAATAACTTATTATAAATCATTAATTTACGCTCAAAAAGGAGACTATATTAATGCTATTAGTGGCTATAATAAATCTAAATCATTATTTAACGAACTTAGTGACACTTTAAACATTGCTAAAGTAAATAACAGCATAGGGTTAATAGAAATTAAGCGAGGCAACTATGCCAGAGGACTACAATTTTCGCTAGCAGCAATTAAGGAGTTAGAGAAAAGAAATTTAATAAACGAGCTTAATTTGGCCTACAGTAACTTAGCCGAGGCTTATTATAATGTGAATGCTAGCGATAAAGCTATTGAGTTTTATTCAAAAGCTGCTGAAATACAAGAGCAATTAAATGACACTAAACGCATTAATGAATCTTACAACAGATTAGCTGAATTATTTTCGGAAAAGAAAGAACACCGAAAAGCCATAGAATATTATGAGAAAGTCTTAAATGGCAGCAAGTCACAAAACGATTCCATAAGTGGCCATATTTACCCAAAATTAGGTGGTGAATACCTAAAGTTCCATGATTATGACAAAGCCTCAAACTATTTGGTAAAAGGCTATAATATTAGTGTTCGCAGTAATAATAATTCAGCCCTACTAGTTACATTAAATAATCTTTGAGATTTAAATATTCAACAAAACAGATTGGTTTTGGCCGAAAAACAACTTTTACAGGCCGGTTGAATTAGCTAAAAACCTTAATAACAAAACAGAGTTGTTAAAGCATTACAAACTCATGAAAACACTTGACTCTATCATAAAAAAATTTGATAGAGCTTTTGAATGGCAACGTGAGTATTATGAACTTAACGATAGTTTAAAAAGAAATGATTTTATTGAACGATCTGTATCCGTAGAACCTATTCCGCTTGATTTAGATCCTAATTTTGACAAACAGCAAATTTTGGATAACTCTGCCCAAATTATAACAAACGTTAACTCAACAACAGAGTTTGATGAAAAGTACAATAAACTTAAATTATTTTTTTATGGTTTATTGGCTGCATTGGCCATAGTATCTACTTTTTTAATTTTAATTTATTTAAAAAGAAACAGCAACGTAAAATATGCTAAAGAATTAGAAGAGAAGAACATAAAAATTGAATTACAAAACGGAGCATTTTTAGAGCAAACTAAGCACCTTGAAAATGTAAATAACGTAAAAGATAAATTATTCTCTATTGTTTCACACGATTTAAAAGACTCTCTTTCCTCTATTAATGGCTTTATAGATTTGCTCAAAGATGGTTCTTTGTCAAGAGAAGAATTTGATAATCTTATTCCAGAACTTAGTGAAAATGCCAATAATGCTTCGTTGTTGTTATTCAATTTACTCAATTGGTCTAAATCCCAAATGCAATCGCTTGATCCTAAGCCCACTTTGTTTGATATTCAGGAAGTTTTTGAAGATAAAATTAAACTTATAGAACAGAGAATGGAGAATAAAGGCATCACTTTAATAGACCATTCACTTAGAGATTTTACTTATGCTGATAGAAGTATGTTTGAAATTGTTATCCAAAACCTATTAGCCAATGCACTTAAATTTTGTAAAAGTGGCGACACTATTACTATATCTAACCATATTAGCAACGGGAGTTGTATTGTTAGTATAGCCGATACTGGAGTTGGTATCTCAAAACAGAATATAGAGAAGTTGTTTAAAAATAATTCTTTTACTACTATGGGTACCGATAATGAGAAAGGTACTGGTTTAGGACTATCAATTTGCAAGGAACTGGTAGAATTGAACAATGGTAAAATTTGGGTTGAAAGCACCCTAGGTGTTGGCAGTACGTTTTATGTACAATTACCAAAATCTAAGTCATCATAAAATTACACCTTAGGCAAAAAAACTTCTGCCATCATACAACGTGCACTTCCGCCACCGCATGTTTCAATAGTATTCAAGTTACTTGATAATAATGAGGCATGCCTTTCCAAAATTTTTATTTGCTCTGTTGTTAATGCATTATAAGCCGATTGACTCATTACTAGATAACTTGTATTGTTAGCCCCTTTAATTTGAAGCATATTTCCAGCAAATTGGTTTACTTGTGCCTCAGTTATGTCAATAATAATTTTTCCATCTTCTTTCAAACTAGTGATAACATTTTTACGTTCCTTCTTATCATCAATACTGCTCAAACAAATAACTGCAAATGTTTCTCCTAAACACATCATCACATTGGTATGATAGATGGGTTTACGCTTTCCTTCTACAGTTTGGTTTGCCGTAAAAATAATGGGCGTATATTCAAAGTCTTCACAAAATTCTATAAACAAATCCTCATTGGCACGTGGCGATAAAGCACAATAAGCTTTTCGGTTTACTCGGTCTAGAATTAAACTACCTGTACCCTCTAAAAAAACACCTTCATCCTCAGCACTAGTATAATCTACTATATTATTAATAGTAAACCCTTTTTCCTCAAGTGTTTCTAGAATATCTTCTCTACGCTCCAAACGCCTGTTTTTTGCAAACATAGGATATAAACCTACATCACCATTTTCATGAAAGGACACCCAGTTATTAGGGAAAATGGAATCTGGCGTATCTGTTTCTATTTTATCGTTTACAACTATGACATTGATACCAACAGCCTTGAGCTTATCAACAAATTCGTCAAACTCTTTTTGTGCAAGACTATTAATTTCGATATTTTTTTTATCGATATCTTCCTGAAAATAATTATTGACCGCCGTTTGCTCATTCATTCTAAATTGAACAGGGCGAACCATTAAAATAGTGTTTGTGATTTGTTGCATCTACTCTAAAAATTTATGATTCAAAAGTAGGATTAATAAAACTATAATTGTTGAGTTTTTCGAAAATCAATCTCTTATTAAAGGTAAAGTGGTGCAGCGTAATAAGCCTTCTTGTTTGCCTATTTCGGCATAAGGCACTTCTTCAACTGTGAACCCTTGCTCGCGCAACCATATATTGAGCCTTGTAAAATTCTTTTCTGATATGATAACATCCTCTGAAATAGAAAATACATTACTGTACATTTCGTACATTTCATCTTTAGTTATCTCAAAAACGTTTTCTTTACCAAAAAAATTTACCAACCACTCATATTCCTTTTCTATTAAAAATCCATTTTTATGTATTATGGCTTTTCCTTTTCCAATAGGGTTAAAACAACAGTCTAAATGCAAAGCGTTTTCCTTGGCATTGGTATTAGATTTTCTTAACTCAAAAGATTTTACAGTTTTATGAGGGAACAGCTCTTGTATAGCTATAACCGCATCCATATTGGTTCGTGCCGTTATATAATTTGAATAATCTTCACCAGAATATGTTCCAACAAAAATATAATCGTTCCAAGGCATAACATCACCGCCTTCAACATGACACTCGTCTGGTAAAATAATTCTATTTTTTCTGTCTATTTGATTCCAAACATACCTTACTGCCTCAATTTCTTCTTCCCTACCTGGTAGAATATTGGCACGAATAATTTTATCTTCAATTACAAAAGCAATATCCCGTGAAAATATTTGATTACAATCTTTTATAACCTCTGGCCTGTAAACCGTAACGTTATACTTCTTAAACACTTGGGCTACAGCTTCCAATTCTAAAATCATGTCTTCCTCTTTAGGATATGTTCCAGCTATTACATGCTCAACACTTTTGGGATCGTAACAGTCTTCTACTTTGGGTATAGGCCCATTACTTTTTGCCGTCCCTAAAATTACC
Organism: Tamlana sp.; assembly: GCA_049451635.1. Lineage (GTDB taxonomy): Bacteria > Bacteroidota > Bacteroidia > Flavobacteriales > Flavobacteriaceae > JBMTVT01. Next base: position 30,307 of record JBMTVT010000001.1, on the reverse strand, counting down.
GCACGTAGCCTTGAAGTTTCGTTTTTAATATTGAGTTTTAACATGACTTAAATATAAAAAAGCTTCATAAGTTAATACTTGCGAAGCTTCTTTTATTTTTTTATTGAAAGATTATTTTCTTTTGTTGATAGGCACAAACTTTCGTTCGGTTTCACCAATATAAATCTGCCTTGGTCTTCCTATTGGCTCTTTACGTAAGCGCATTTCACGCCATTGTGCAATCCAACCAGGCAAACGTCCTAAAGCAAACATAACGGTAAACATATCTGTTGGAATACCCATACCTCTATAAATAATACCTGAATAGAAGTCGACATTAGGATACAACTTTCTGTCTACAAAGTATTTATCTTCTAAAGCTTCTTTTTCAAGCCCTTTGGCAATATCTAAAATAGGGTCTTCAATTCCTAAATTACCTAAAACTTCATCAGCTGCTTTTTTTATAATTTTCGCTCGAGGGTCAAAGTTTTTATATACTCTATGCCCAAAGCCCATTAAGCGGAAAGGATCGTTTTTATCTTTTGCTTTAGCCATATATTTTTTGGTATCACCACCATCAGCTTTTATAGCCTCAAGCATTTCTAAAACCGCTTGATTTGCGCCACCATGAAGAGGCCCCCATAGCGCAGAAATACCAGCAGAAATAGATGCAAATAAACCAGCATGTGAAGATCCCACGATTCTAACAGTTGATGTGGAACAATTTTGTTCGTGATCCGCATGAAGAATTAATAATTTATCCAAAGCGTCCACTAAAACTTTACTTTGTACATAACAAGCGTTTGGTTGCCTAAACATCATTTTCAAAATGTTTTCAACATAACCTAATTCATTATCACCATAATCTAGTGGTAAACCTTGCTTTTTACGAAGTGTCCAAGCTACTAGAACAGGAAATTTTCCAAGAATTCTAACAACTGATTTATACATATCCTCTTCAGAATCAACGTTTACCGAAGATGGATTGAATGCTGTTAGCGCACTTGTCAATGATGATATAACACCCATTGGATGTGCAGATTTTGGAAATGCATCTAAAATTTTCTTAATATCCTCATCAACAACCGACTGCGCTTTGATATCTTTGTGAAATTTTTCATTTTGCTCTTTAGTAGGCAATTCTCCAAAAATCAATAGATATGCAACTTCTAAAAAATCTGCTTTTTCTGCAAGTTCTTCAATAGCATATCCTCTATATCTTAAAATACCCTTCTCTCCATCTAAAAAAGTAATGGCGCTTTCGCAAGAACCTGTATTTTTATAACCAGGATCAATAGTAATTACACCTCTTGTCGTACCTCTAAGTTTAGAAATATCTATTGCAATTTCATCCTCCGTTCCCTTAATTAGTGGAAATTCGTGTTTCTGTCCGTTTATTTCTATAGTAGCAGTGTTTGCCATGTTTTTTATTGTGAATTTTGTTTTTATTATGCGGAATACTAAATTACGAAATATCCCTCTATTTTTAAAGCTTATTGTAAACGATTTAATTGATTAACTTATTATTAAAATTGATATAAAATAAAAAGACGATTATTTTGAATAATCGCCTTTTTGGCATGATTTAAAATGATGCTATTTTACTTTAAATGCTTTTTCTTGAGGGAAATAAGCAACATCGCCTAACTCTTCTTCTATACGAAGTAGTTGGTTGTATTTTGCCATACGATCGCTACGTGAAGCAGAACCTGTTTTTATTTGCCCGGTATTTAAAGCTACTGCTAAATCTGCGATGGTATTATCCTCAGTTTCACCAGATCGGTGAGACATTACTGATGTATAACCAGCATTATGCGCCATATTTACAGCAGCAATTGTTTCGGTTAATGTACCTATTTGGTTTACTTTAATTAATATGGAGTTTGCTATTCCATTTTCAATACCTCTTGATAAACGTTCAACATTGGTTACAAATAAATCATCTCCAACCAACTGCACTTTATCTCCAACTAAATCTGTTAAATATTTCCAACCTTCCCAGTCGTTTTCATCCATACCATCTTCAATAGAAATAATTGGGTATTTAGAAACCAATTCTGCAAGGTAATCTGCTTGCTCTCTACTCGTTCTAACAATGCCTTTATCTCCTTCAAACTTGGTATAATCATATTTTCCATTTTCATAAAACTCCGCCGAAGCACAATCAAGAGCAATTTTAACTTCATCACCAAATTTATAACCTGCACTTTCAACAGCTTTAGCGATTGTTTCTATAGCATCTTCAGTTCCATCTAAAGTTGGAGCAAACCCCCCTTCATCACCTACAGCTGTACTTAAATTTCTATCGTGAAGTACTTTTTTAAGATTATGGAAAATCTCGGTTCCCATTTGCATAGCATGTGTAAAGTTTTTTGCTTTTACAGGCATAACCATAAACTCTTGAAACGCTATTGGAGCATCACTGTGTGACCCACCATTAATAATATTCATCATTGGCAATGGCAATGTATTTGCAGACACACCCCCTACATAACGGTATAATGGCAAACCTATTTCTGCTGCCGCTGCTTTTGCAACCGCTAAAGACACCCCTAAAATAGCATTAGCGCCTAATTTAGATTTGTTTTTGGTTCCATCTAAATCAATCATAATTTGATCGATAAGGTTTTGTTCGAATACTGAAACTCCTAGTAGTTCTTGGGCTATTATAGAATTTACGTTATCTACAGCTTTTAATACGCCTTTACCTATATATGCTTTACCTCCATCCCGTAATTCTACTGCTTCATGCTCTCCTGTTGAAGCTCCAGATGGAACTGCTGCTCTTCCTAATACATTGTTCTCTGTTACAACATCTACTTCAACTGTAGGATTCCCTCTTGAATCTAGAATTTGTCTTGCGTGGACATTTATAATAATACTCATAATTGGTTTGTTTTTAAAACTTTAATAATTCAAATTTACGGTTAAATCTTTTTTTTATTTAATGGTTTTGGAAGAAATTTATAAAATTGCCTCTACAACGTTTTAGTTCATAAAAAACCTCAAAAGCTAATACGTTTTGAGGTTTTAAAATCTTTACTTTTTAATATTTTCAATAAATTGATCAAAAAGATATGATGAATCATGCGGTCCAGGGCTAGCCTCTGGGTGATATTGTACCGAAAAGCAATTTTTGTTTTTCATTGCTAAACCAGCCACCGTACCATCGTTTAAGTGCACATGAGTCACTTCTAAATCTGGATGTGCCTCAGCTTCATCCTTATTTACAGCAAATCCGTGGTTTTGTGAGGTGATTTCACCTTTACCTGTTTTCAAATTTTTAACAGGATGGTTGATGCCCCTATGCCCATTATACATTTTATATGTAGAAACACCATTAGCCAGTGCAATAACTTGATGTCCTAAACATATACCAAATAGAGGCAAATCTCTTTTAATGATTTCTTTGGCCACTTCTTGAGCCTCCACCAAAGGTTTTGGGTCTCCGGGGCCGTTAGATAAGAAGTATCCATTTGGTTTAAATGCTTCTAAATCTTCAAACTTAGCATTATAAGGAAACACTTTTATGTAGGCATCTCGTTTTGCTATATTCCTTAGAATATTCTTTTTTATACCTATATCCAATGCAGCTACTTTATAAGTTGCATTCTCATCCCCAAAATAATAAGGCTCTTTTGTTGAAACCCTTGAAGCCAGCTCTAAGCCTTCCATATTTGGAACTTCAGCTAATTGCTTTTTTAATCCTTCAATATTATCAACTTCAGTAGAGATTACAGCATTCATAGCACCATGGTCGCGAATATAACTAACCAAAGCTCTGGTATCTACATCTGAAATAGCCAATAAATCATTTTTATCAAGAAACTCCTCCAATGAAGCATCTGCTGCATCTCTTGAGTACTCATAACTAAAATTTTTAACTATCAGTCCAGCTATTTTAACAGAATCTGATTCTACTTCATCTACATTTGTTCCATAATTACCTATATGAGCGTTGGTGGCAACCATTAATTGCCCATAGTATGAAGGATCTGTGAAAATTTCCTGATAACCAGTCATTCCTGTATTGAAACATACTTCACCAAACGAAGTACCTTTTTTATTACCTACTGCTTTACCGTGAAAAATTGTGCCATCTGCTAGAAGAACAATGGCATTTTGTCGCTTTTGATATTTCATGTTTTTTGAAAAGTTTTACAAAATTGCATAAAAAAAAGGATAAACTAAAATAGTTTATCCTTTAATTTTAAATGCTTATTAACATTATAGTGTATTGTAATAATTAAGTACCTTTTGAAGATTTTTCTCATTTTTTAATTATAAATTGTTATCAGAAATGTATTTTTTAATTTCTTTTGAGTTTCCTCCAAAAAGTTTACAAAATTGTTTATTATTTAATTTAATTTCTTTTATCACTGAACCCTTTTTAAAGTATATTTTATTAAAATCTATATACTTATCAGGTGTAGAAATTTGAGTTAGCGGACCTTTCTTAACTTCCCTTAGCTTTTTTCCATAAAATTTTAACATTTCAATATCATTTGTATTGGCCAAAACCTCAAGATAGGTATTATTCCGATGAAATAAATTTGGGACATTTGTATGTTTTTTGAACTTTTTACCATCAATTCTTAATTCTTTTAGCTTTGAATCATCAAACATAAAAATTGAATCTTTTGTCACTTTAACCACAAAAGCATCATTTTTGGTATCATAATTAACTCCAAAAATTGAAAGTGCAATATCGCTTGTTGTTGTTAAATAGCCTTTTGTAAACCAATTGTCCAGCATATAAAACGACCCCCGATGTTTTCAGTTGTACCTTTTGAAATAACCCAAAGACCGCAATTATTCAATGTTTCTGAGTTACCAACAGTTGTTACATCATACTGAGCGTAAGTTAATGATGAGATTAAACAAAGTATTAAAATTTTAAAATATTTCATTTATTTATTTTTTTCATTTAACAAAACTTAAAACTTAATTCATTTAAATGCAAATAAAAAAGGATAAACTAAAACAGTCTATCCTTTATATTTTAAATGCTAATAACATTTATTCCTCTTCGTTTGATGCTTTAGTTTCAACAGGAGCAGCTGCTGCAGCTTTTGAACCTCCTCTTCTACTTCTTCTTGTCGATTTTTTGGCTTTCTTATCTGCGTTGTAAATTTCATTATAATCTACAAGCTCTATCATGGCCATATCAGCGTTATCACCTAAACGATTTCCAAGTTTAATAATTCTTGTGTAACCCCCTGGTCTGTCTCCTACTTTGGTAGCAACTTCTCTAAACAACTCAGTAACGGCATCTTTTTGTCTTAAACGAGACATAACTATACGTCTATTATGGGTTGTGTCCTCTTTAGACTTTGTAATCATTGGCTCAACAAACTGTTTTAGAGCTTTTGCTTTTGCAACAGTTGTATTGATGCGTTTGTGCTCGATTAAAGAACAAGCCATATTAGCCAACATTGATTTTCTGTGGGCAGTTTTTCTACCTAAGTGATTTGTTTTTTTTCCGTGTCTCATGACATTTGTTTTAAACCTCTATCTTGCTACTACACTCTTTTTTTTGAGGAGCAAATTATAGAAGAGTTGATTATTAATCTTTATCTAATTTATATTTGCTTAAATCCATTCCGAAATTTAAACCTTTTACGTTAACAAGCTCTTCAAGCTCTGTTAAAGACTTTTTACCAAAGTTTCTGAATTTCATTAGGTCGTTTTTATTGAATGATACCAAGTCTCCTAAAGTATCTACTTCTGCAGCTTTTAAGCAATTAAGTGCACGAACTGATAAATCCATATCAATTAACTTAGTTTTAAGCAATTGACGCATGTGAAGAGATTCTTCATCATAGGTTTCAGTTTGTGCTATTTCATCAGCCTCTAATGTGATACGCTCATCTGAGAATAACATGAAGTGGTGAATTAACGTTTTAGCCGCTTCTGTTAAAGCATCTTGTGGGGTAATTGATCCATCAGTAATGATTTCAAAAACCAATTTCTCGTAATCAGTTTTTTGCTCAACACGATAGTTTTCAATACTATACTTAACGTTTTTTATTGGCGTGTAAATCGAATCAGTAAAGATGGTACCAATAGGTGCAGCAGCTTTTTTATTTTCTTCTGCAGGCACATATCCTCTACCTTTTTCAATAGTGATTTCCATGTTTAAGTTTACCTTAGGATCTAGATTACAGATAACCAATTCTGTATTCAATACTTGGAATCCTGAAATAAATTTTTGGAAATCTCCAGCAGTAATACGTTCTTGACCAGAAATAGAAATAGAAATCGATTCATTATCAATATCTTCTATTTGTCTTTTAAAACGAATTTGTTTTAAGTTTAAGATGATTTCAGTTACATCTTCAACCACACCAGCAATTGCTGAAAATTCATGATCTACACCCTCAATTCTAACTGATGTAATTGCAAATCCTTCTAAAGAAGATAATAAAACTCTTCTTAGCGCATTACCCACAGTTAGTCCGTAACCAGGTTCTAGTGGTCTGAATTCGAATTTGCCTTCGAAATCAGTAGAATCAATCATAATTACTTTATCGGGCTTTTGGAAATTAAATACTGCCATAATTTTTTCTTCGTTTTAATTGTTATTTAGTTGCGCGGTTTATAAGTTTGAAGAAGCACAAATAAACCCTTTGGCTAAATACCAATGTTGTTAATTTATTATTTAGAATATAATTCGACTATGAATTGTTCGTTGATATTTTCTGGAATTTGAATTCTTTCAGGAACAGAAACATATGTACCTTGTTTAGTATCGTTATTCCAAGTAATCCACTCATATACTTGACTTGAGATTGAAAGCGAATTTTCAATAGCTTCTAGTGATTTTGATTTTTCTCTCACTGCAACTACATCACCTGCCTTTAATTGATAAGAAGGAATGTTTACCAACTCACCGTTTACAGTAATGTGTCTGTGCGAAACTAATTGTCTTGCAGCGCTTCTAGAAGGAGCAATACCCATTCTAAACACTATGTTATCTAATCTAGACTCACATAGTTGTAATAAAACCTCCCCTGTAATACCTTGTGCAGCTCTTGCGCTTTTAAATAAGTTTCTGAATTGACGCTCCAAAATACCATAGGTATATTTAGCTTTTTGCTTTTCCTGTAATTGGATTGCGTATTCAGATTTTTTTCCACGTCTTCTGTTATTTCCATGTTGACCTGGAGGGTAATTTCTTTTTTCGAATGACTTATCATCTCCGAAGATAGCTTCACCAAATTTACGAGCTATTTTAGTTTTAGGACCAGTATATCTTGCCATTTTTAAATTTGTTTATTGAGAGTGATTATGAATTAAGGTCTTAATCTTATCCTTCGATAATCGCTGATCTCTCGTTGATACTTGTTAATTTTTTTCAGTTTGCAAATGTACATATATTAAACGAATATCAACTGCAAAAACAATTGATATTCATTACTTTAAATGTATTGCTTATACACGTCTTCTTTTAGGAGGACGACAACCATTGTGTGGTAGTGGCGTAACATCGATAATTTCTGTTACTTCTATACCAGCATTGTGTATAGAACGTATAGCTGATTCTCTACCATTTCCTGGTCCTTTAACATAAACCTTTACTTTTTTCAAACCTGCTTCTTGAGCTACAGCTGCAGCATCTTCAGCAGCTAATTGAGCAGCATAAGGTGTATTTTTCTTAGAACCTCTAAATCCCATTTTACCTGCAGAAGACCATGAAATAACGTCTCCTTTTTTATTGGTAAGAGATATAATAATGTTGTTGAAAGATGCGGTAACGTGTGCTTCACCTACAGAATCAACAATAACTTTACGTTTTTTTGTACTTGTTTTTGCCATATTTTCTAGTGCTTAGTTATTAGTTGATAGTCGCTAGAATCCTAAACCGTAATAATTTCAAACAGATTCCTTCCAACGTCTAAATACTAAAGACTAAATATTTCTAATTATTACTTAGTTGCTTTTTTCTTGTTAGCAACTGTTTTTCTTCTACCTTTTCTAGTTCTAGAGTTGTTTTTTGTACGTTGGCCTCTTAATGGAAGTCCAGCTCTATGACGAATACCTCTGTAACAACCAATATCCATTAATCGCTTAATGTTTAATTGGGTTTCAGAACGTAATTCACCTTCAATGGTAAAAGCTCCTACAGCTTCACGAATACCACTGATTTGATCATCTGTCCAATCTTGAACTTTAATACTTTCGTCAACTTTAGTTGCTGCTAAAATTTCTTTTGCTCTACTTCTACCTATTCCATAGATATAAGTTAAAGAGATAACTCCTCTTTTGTTTTTTGGTATGTCTACACCTGCAATTCTTGCCATAATTACCCTTGTCTTTGTTTAAATCTAGGATTCTTTTTGTTTATTACGTAAAGTCTACCTTTTCTACGCACTATTTTACAATCTGCGCTTCTTTTTTTAACTGATGCTCTTACTTTCATGAGTCTTATTAGTATCTATAAGTTATTCGAGCCTTAGTTAAATCATAAGGACTCATTTCTAATTTTACTTTATCTCCTGGTAACAATTTAATATAATGCATGCGCATTTTTCCAGAAATATGAGCTGTAACAATATGCCCATTTTCTAATTCAACACGAAACATTGCATTAGATAATGCTTCTATAATTGTACCATCTTGTTCTATTGCTGCTTGCTTTGCCATAGTATAATAATTAAGCTAATGCTTTTCTATTTTTACCTGTCTTCATCAAACCATCATAGTGTCTATTCAACAAATAAGAATTTATTTGTTGCATAGTATCAATTGCAACTCCAACCATAATTAATAGTGAGGTTCCTCCAAAAAATAAAGCCCATCCTTGTTGAACTCCCATAAGGTTAACAATAAATGCTGGGAACACAGCTATCAATGCTAAAAATATAGAACCAGGCAAGGTTATTTGAGACATTATTTTATCTAAGTATTCTGAGGTTTCAGAACCTGGACGAATACCAGGAATAAAACCGCCACTACGTTTTAAATCATCTGCCATTTTATTAGTAGGCACTGTAATTGCTGTATAAAAGTATGTGAATACTATAATTAATAAAGCAAATGTAACATTATACCAAAATCCAAAAAGGTTAGAGTAATTGGTTTGCATCCAAGCGCCAACAGCTGTTTCCTTTAAAAAAGAAGACCCTCCTATTAAGCCTGGAACAAACATAATTGCCTGTGCAAATATAATAGGCATTACACCTGAAGCATTTAGCTTTAAAGGAATGTATTGTCTAGAACCTGCCATAGCACTTTTTTCATATCCACCAGATGCCGTTCTTCTTGCATATTGTACTGCTATTTTTCTAACACCCATTACCAATAAGATTGATGCCAAAATAACAACAAACCAAATTACTAATTCAAAAAGAATAAGCATAACGTTATTACCTTCTAATCTTGTCGCGGCATTTTGTAAAAACGCTTGTGGCAATGTTGCAATAATACCTACCATAATTAATAGTGAAATACCATTACCAATACCTTTATCGGTTATTTTTTCACCCAACCACATTGCAAAAATACATCCTGTTACCAATATGGTTACAGAAGAAAAGTAAAACGTAAAACCTGTACCTAATAAAAAGGCACTTTGGGGAATACCCAATGCTGGCAAACTAGCCAAATAGCCAGGAGCTTGCAACAAACATATAGCTATGGTTAACCATCTAGTAATTTGAGTGATTTTCTTTTGACCACTTGCTCCTTCTTTTTGTAATTTTTGCAAATAAGGAATCGCTATACCCATCAATTGTACGACAATAGAAGCAGAAATGTATGGCATAATACCTAGTGCGAAAACTGAAGCATTAGCGAAAGCACCACCAGTAAAGGCATTAAGCAATCCTAATATACCGCCATCAGTTTTATCGGCTAAACCCGCTAATTGACTAGCATCAATACCTGGTAAAACCACTTGTGCACCAAAACGATAAACCAATAACAGACTCAAGGTTACTATGATTCTGTTTCTTAGTTCCTCTATTTTCCAAACATTTTTTATTGATTCTATAAATTTCATACTTACAATAACGTCTTATAAAGTTACAGCTTCTCCACCAGCAGCTTCAATAGCAGCTTTTGCTGAAGCGGTAAACTTGTGTGCAGACACTTTTAATTTTGTTTTTAATTCACCACGTCCCATTATTTTTACTAGGTCATTTTTCCCAGCTAAACGGTTTGCAAATAATATTTCAAAATCTACTGTATCTTTAATTTTCTTATCATCAACCAATTGTTGTAAAGTATCTAAGTTGATACCTTGATATTCAACACGATTAACATTTGTGAAACCAAATTTTGGCACACGTCTTTGAAGTGGCATCTGTCCTCCTTCAAACCCAACTTTCTTAGAATATCCAGAACGTGACTTAGCTCCTTTGTGACCACGTGTAGCGGTACCACCTTTCCCAGAACCTTGACCTCTACCTATTCTTTTGCCTTGGTTTTTTACTGACCCTTCTGCAGGTTTTAAATTACTTAAATCCATTTTCAGTTTATATTTTTAAGCTTCTTCAACAGAAACTAAATGTGAAACTTTAGCAACCATACCAAGTATATTTGGTGTAGCTTCGTGCTCTTTTACTTGACCAATCTTTTTAAGACCTAAAGATTCTAAAATTCTTTTTTGTCTTTGTGTACGGTTGATTGCGCTTTTAACTTTTGTTACTTTAATTTTTGCCATTTCTGTCTGTATTAAGCGTTAAAAACTTGTTCAAGTGAAATACCTCTATCTCTAGCTATCGTATTAGCATCTCTTAATTGTAATAACGCATCAAAAGTTGCTTTTACTACGTTGTGTGGATTTGATGATCCTTGAGATTTTGACAATACATCGTGTACCCCGACAGCCTCTAATACAGTTCTTACTGCACCACCTGCAATTACACCTGTACCAGGAGCAGCAGGAATAATATTCACTCTAGCACCGCCGTATTTTCCTTTTTGCTCATGTGGTAATGTTCCTTTTATAATAGGAATTCTTACTAGGTTTTTCTTGGCATCTTCAACGGCTTTCGCAATGGCACTTGCCACGTCTTTAGATTTCCCTAACCCTTGTCCTACAACACCTGCTTCATCACCAACCACAACGATTGCTGAAAAACCAAATGCTCTACCACCTTTAGTTACTTTGGTAACTCTTTGTACACCAACTAAACGATCTTTAAGATCTAATCCACCTGGTTTTACTAATTCTGCACTTTTATATTTTTGAAACATAATTTCTTAAAATTTTAGTCCTGCTTCTCTAGCTCCGTCTGCTAATGATTTTACTCTACCATGATATAAATATCCACCTCTATCAAAAGCAATGGTTTCAATACCAGCTTTTAAAGCTTTTTCTGCAATTGCTTTACCAACTAATGCGGCAACTTCAATTTTAGTAGCTTTAGCAGAACTAATATCTTTATCTCTTGAAGATGATGCACTGATTGTTTTACCAGTTACATCATCAACTATTTGAGCATAAATTTCTTTATTGCTTCTAAAAACAGTTAATCTAGGTCTAGCTTCTGTTCCAGAAACTATCTTACGGATTCTGCTTTTTATCCTTAATCTTCTTTGATTCTTTGTTAATGCCATAACTAATTTATTAAGCTGATTTACCTGCTTTTCTTCTTATTTGTTCACCAACAAACTTGATTCCTTTCCCTTTATAAGGTTCTGGTTTTCTAAAACCACGGATTTTTGCTGCTACTTGACCAACAAGTTGTTTATCGAAAGACGTTAGTTTTACAATTGGGTTCTTACCTTTTTCTGACACTGTTTCCACATTTACTTCTGGAGCTATATCTAAAATAATATTATGGGAAAACCCTAAGGCTAAATCTAATTTTTGTCCTTGGTTTGATGCTCTGTAACCTACACCTACCAATTCTAACTGTTTAGTCCATCCTTTAGATACACCTGCAATCATGTTATTTACTAAAGCTCTATATAAACCGTGTTTAGCTTTTTGATCTTTAGTATCAGCAGAACGGGTAACAACTACATTACCTTCTTCAATCTTTATTTCAACAGTATCAAATTCTTGTGTTAGTTCTCCTAATTTTCCTTTTACAGTTAGTACGTTATCTTTAACGTCTACTGTTACACCTTCTGGAATGGCTACTGGATTATTTCCTATTCTTGACATTTCTTTTAGGTTTTTAAATTAGTAAACGTAACATAAAACTTCGCCACCTACATTCTCTCTTTTAGCTTGTTTACCCGTCATAACTCCGTGAGAAGTAGAAACGATAGCAACACCAAGGCCATTAAGGATTCTAGGTAATTCATTAGCTCCAGCATACTTACGTAAACCTGGTGTACTAATTCTTTGAAGTTTCTTAATTACTGGTTCTTTTGTTTCTTTGTTGTACTTAAGGGCAATTTTAATTGTTCCTTGTACGGTTGAATCATCAAACTTATAACTTAAAATATATCCTTGTTCGAATAATATTTTAGTTATGTCTTTCTTTAAATTAGATGCAGGTATCTCAACCACTCTGTGGTTAGCACGCACTGCATTTCTAATTCTAGTAAGATAATCCGCTATTGGATCTGTATACATATTTATTAATTTGCGGTAATGGTTTTCAAACGGAACTATTTCCTTTTGAACCTAAAACCAATTTATAATTCTTTTTTACCAACTTGCTTTTCTAACACCTGGTATTAAACCTTGGTTAGCCATTTCTCTAAATGTCACTCGAGAAATACCAAAAGTTCTCATGTATCCTTTTGGTCTACCTGTTAGTTTACATCTGTTATGTTGACGAATTGGAGAAGCATTTTTAGGCAACTTTTGTAATGCTTCATAATCGCCAGCTTCTTTTAAAGCTTTACGCTTTTCAGCATACTTTGCTACTGTTTTAGCTCTTTTTACCTCACGGGCTTTCATTGATTCTTTAGCCATATCTTAGTTCTTTTTAAAAGGTAACCCTAATTCAGTTAATAATGATTTTGCTTCTTTATCAGTTTCAGCTGTGGTTACAAATGTAATATCCATTCCAGAAATTTTGTTCACTTTATCAATATTGATTTCTGGGAAAATGATTTGCTCTGTAACTCCTAAATTGTAATTACCACGGCCATCAAATCCTGTAGCTTTTATACCGTTAAAATCTCTTACTCGAGGTAAGGCAGAAGTTACTAAACGATCTAAAAATTCGTACATTCTTTCGCCACGTAAAGTCACTTTTACACCAATTGGCATACCTTTACGTAGTTTGAATGATGCAACGTCTTTTTTAGAAATTGTTGCTACGGCTTTTTGCCCGGATATAGTTGTTAATTCTTCTACAGCGTAGTCTATTAACTTTTTGTCTGCAACGGCTGCTCCAACTCCTTTAGATATTACTATCTTTTGCAGTTTAGGAACTTGCATTACATTTTTATATCCAAATTCGTCTGTAAGAGCTGCAATTACTCTGCTTTTATACTCTTCTTTAAGTCTTGGTGAATATGCCATAACTATATTACTTCATTAGATTTTGTTGAAAATCTTACTTTTTTATCACCTTCCATTCTGTAACCAACTCGAGTTGTTTCTCCTTTTGAAGTTAACAACGATAAGTTAGAAATATGAATTGGTGCTTCTTTCTCTACAATGCCTCCTTGTGGATTTTGTGCACTTGGTTTTGCATGCTTCTTAACCAAGTTCACACCCTCAACGATGGCTTTGTTCTTATCTATTAATACCTTTTGTACTTTACCTTCAGATCCTTTGTGGTCTCCAGCAATTACTTTTACGGTATCTCCAGTTTTTATTTTAAGCTTTGTCATCTTAATAATGTATTAAAGCACTTCTGGTGCTAATGATACAATTTTCATGAATTGTTTATCACGAAGTTCTCTAGCAACAGGACCAAATACACGTGTTCCTCTCATCTCACCTGCTGGGTTCAATAAAACACAAGCATTATCATCAAATCTAATATATGATCCGTCTGGTCTTCTTACTTCTTTTACAGTACGCACTACAACTGCTGTAGATACGGCACCTTTTTTTATGTTTCCATTAGGTGTTGCATCTTTTACAGAAACTACAATTTTGTCTCCAACAGAAGCGTATCTTCTTTTAGTACCACCTAGAACACGTATAGTTAATACTTCTTTTGCTCCAGTGTTATCTGCTACTTTTAATCTTGATTCTTGCTGTACCATAATTATTTCGCTCTTTCAATTATTTCAACTAATCTCCAACATTTAGATTTACTTAAAGGTCTTGTTTCCATGATTCTTACAGTATCTCCTTCGTTGCAGTCATTTTTTTCGTCGTGTGCAACATATTTTTTTGTTTTTAACACGAACTTACCATACATAGGGTGTTTTACTTTTTTCACCTCAGAAACCACAATAGATTTCTGCATCTTGTTACTTGTAACAACTCCTATACGTTCTTTTCTTAAATTTCTTGTTTCCATCTTTAAGCAGAATTATTGTGAATCTCTTTTAGTTAATTCAGTCGCAATTCTAGCTACGGTACGTCTAATGGCACGTAGTTGAATTGGATTTTCTAAAGGAGATATTGCATGAGCCAATTTAAGGTCTGAATAACTCTTTTTAGTTTCACTAAGCTTCTCTTGTAACTCAGCTACAGATAATTCTTTAATTTCTGATTGTTTCATAATATCAAATAAATTATGCTTCGTAATCTCTAGCGATTAAAAACTTAGTTTTTACTGGTAGTTTTTGTGCTGCTAAACGTAATGCTTCTTTTGCGATGTCTAGTGGTACACCTCCTACTTCAAATAAAACTCTTCCAGGTTTTACAACAGCTACCCAATACTCTACGGCACCTTTACCTTTACCCATACGTACTTCAAGAGGCTTTTTTGTAATAGGCTTATCTGGAAATATTTTAATCCAAAGTTGTCCTTCTCTTTTCATGTAACGCGTGGCGGCAATACGAGCTGCTTCTATTTGACGCGATGTGATAAACACAGAATCTAATGCTTTTATTCCAAAAGTTCCACTTGAAAGCTGGTTTCCTCTTTGGGAAATACCTTTCATGCGTCCCTTTTGTTGCTTACGAAATTTTGTTCTTTTAGGCTGTAACATTTTTCTTTACTTTATAAAAAATTACTTTCTTCGACGAGGGGTTTTGTTTCCACGTCCTGCTCCACCTTTTCCACCTTGCTTCTTAGATAAACCAACAAGCGGAGAAAGTTCTCTTTTACCATATACTTCACCTTTCATGATCCATACTTTAACACCCAATCTACCATAAGTAGTGTGTGCTTCAACTAAAGCATAGTCAATATCGGCTCTAAAGGTTGATAAAGGAATACGTCCTTCTTTGTAGTGCTCGCTACGTGCCATTTCAGCACCGTTTAAACGTCCACTAATTTGAATTTTAATTCCTTCAGCATTCATTCGCATTGTAGCGGCGATAGCCATTTTAATTGCACGACGGTAAGAGATACGGTTCTCAATTTGACGCGCAATACTTGATGCCACTAAGAATGCGTCTAGTTCAGGTCTTTTGATTTCAAAGATGTTAATCTGAACTTCTTTTCCAGTAATTTTTTTAAGCTCTTCTTTTAACTTGTCTACCTCTTGACCGCCTTTACCAATAATGATACCTGGACGAGCCGTAGTGATAGTAACGGTTACAAGTTTTAAAGTTCTTTCAATAATTACTCGACTTACACTAGCCTTAGATAAACGCGCGTGAACGTATTTTCTAATCTTATCGTCTTCGGCAAGTTTGTCGCCATAATCGTTTCCTCCGTACCAGTTAGATTCCCATCCTCTGATAATTCCTAAGCGATTTCCGATTGGATTTGTTTTTTGTCCCATACTCTTATTAAGCTTGTGTGTTATTGTTAGCTCCAACCACTAATGTTACATGGTTCGAACGTTTTCTAATTCTGTGTGCACGACCTTGAGGTGCTGGACGCAATCTTTTTAACATAGACCCGCCATCAACTCGTATCTCCTTTACAAATAATTCTGCAGATTCAAAATCAGCATCTTCATTCTTTGCTTGCCAGTTTGCGATAGCTGATAATAACAGTTTCTCCAAACGAGCTGATGCTTCTTTTTGGTTGAATTTTAAGATATTAAGTGCATTTTCCACCTTTTCACCTCTTACTAAATCGGCTACTAAGCGCATTTTTCTTGGTGATGTAGGACAATTATTAAGTTTTGCAAAGGCAACTTCCTTTTTCGCTTCCTTAATAGCGTCTGCCATTTGTTTTTTACGACTTCCCATAGCTTACTACTTTTTACCTTTATTTTTAGCACCTGCATGTCCACGGAATGAACGTGTTGGTGAAAATTCTCCTAATTTATGACCTACCATGTTTTCAGTTACATAAACTGGCACAAATTGACGGCCATTGTGTACTGCTATTGTTTGTCCAACAAAATCCGGAGTAATCATACTGGCTCTAGACCAAGTTTTGATAACTGTTTTTTTGTTAGCTTCAACATTTGCAGCTACTTTACTTTCTAATTTATAATGAACGTAAGGTCCTTTTTTTAATGATCTTGCCATGTCTTATTTCTTTCTACGTTCTACAATATATTTATTACTTGCATTCTTTTTAGAACGAGTTCTATATCCTTTAGCTGGTATACCATTTCTAGAACGAGGGTGTCCTCCAGATGATTTACCCTCACCACCTCCCATAGGGTGATCAACAGGGTTCATTACTACTGGTCTGGTACGTGGTCTTCTTCCTAACCATCTTGTTCTACCAGCTTTACCTCCTACTAACAACTGATGATCGGAATTAGATATTACTCCAATTGTAGCCATACAGTTAACAAGAATAAGTCTTGTTTCTCCAGAAGGTAATTTTATAGTAGCAAACTTACCATCTCTTGCCATTAATTGAGCAAAAGCACCAGCACTACGAGCCATAATTGCTCCCTGTCCTGGACGTAACTCTACACAAGAAATAATAGTTCCTAATGGAATTTCACTTAATGGCATCGCATTTCCAATTTCAGGAGCAACACCTTCTTTACCAGAAACAACATTTTGCCCAACCTGTAACCCATTTTGTGCAATAATGTACCTTTTTTCACCATCTTGATAGTTCAATAATGCGATAAAAGCTGTTCTGTTAGGATCGTATTCTATCGATTTAACCTCAGCAGGAATACCTGCCTTGTCTCTTTTAAAATCGATAATACGATACTTTCTTTTATGACCACCACCTATATAGCGCATGGTCATTTTTCCTTGACTATTTCTACCACCAGACTTTTTATTCGGAACGAGCAAGCTCTTTTCCGGCTTATCAGTAGTTATGGCGTCATACCCATTTACTACTCTAAATCGCTGTCCCGGTGTGATTGGTTTTAATTTTCTTACTGACATTGTTGTCTAATTACATGTTACTGTATAAATCAATCATTTCACCTTCCGCCAGTTGTACAATTGCTTTTTTAACAGCATTTGTTTTACCATGTTGAATACCTGTTTTTGTGTAACGGGTTTTTCTATCTGGACGGACATTTATAGTACGAACTTTTTCAACAGAAACACCATAAGCAGCCTCTACCGCTTTTTTAATTTCCACCTTGTTCGCCTTTGTATTCACTGCAAAAGTATAGCAGTTTCTTAACTCGCTATTAGCTGTTGCTTTTTCTGTGATCATAGGTTTAATTAAGATACTCATCTGTTTCTTATTTACTTAAGTTTGTTTCAATTCCTTCTAGAGCGCCTTCTAAAAGCACTACTTGATTTGCGTTTAAAATCTTGTAAGTGTTTAGTTCTGAGTTAGTTATAACTTCAGAGCCTTTTAAATTACGCGATGACAAATATACATTATTATTTGACCCACCCAACACAAACAATGACTTTTTATTCTCCAAATCTAAAGCCTTTAAAACCGCAGTGAAATTTTTAGTTTTTGGAGACTCAAAATTAAAGTCTTCTAATACTACAATTGATTGCTCGCTAGCTTTAATGCTCAATGCAGATTTACGTGCTAAACGCTTTAAATTTTTATTAAGCTTGAAGCTGTAATTTCTAGGTCTTGGACCAAACATACGTCCACCACCTTTAAAAACTCCAGACTTAATGCTGCCTGCTCTCGCAGTACCAGTTCCCTTTTGCTTTTTAATCTTACGAGTACTTCCAGATATCTCAGCTCTTTCTTTCGATTTGTGAGTACCTTGACGTTGGTTTGCTAAATATTGTTTAACATCCAGATATACTGCGTGATTATTAGGCTCAATAGCAAATACATCTTTAGAAAGGTCTGCCTTTCTACCTGTATCTTTTCCGTTTATATCTAAAACTGCTACTTTCATTACTTTCTGATAATTACATAAGAATTCTTGTGCCCGGGCACACATCCCTTAACAACAAGCAAGTTCTTTTCAGGAACTACTTTCAAAACTCTTAAATTTTCAACTTTCACTTGGTCATTACCCATTCTTCCAGCCATTTTCATGCCTTTAAAAACTCTTGCAGGATAAGAAGCAGCCCCAATAGATCCTGGCGCTCTTAAACGGTTATGTTGACCGTGTGTAGCTTGACCTACACCACCAAAACCATGGCGTTTTACAACACCTTGGAATCCTTTACCTTTTGATGTACCTGAAATGTCAACAAATTCACCTTCGATGAAATGTTCAACAGTGATAGCATCTCCTAATTTGTACTCCTCATCAAAACCTTTAAATTCGATAACTTTACGTTTTACAGAAGTACCCGCCTTTTTAGCATGACCAATGTCTGCTTTAGTAGCGCTTTTTTCTGTCGCGTCATCGAAACCAAGTTGGATAGCTTCATAACCATCAACTTCTTTAGTTCTGACTTGGGTAACGATACATGGTCCAGCTTCGATTACAGTACATGGGATGTTTTTCCCCTTGTCATCGAAGATGCTGGTCATGCCGATTTTTTTTCCAATTAACCCAGACATATTTATTATTTATTAATTATTACTATTCGTTGAAACCTAATTCAACATTCTTATTTAAAAAATTTCAGGGACAAAATACTTTTCGTCCCTGAAATGTATTTTTCCGTTTTTCCCGCGACCGCATCGGTGGGACATGTTAGTACCTGACAAGCAGGGATTAATTAAACTTTAATCTCTACTTCAACACCGCTTGGTAACTCAAGCTTCATTAACGCATCAATGGTTTTTGATGACGACGAGTAAATATCAAGTAAACGCTTGTAAGAGCTTAATTGAAATTGTTCTCTTGATTTCTTGTTTACGTGTGGAGAACGTAAAACGGTGAAAATTTTCTTATGTGTTGGTAATGGAATTGGCCCAGTTACAACAGCTCCGGTGCTTTTTACCGTTTTTACAATCTTGTCAGCAGATTTATCTACCAAATTGTGATCGTAAGATTTTAATTTTATTCTGATTTTTTGACTCATTTTCTTAGATTTTAAGCTTCAACACCTTTAGCTGCTTTAATCACTTCTTCAGATATGTTTGAAGGTGTTTCAGCATAATGTGAAAATTCCATTGTTGACGTTGCACGACCTGATGACAATGTTCTTAATGTAGTAACATAACCAAACATTTCCGATAACGGCACAGTAGCCTTTACAGTTTTTGCACCAGCTCTATCACCCATGTCGCTAACTTGACCTCTTCTTCTATTTAAATCACCTACTATATCACCCATGTTTTCTTCAGGCGTAATTACCTCAAGTTTCATTATAGGTTCCATGATTACAGCTTTTGCAGCTTTTGCAGCAGCTTTAAATCCAAGTTTTGCAGCTAATTCGAATGATAATTGGTCAGAATCCACATCGTGGTAAGACCCATCTAATAAGGTTACTTTCATGGCATCAACTTCATAACCAGCTAGTGGCCCATTAACCATTGCCATTTTGAATCCTTTCTCAATTGAAGGGATAAATTCTTTAGGAACGTTACCACCTTTAATTTCTGAAATAAACTCTAACCCTACTTTTCCTTCTTCAGCAGGCTCAAGAGTAAATACAATATCAGCGAATTTACCACGACCACCAGATTGTTTTTTATAAACTTCTCTGTGTTGTGCTTTTTGTGTAATAGCCTCTTTGTACTCAACTTGTGGCTGACCTTGATTTACCTCAACTTTAAACTCACGACGTAAACGATCAACAATAATATCTAAGTGAAGTTCACCCATTCCAGAAATGATAGTCTGTCCTGAAGCTTCATCAGTTCTAACAGTAAATGTTGGATCTTCCTCAGCTAATTTTGATAAAGCCATACCTAGTTTATCAACATCCGCTTTAGTTTTAGGCTCAACCGCGATACCAATTACAGGATCGGGGAAGTTCATAGATTCTAAAACAATTGGGTGTTTCTCATCAGACATGGTATCCCCAGTCTTAATATCTTTAAACCCTACAGCAGCACCAATGTCTCCAGCCTCAATAAAATCAATAGCATTCTGTTTGTTAGAGTGCATTTGATAAATACGAGAAATACGTTCTTTTTTACCAGAGCGATTGTTCAAGATATATGAACCAGCGTCTAAACGACCTGAATATGCACGGAAAAATGCTAAACGACCTACAAATGGGTCTGTAGCGATTTTAAATGCTAATGCTGAAAATGGCGCATTAACATCAGGCTTACGTGTTTCCTCTTTTTCTGTTTCAGGATTAATACCTTTAATATTATCTCTATCTAATGGAGAAGGTAAATAACGACAAACAGCATCCAATAAAAACTGAACCCCTTTATTTTTGAAAGAAGAACCACAAATCATAGGAATGATTGCCATATCCATTACAGCAGCTCTAAGTGCAGCGTGCACTTCTTCTTCTGTAATAGAATCTTCATCTTCCATGAATTTTTCCAATAGGTTTTCATCATATGTTGCTACTTCTTCAATAAGTAATGCTCTGTATTTTTTAGCCTCAGCTTTTAATTCTTCTGGAATATCGATAACATCAAAAGTTGCCCCTTGTGTTTCGTCATGCCAAACAATAGCTCTGTTCTTAACTAAATCTACAACACCTTTAAAATCTATTTCGTCACCAATATTTAAAACAATTGGCACTGCATTAGATTTTAACATGTCTTTTACTTGTTGACAAACTGCTAAAAAGTTTGCACCTTGACGGTCCATTTTATTTACAAAACCAATACGTGGCACTTTGTAGTTATCAGCAAGCCTCCAGTTAGTTTCTGATTGGGGCTCTACACCATCAACTGCACTAAATAAAAACACCAAACCATCTAATACACGTAATGAACGGTTTACCTCAACAGTAAAGTCAACGTGACCAGGTGTATCAATAATATTAAAGTGATAACCTTTTGTTTCAGGTGTCGGTTGCGCATTTTCCAATGGAAATTGCCAAGTACAGGTTGTAGCAGCAGAAGTAATAGTGATACCACGCTCTTGCTCTTGCTCCATCCAGTCCATAGTTGCAGCTCCATCATGTACCTCACCTATTTTGTGGGAAACCCCTGTATAATAAAGTATACGCTCAGTAGTTGTTGTTTTACCCGCATCAATATGCGCTGCAATACCTATGTTTCTTGTATATTTTAAATCTCTTGCCATTTCTTATTAAAATCTAAAGTGAGAGAATGCTTTATTTGCTTCTGCCATTTTGTGAGTATCTACTCTTTTCTTTACTGCTGCCCCCTCTTCTTTAGCTGCTGCTAAAATTTCTGATGCCAAACGTAAAGCCATAGATTTTTCGTTTCTTTTGCGTGAATAGTTTATTAACCATTTCATGGCAGTTGAAACTTTTCTGTCAGGACGAATTTGCATAGGAATTTGGAATGTAGCACCTCCAACACGACGGCTACGTACTTCTACGTGAGGCATCACATTTGACAAGGCATCTTTCCAAATTTCTAAGGCTGATTTTTCTTCGTCAGTATTTTTCGAGTCTACAATATCAATCGCATCGTAGAAAACTTTAAAAGCTACCGATTTTTTCCCATCCCACATCATCATGTTTACGAAACGAGTTACTAACTGATCGTTAAAACGTGGGTCTGGTAAAAGCGGTCTCTTTTTTGCTGCTCTTTTTCTCATGTCTTCTTCTTAAAGTTTTAATTACTTTTTAGGGCGTTTTGCACCATACTTAGATCTACGTTGTGTTCTACCCGCAACACCTGCAGTGTCTAGAGCACCACGAACGATGTGATATCTAACTCCTGGTAAATCTTTTACCCTTCCACCTCTAACCAATACTATCGAGTGCTCTTGTAAATTGTGACCCTCTCCACCAATGTATGCGTTAACCTCGTTACCGTTTGTTAAACGAACCCTTGCTACCTTACGCATTGCTGAGTTAGGTTTTTTAGGTGTTGTTGTATAAACACGAGTACATACACCACGTCTTTGAGGACACGAATTTAAAGCAGCCGATTTACTCTTCTTGGTTATTTTGGCTCTTCCTTTTCGTACTAATTGTGAAATTGTTGGCATATATATTATATATAAATTTTAAAATCCTCTTTTAAGAGGGCTGCAAAGGTAGAAATTAAAATGAATTATTCAAACCTTAAAACATTAATTTTCAATAGAATTTAAAAATTATTTTAAGTGTAATATTATATGTGTAGTTTTTCCGTTAGATTTACATAATAAAATGGTTACCATAGCGTGCAAAAAACTTCCTTACTATTCTTTATTGCCATCATCTTTTTTTCATCTGAATTGTTTTGCCAAAATTTATATTTAAAAATTGAAGGAAACACCATTAACGAAACAAGTGTAATAGATTCTTTAAATTATTTAGAAATCCATGAAGATTATAAGTCAATTACATTTGAGGTTGACTCTTTAAAAAACAAGCTTTACAATAAGGGTTATATTGAAAATGAATTGAGGTTTATAAAAAAAATAAACGATTCAACATTTAAAGCCCAACTGCTTTTAAAAAGGAAATTTAACACCATATATATACATTATAATAAAAATGAGATTGACCCTTCAATTATTAATGCTGTTTCTAGTGATGTTTTTGAATATTACTTTAAATTGACTTTTAGCGAAGTTGAAAATGCATTGAACTTAATCAATACTAGAATTTCTGAAAAAGGATTTCCCTTTTCTAAATTAAGGTTGGCAAATATTAAACTGAAAGACACTTCTAATCTTGAAGCAGAATTGGTTGTTAACTCTTCCGAAGAAAAAAGAGTAATTAACGACATTGTAATTAAAGGTTATGAAAAATTCCCTGAGTCTTATTTAAAGCATTTTTTAAAAATTAAACCCACACAGGTTTTTGATTTAAATAGAATTAGAAATAAAACCGAGCAGCTCAATAATTTGAATTTTGCAAGTGAGATAAAATCACCAGAAGTATTATTTTCAAAAGATTCTACTTCCTTATATTTATACCTTCAAAAAACAAAAAGTAATACTTTTGATGGTTTTTTAGGTTTTGGCACCAATGAAAAAACTAATAAATTGGAATTTGATGGTTATTTAAATTTAAATCTTGTTAACAATTTAAATTATGGGGAATCTTTCAGATTGCTCTACAAAAGTGATGAGAATGACCAAAAAACCTTTGAAGCTGAAGCTTCAATGCCTTATTTATTTAAATCACCTATTGGCTTGGATTTACTTTTGAGAATCTTCAAAAGGGATTCTTCATTTACAACCACCAATCAATCTGCAAAATTACATTATCAAATAAATGCTAATCACAAAATATATACAGGAATCACTTCAACCAAATCCAATAGCTTGCTGGCCGAAAGCTTAAATGCTATTATATCAAATTACAAAACAAATTATGTTACTTTATCATATCAATTTTTAAAACCTAACTATAATAATTTTCTGTTTCCCTTAAATTCAAAACTATTTTTTGAGTACGGTTTTGGCAACAGGAAATCCTCTAACAATAATGAAAACCAAACTCAAATAACCTTAGACGCCTTTAAAATCTTTAACTTAAACAGTAAAAACAGCATTTATATTAAAACCAATGTTTCCAAAATTTCATCAGGCACTTATCTTGAAAATGAACTCCTAAGGTTTGGGGGCATAAATTCTCTCCGCGGATTTGAGGAAAACAGTCTGTTTGCTAACATTTATGGCTTAATTAATACTGAATATAGATTTCAATTGAGTAATTCTATATACGCACATACAATAATTGATGCCGCTTACTTTGAAAATAAAATCATCAATATAAAAGAAAAGCTTTTTGGGTATGGTTTAGGTTTAGGGATTTATACAAAAGCAGGGCTTTTTAGGTTTAATTATGCTAATGGCAAAATTGAGAATACGAAATTTAAACTTGCAAATTCTAAAATTCACGTGAGTTTGACCTCTAATTTCTAGCTGCTTTGTTGTTATTTTCTTAAAAATTTGAACAAATCAGTAAATTTTAATCATAATTATTGTTTTATTAACTTTATTTTATCATTTTTGATATTGACTAATTCAAATAATTATAAAATGAAAACAAAGTTTAGTGGAATTCTAACGCTATTACTAGCGTTTGTTGTGCAACTAACATTTGCGCAAGAAAAGACAATTTCAGGTATGGTTTCAGATGATTCTGGCTTACCGCTTCCTGGAGCAACAGTCTTGGTTAAAGGAACATCAACAGGTACTTCAACTGATTTTGATGGTAAATATTCAGTCCAAGCTTCACAAGGTTCAACCCTTGTATTTAGTTTTGTTGGATATTCAACCAAAGAAATTGTTGTTGGTGCTTCTAACACAATCAATCTAGTTTTACAACAAGATGCTCAAGCATTAGAAGAAGTAGTAATTGTTGGGTATGGTATTCAAAGACAAAAAAAGTCTCTTACCTACCAAGCCGAAAAAGTTGATGATGCAGAACTAATTAAAGTTGCTCCTACAAGAGCTGCCAGTGCATTAGCTGGTAAAGTTGCTGGTTTACAAATTAACGTTCAGAATAACGGTGTAAACCCAACAACCCAAGTAATATTAAGAGGTTTAAGGTCTATTTCTCAGAGCAATACCGCTTTAATAGTTATCGACGGATCTATTGCTTCACAAGGAGCTTTTGATGATTTAAATCCTGCTGATATTGAAAGCTTAAACGTATTGAAAGGCGCAACAGCTGCTGCTCTTTATGGTTCTAGAGCTGGTAACGGTGCAATTATTGTTGAGACAAAAAAAGGGAGAGAAGGTGAAGCTTTCAGAATTGGTATAAATTCTACCAGTACATTCGAAAATGTTGCATACATGCCTAGATTCCAATCAGAATATGGTACTGGTTGGCAAGGTGTATATGATAATGTTGAAAACACGAACTGGGGACCACGCTTCGATGGAACACTTCGTCAAATCGGACCAACATTTCCATCAGGCTACCCCTTGGAAACTCAAATGGTACCTTATGCTCCAGTAAAAGATAATTTATTAGACTTTTACAATACTGGTACTACTTTTCAAAATAACATTTATTTTACTGGTAGTAGCAACAATAGTACTTTCTATGTTTCTATTGGTGATCAAGAAACAAAAGGTATTGTTCCTAGTGATGAGTATAGTAGAAATACATTTAAAGCAAATGCTACCAAAAAAATAGGTGATTTAAAATTAAGCTTTACTTCAAACTACCTTAGAGACAAAACAAATGTAGTTGGAGGATCAATTGGTGACCAAAACCGTCCGCTTTATTGGTTCGTACTCAACACACCTGCAAATATTCCTTTATCAAGTTATAAAGATTGGGACAACCCAAATAGTTATGCTTATGCCGACAACTATTTTAATGCTTACTACCAAAACCCATATTGGGCAATTGGTACAAACAGAAATATAACAGAGACAAGAAGATTAACCGCTAACATCAGTGCTTCTTATGATATTACAGAATGGATGAACTTTACAACACGTTTAGGTATAAATACTGGTAATGCCTTTGGTAAAGACTGGAGAGCAGCTCAAACATATGATGCTACGCTTCAGCCAGCACATTCTCCAGTATCATCTTTTGTAACAGATTATGAGTCTTCATACTTAACTTATACAACAGATGCTTTATTAACATCCGAATTTGATATAACTGACGCTTTAAATTTAACTTCTACTTTAGGTGCCACAAGCACCACAAGCGAGTCTAGATCTAGTTCTATTGCAGTTACTAACTTAAGTATTCCTGGTTTCTATGACATCTCTAACGGTACAGGACAACCTACAGTAAGTGCCGATGAGTCAATTAAAAAGACTTATGGTTTCTTTGCTGATTTGACTTTAGGTTTTAAAGACTTTTTATTCTTAAATGCTTCAGGTAGATATGATTTTACTTCAACACTTCCTAGTGGCGATAATAGTTATTTTTATCCTGCAATTGGTTTATCATTTGTTGCTACTGATGCTTTCCCTGGACTTGCGGAAGGACCATTGAATAACTTAAAAATAACTGCAAGTAACTCTACCGTTTATAACGATTTTGCTGCATATGCTACAAATGAGACATTTTCTCAATCTTCCGGTTTCCCTTTTGGATCAATAAATGGTTTTGCTATAACAGGAAGAGCTATTGATGCTAATTTAGCAAAAGAGAAAATTAATACTACTGAGATAGGTTTAAATCTTGGATTATTCAATAATCGATTAACTTTAGACGCTGCATACTTCATTTCCACTTCAACTGATTTAATTACTTCTATTACACCTTCTGTTACCTCTGGTTCTACAGGTTATTTAACAAATATTGGTGAAATTGAAGGTAAAGGTGTTGAACTTTCATTGGGTGGTACCGTTTTAAAGTCAGAAGATTTCTCTTGGGATGTTAATGTAAATTACACTCAAAACGAAAGTATTGTTAAAGAAATCTCAGACGGAGTTTCTGAAACTCCAATAGCAACAACTGGAGAAGTTGGTGTATATGCTATTGTTGGTGAGGCTTACCCTCAAATTAAAGCTACATCTTATGTAAGAGATCCGCAAGGAAGAGTTGTTATTGACCCTGTAAGTGGTAATCCGGTTCTAGGAGATTTGAAAAACTTAGGTAAAACAACGCCAGATTACATAATTGGTTTAACATCTACTGTTAACTATAAAGGATTTAGACTTTCAACTACAATGGATTACAGAACTGGTCATGTTTACTACGAGCAAGGTTCTGATGCCATGGAATTTACTGGTAGATCTGAAGCTTCAGTCTCTGCTAACAGACAAGACTTCGTTTTCCCTAATTCAGTTATAGAAACAAGCCCAGGAGTATATGTTGAAAACACGAGTATTCCTATTACTGATGGTCTTCAAGATTTCTGGACAAATACATACAATGAAATTAAGGAAAACTATATAAAAGATGCTACCGCCTTCAAAATAAGAGAGGTTGCCTTAAATTATACTTTACCATCAACTATTTTACAAAATGTACCTGTACATTCAGTTAGAATAGGTTTAGTAGGAAGAAATTTATTTACTTGGTTACCTAAAGAAAATAAATTCTCGGATCCTGAATTTAACAACT
Source organism: Tamlana sp. (assembly GCA_049451635.1). Lineage (GTDB taxonomy): Bacteria > Bacteroidota > Bacteroidia > Flavobacteriales > Flavobacteriaceae > JBMTVT01. The sequence continues at coordinate 2,997 of JBMTVT010000001.1, read as the reverse complement.
CAAACAGTAACGCTATTGGTATTGGTGGTTATTTCCAATCTCCGCCAACTAAGTCTGTTGGATTTAACATTAACGTAGAGTTTTAAAAAAAAGAATTATGAAAAATATTATAAAAACAATTAGTATTCTAGTACTTATAATGTCACTAGGATCTTGTAGCGAGAGTTATTTGGATATCAATGACGACCCTAATAACCCAGTAAGCGTAACACCTGATTTGGTGTTGCCAGTAGCCTTAAATTATTCGGCTATTATTGAAGAAACAGATAGAGGCCAAAATCATTTAGGAAATATGTTTATGGCAAATTGGAGTCAATCAGATGGATTTTCTTGGTACAATGACGAATTTTTGTACTTTGTCTCAGCGTCTTTCTATTCTAATATTTTCGATTACACTTATACTAACGTATTAAAACAATATCAAGTTTTAGATAATTTGGAAGAGCCAGAATATGGTTACTACAAAGCAATTGCAAAAATAATGAAAGCAATGCATTTCCAAATTTTGGTTGATACTTATGGTGATATTCCATACTCCGAAGCTTTGCTTAGAGGTGGAAATGCAACTCCTGCATATGATGATGCTTTGACTATTTATGAAAGCCTAATCACTGAATTAACAGATGCAATAAGTTTAATTAACTCAACAGGAACAAACCCTGATATTTCTGCTGTTGTTCCAGGAGCTGACGATGGTGTTTTTGGAGGCGATATGGATAGCTGGAAAAAATTTGCTAATACAGTTAAATTAAGAATATTAGTTCGTCAATCAGATATGTCTGGAAGAGGTAGTTATATTCAAGAGCAATTCAACGCTATTGCTGCTGAAGGTTCTGGTTACATGAACACGGATGTTACAATAAACATAGGCTATACCCAAGCTGAAAATCAGCAAAACAGAAAATGGAATGATTTTGGTCAAGATGTATCAGGGGCAACTACTTTAACAAGTAACGCTACATGTGCTACTCCTTACATCCTAGATAAGCTTATGGATACTAACGACGGCAGATTAAATTATTTCTTTGAAGAACCTGCCGGTGGTCATTTAGGAGTACCTCAGGGGCTACAGGATTACGATGTACCTGTTGTAGATCAATATGTTCCTGCAAATGTATCTAACATTGGTCCTGGTATATTAAAAGGTCCTAGCCAAAGTTCAGTAATATATTCCGCTGCTGAATCTTATTTTAATAGAGCAGAAGCTGCTTTGAAGGGCTATATTTCTGCTAGTCCTCAAGCAATGTACGAATCTGGTATTCAGGCCTCATTTACATATCTTGGTGCTGGAGATGCTACTACTTATTACAGCCAAAACATTCAAAATGTAGGATGGTCTATTTCAACCAATAAGTTAGAAGCTATAATCAACCAAAAAGCAACAGCATTAATGGGTATCAATGCTTTACAAACATGGTTTGACTATAACAGAACTGGATACCCTGCTAATATTCCTGTTTCATTGACGGCTACAAGTTCTGATAGACCTGTTAGATTATTCTATCCATCTAGTGAAATCACTGCTAATAGTAGTAATGTTCCCAGTCAGTCAAATGCTTTCACTGATAAAATATTTTGGGCGAATTAATTAAAAAAATGATTATGAAAAATTTATTAAAATTAACATGTATTCTTGGGGTAACTCTTATGTTTACTTCTTGTTTAGTAGATGATACTGGTACAACTGCCGCCAATGATGAAGGGCCTAACTTGGCCAGTTTTACTGAATCAAGTAAAACAATTGGTGGAATTGCCAACGGTAATGAATATGAATTTGACTTAAGTATGTCGGTTATTGGACCAACAGTTACAGACTTAACAAGCGATGTTACGGCTACTATTGCTGTAGATCCATCTTCAACCGCTGTTGAAGGGACTCACTTTAGATTAGATTCTAAAACCATAACTCTTGAAAAAGACCAAAACTTTATTGGTAAATTACCAATAACTTTACTATCTGAGGGCATTATTGCTCCTTTAGATACTGCTCCCGTTTTATATTTAAAGGTTTCATCTGCTGATGGTGGAAATATTGTAGGAAACGGTAAATTGTTTAAAATAACTCTAAATTACCTGTGTTTTTCAAACTTGTCTGGAACTTATGATGCTGAAATGATTTATACAGCATATGATGGTTCAGTTTCAAATATTACTTTCACCGATACTTGGACAGAAACAGGTACTGGTGAATATAGAACGGCTGAAGTTGGACATTGGGTAAGCGGTCAATTAGCAGGTGTGGGTACACCAGGTATGACAGTATTAGATGTTTGTAACGAAATAATAATTAATGGTCAATACCTTGTTGATTATTACGGTAACTGGGTTGATGATTTGGGAGTGCATGGAACTTATGATCCTGACACAGGAACCATTTCGGTAGATTATTCAATTTGTTACCCTGCAGGCGCAGATAACTGTCGTTATTATACAGTAGTATATACCAAACAATAATTTATAATTTGAGTTAATAACAAGATATTATGAAAAAAATTAAATATATATTAAGCTTGCTAACGTTATCTGCAGTTGTTTACAGTTGCGATGTACAAACTGCAAGCCAGGATGCTGAACCCTTTGCAGATATAAGTGGAGATTATCCAACACCTTCTTTTACGCTTTCTTCTTCAGCCAATCTTTCGGCTATCAATGAAGGTAATGAAGATGTTTTAGTGTGGGATGTTGTTCTTGATAAGCCAATAGACAGAACCACAACTTTTAGTTGGGTTGTTTTAAGTGGAACAACTGCTACTGAACATGAAGATTATGATTTAGTTAACGCTACAATTCCAGCTTACGAGACTTCTGGTCAATTAAAGGTTATGATTCATAGCGATTTAGCTATTGAAAGTGCTGAATCTTTAAATCTAACTATAGAAAGTGGGCCAGGTTTAGCCAGTAAATATTTGGTAAACCCTGCCAGTACATATCCTACCGCAAACATAACAATCAATAACTATGAGTCTGATGATTTAGCAATGTCTTTTGATTGGGATA